>JBAZVM010000004.1:0-104969 GCA_041660885.1 Patescibacteria group bacterium | reverse complement strand
TTCTACCCTGTATATTCGTATATACAGCTTTAACACTAAAAAGAACACTTTCCATTTATTAAAACAAACCAGTTACCAAAACATTAATAAAGACTACAGAGTAGAAATACAAGACAAGAGCGTAGTAGTGCTTCTTAACCATGTTGGCAAGAAAGTGTTTAGCTGGGTGCCGTTTGAGGAGTAAAAATTGACATTAGTGTATTGTCTTGTATAATGTTTTTTAATTATTGAAAAATTTAATAAATTTACTATGAAAAAAATAGTTCTTTTTTTAAGTGTGTTAATTGTCATGATATTTTGTTGTTTTTATCCAAATCAATCCAAGGCCGACTGGCGCAGTTATGCCATAGACCAATATCTGGATGCCGATTCTCTCTTGATAAGCAATGCCTACTATCAATATATTATAGATACCAGCACCGGATGCTATTTTTACTCGTATGACGAAGGCGATTCTTTATATATTGATACCGCCTCGGTGTACCCCTACATGCCGAATATCAATAATAGCGTTGAATATTATGTTAACTCTTGCGTGATAACCAATAATACGGAGCCGCTTTCTTTGCACGATCTTTATATCGGGAATGTTAACGCGGATTTAAATTATTTTATTACGGAAATAGATAATAAAAAATATAAAGTGGCTTACGGCGCCAGTTGTTCTTGGCTAAGCTCATTCGCCAACAATAATATAAAAATAAATAGTTATGACAGCAGTTTGTCTGTCGACGATACTGTTTATTTATTATCCGCGGCCAATGGCTGGCAGACTTGCGCGTTAAATAATATAGAAGAAATCGATGAAACCGCTCCAACATCCTCCGCATCTCCGGCCGGCGGCACTTATACCAGTTCCGTTTCCGTTACTTTATCAGCCACGGACAACAAAGACGCATCCCCGGATGTTTATTACACAATCAACGGAAGCAGCCCAACCATTTTATCCGGAAAGTATTATTGGCCTCTCAGCATAACTCAAAATACCACTTTGCAATTTTTTAGCGTGGATGAATCCGGCAATCAGGAAGCTGTCCGTGCGGAGTATTATATTATAGATGTAGATAGCACCGCTCCCGCATCTTCCGCGTCTCCGGCCGGGGGAACTTACACCAGTTCCGTTTCCGTTACTTTATCGGCCACGGACAACAAAGACGCTTCGCCAAAAATTTACTATACGATGGACGGCTCAAATCCTTCCATGCGCTCTAATTTGTATATTTCGCCGTTAGATATTGCCCAAGATGCTACCTTGAAGTTTTTTAGCGTGGATAGTACCGGAAACAGGGAGAGCGTGAAAACAGAAATTTACAGTATGCAAGCTTTATCGGCCGAACCTATTGAACAGCCGAAAGAAGAACCGCCGGTGGAAACGGTAATTGTGCCGCCGATTTCCAACGAAAATGTTAACATGCCAAGCATTAGAAAAGTATCGAATGTTAGGGCGTATGATATTCAAAAAGTAACAACGAAAATTACGTGGCGCCCCGCAGAAGATATAAATACAATATATATCATGCAATTAGCCAGGAAGGATAAACAAGGAAATTTTAAAAAGATTAGAAAAGTTATTACTGTGAACAACAAAAAGAAGATAAAATATTTAAAATCACAAAAGAAATACTACGTAAGAGTTCGCGCGCAAAAAGACATGGTTAAGGGTAGTTGGTCAAAATGGGTGCATTGGACAACGAAATGATTTTTGATAACAATCGTATTCTGAATTGACTAAATCTTTTTATTTGATTAAAATGGACGCTATGTCTAAAGTTATTGAAGTTAAAAATTTGGTAAAAAGCTATAAAAAGCTCAACGCAGTTGACGGCATTTCATTTTACGTCAACGAAGGCGAAGTTTTCGGATTATTAGGGGAAAACGGCGCGGGCAAAACCACTACTCTGGAAATAATTGAAGGTTTAAGAAAAGCCACCCAGGGAGAAGTAAAAGTTTTGGGCCACGATGTAAAGCATGAGCTTAACGATATTAAAGAACAAATCGGCGTGCAGCTACAATCCACGGCTTACTACCATTTCTTGACTCTGCGGGAAATTTTAAATTTATTTGCCAGCTTTTATAAAAAAAGCATTGATCCGGAAGAGCTTCTGCATATCGTGGGCTTGAAACATAAAGCCAAAGTTTACGTGAATGCTTTGTCCGGCGGCCAGCGCCAGCGTTTTTCCATTATCGCCAGCTTGGTGAATGATCCGAAAATTGTTTTTTTAGATGAACCGACCACGGGTCTAGACCCCATTGCGCGAAGAAGGCTGTGGGAATTGATTACGAAAATAAAATCGCAAGGTAAAACCATAGTACTGACTACCCATTACATGGAAGAAGCGGAAATGTTGTGCGACCGCATCGGTATAATGGATAAAGGAAAATTGCTGGCTATAGATGAGACGCATAAACTGATAGAACGAGCGAAAAATCCTTATACTATTAATTTTTTAGTAAAAGAATTGAAAGAAGATGGCGTAGCCACTTTGGAAAAAGTGGGAAAGTTAGAAAAAGTATTGGGAAAAGAAAAAGATTATTCTTTAAAATTAAAAAGCGCTGATGATTTGAATAAAGCTTTGGACTGCGTGCAGAAATTAAATCCGCTTAGCTTAACCGTGGGCCGCGCCAAGCTTGAAGATGTGTTCGTGGAATTAACAGGTAAATCAATAGACGAATAGTATGTTTAAAAAATTATTGCTTGCCGATTTAAAAATGATAATAAGGAACAGACACTCCCTTTTTTGGGCATTGTTTTTTCCTTTGATTTTTACTTGCATCTTCGGGTTTTTCTTCGGGAAAAATACCACTGTCGGCTCCGTGGCCTTGATTAATAGATCACAGACTGAATTGGCCAATGGTTTTAAAACCGCTTTAACGGATTCAGAAATATTTAAAATAAAAGAGGAAACCGATGAAGCCACAGCCAAAGACGAAGTAACCAAAGGCACAACCTCGGCCGTGGTGGTGATTCCGGAAAAATTCGGCGACTTTACCGACCCCAACGCGCCAAAAAGCATAAAAATAATTTATGATCCGGGAAACTCGCAAGTAAATTCCGCTTTAATAGGCTTTGTGGACCAGTTTATAACGGCCACCAGCTTTCAAATGACGCAGACGCAGAAAATTTTTACCATTGAGGAAGAAAAAATAAACACTCGCGACCTAACATATTTTGATTTTGTCATGGCCGGCATATTAGGGCTGGCTTTAATGAACTCTTCCATCATCGGCATTGCCGTGGGAATGTCTAAATACCGGGAAGACCAAATTTTAAAGCGCATTACCACCACGCCTTTGCCCAGCTGGAAGTTTATAGTGGCTGAAGTTGTTTCCCGCTTATGCGTCAATATGTTTCAGATCAGCATAATTTTATTGATAGCCGTTTACGGATTCGGCGCGCATATTTACGGAAATATTTTTATAATTTATTGCTTGGCCATATTAGGCGCCATACTTTTCCAGTTGATTGGTTTTGTGATCGCCAGCCTTTCCAGAACTACGGACGCGGCTCAAGGCATGGCTACGGCCATTACCATTCCCATGATGTTCCTAGCCGGCGTGTTTTTCCCCATAGACCAATTGCCCAAATGGCTTTCCATGTTTGTTGATTACTTGCCTTTGGCCCCTTTGCTGCGCATGATCCGCGCAGTCACTCTGGATGCGGCCTCCCCTTTTGATAATCCGCGAAATATAATAATAGTAGTTTCTTGGATATTCGTTTGCTTGGTAATTTCCACATGGAAATTCCGGCTTTCCAAAGAATAGTGAAATTTTAGCTTGATTTTTTCGTAAAAATCTGGTAAAATTAGTATATTATTACTAATTTTTTTAAATGTTATGGGCGGAGAGAGAGAAAATAAACATATAACCCGAGAAGGACTTACCACTATTAATTTTGGTCTGAGCAGATCGTCAGTTGATTCTAAAAAAAAAATTACCAAAGAACCAGGCAGCAATGGCGAGCGCAGAGAAAGAAGAGAAGAGAATCGTTCTGAAGTTGTTCATTTATTCACATTTCAATCTCGCGAACAATTAGATGACAATGAAGATCTACAAAATATTCATTTTACAAATTTAATTCTCCTAAGAAAAGGAGGAGATGTAAACCCTGACCAATTAATGCCGATTCGTACCCATGTGCCAGACGATAATGATTTTGATGATGAACAGTTGGTCGTCTTGGGTTCTCAAGAGTGTTTAAGGCAAACGCACATTAGGCTGCAAAGACATTCTATTGACATTTTACCCGTAGAACAGGAGTACTCTTATGATCATCCTAGGGAAGAAGAAGTTATAAGAGAAAACAATAACGTTCATTTTTTAGTTGGGCGTTTTTTGCCGGAATTAATCGATCAGCCGTATCCCTTGGATGCGGAAGGTAATAAAATAAAAGAGTTTATTTTTCTTTCGCCAGAGCAAGCCCAAGAACTTTTAACTACTGGCAGCGTAGAAATTGAAGATAAAGAACATCATAGAAAGAAGCATAAAATATTAGATAGTTTATCTCCGAACGCAGAAGATCGCGCGGAAAGCCGCACGGAAACGAACGAAGAACAAAGGATAAAAGCGTGTGAAGAAATCATGCGTCGGTTTCGGTTGGCTGAAGCGGTAAAAAAATTAATTGTATTAGAGGGTTTATTGCGTGGCAGAAAAATAAAAGAAGCTGAAGAATCAACTAACGAAAGCATAGGGAGTGTTGAAAAAAAATATCGCACTTTGCGAAAAATAGACAAATTAAGATTTCAATCGATTAGGCTACTTGATGATAAAAAGAATCCGCAAACAAAAGCCATTGATGACCTAATTCAGGAGAGTGAAGAATTATGGCGTGATAAAATAGGGAATTACAATATCGATGAAGTACGCAAGGCATTGCATAATTCTAATTTAGAAGCTGTTTTAAATAATGCCGAAGAAAGAGTATTTGATACGGAAATCGATCATGACGTGGCGCGGTTTAATCCGGCTACCGGCGAAGGATTCCCCACTATTAGTTTATTGCTCCCCCTGCTCTTAAGAGATAATCCGTCAATTAGAGAGTTGAGAATTTTATCTAGCAATCCATTGGCTTATAAAATTTTAAAGGCTTTGAGTATATTAAAAAAATTTAGAAAAAGCAAAGAAGCTCAAGGTGCCACCACCGAAGATTTGATCCATAAATTAGATGAAGAAGGTCTTTTAAATATTTCCAGCGATCGAGAATTTAATGAGATAAGCGCCGAAGTGGATACTTTTTTTACTGATTTGAATGAAGCAACGCAAGTTCGTATTGCTGATCCCTTGGAAGAGGTAAAAAATGCCAGTTTAGCTGAATTATTAGACATAGCTGCCGGCCAATCCCCTGCGTTGGAAGGAACTAATGATGCCATGCGTCGAAAAATAAGATGGGAGGCGCAAAGAAAATTGATTTTATTATTGTTGTTAAATGATGCTTATCATATTAGAAATATATTTTTAAAAAAGGGCATTACCCCGATTGTCAATTTAGAAGGTTCTTTTCGGAATCGTGATAAAGACAAGCAGGACACGCACCAATTAACATTGATCGATGCGCCTTATAGTGATACTGCGGAAGGAGTCGCGCTTAAACCTAGAGTTTACAGATGCGTGGAAATAACTAGCCGACCCAAAGAAATCAGACAGGTTTTAAGAAAAATAATCGTCCGCGATCAAGCTATCGGGGAAGAACAAAATTATGCTGATATAGCTATGGATGTTTTTGCGGAATCTTATGTATTTAATAGAATATCCAATGATCCGGATAAACCTTTTGAGAATGATATATCTCCTGAGGAGTGCATGCAGCGGGAGTATGCTTTGCCGGTTGATCCTAAAACTGGCAAGCCATTTAGGGTAACTGATGCAGATGGACGCGAATTAAGCGCTATAAAAGCTCCAGCGCCTGTGGCAGATTTAATTTATACTTTATTATCAAGAGCAAACGGACAAGTGGAAATAATAAAATATAAACCTATGCCCGATATAGGCAAGCCGATAGATAGCGGTGGGCCGGGTGGTCGTGGCTTGGTGCGTTATGCCAAATTTTACATTAAGCATACTGATTCCACAGGAGTGGTAAGATATCGTGAAGTCCAAATCTATGTTCCTACTTATGATCAATTAACTGGGACCATAATTCTTAATGGGGAAGCGGAAAAAAAGAGAAAAGAAGCAGATGACAAAAGATATGGAGCAAGCCGTCTTTTTGAAACTAAGAATAGGTCATTAATGGAATTATTATTTCCAGCCACGGTCTATGGTGGTATGCAAGTTAATGCCATGTATAAACAGTTAAATGGTACAAATAAAGATGAGAAATAGACTTTTTTCAGTCATTATTTTAATAATATTTTTTTTCGCGCCAAGCGTTTTTGCCGAAGAAATTATTTATAAAATAAAAGGCGAGGAAAAATACCGGCTGGCCGAGGTAAAACCCGAAGCCATCGCTAACTTTTTGCGCAATCCAAACATAGAAAAAGCGGAGAGAAATATCAGGCGCTACGCGTTAAGCGCGCCCAATGATATTTTTTATAATTATCAATGGCATCTGCCGGAAATAAAAGCGGCCAAGGCCTGGAGCATGGAAGAAGGAAAAAAAGGAGTGGTTGTAGCCGTGCTGGATACGGGCATAGCCATAGGCCATCCGGATCTGGAAGAAAAAATTTGGCAGAACAGCGATGAAATTGCCGACAATAATATAGATGACGATAATAACGGATATATAGATGACACGCATGGCTGGGATTTTATCAATGACAATAATAATCCCAAGCCGGATTTAACCGGAGATAAAACCGAAATCGGCTTGATCCATGGCACGCATGTTTCCGGCATTATTGGAGCCTCATCTGATAACAGTATTGGCGTGGCCGGCGTATGCCAAAAGTGCACAGTAATGCCTTTGCAGGTTTTAGACGACGAAGGATCCGGTACCATTAAGGCCATTCACGATGCCATTTATTACGCGGCGGATAACGGAGCGGATGTTATTAATTTAAGCTTTGGCAGTTACGGTGATAGCGATGCGGAAAACGAGGCTGTGCAGTACGCCCAAGATATGGGCATTGTTGTTGTGGCGGCCGCGGGCAATGACGAAAAGAACTTGAATAAAAAACCCATTTATCCCGCTTGCCATGAAGGCGTGTTGGGCGTAGGCGCCACCAATAAAAATCAGAAGGCGGCTTATTTCAGCAATTATGGTTCCGATTGCGTGGATGTATCCGCACCCGGCACTTATATCTTTAGTACTTATTATAAAAATAAATCACTGGGATACGATGATTACTATGGCTACATGGAAGGCACTTCCATGGCCACGCCCATTGTTTCCGGTTTAGCCGGATTGCTTAAATCTTATAATGAAAAATTGACCCGTAAGAACATAATGCATTATATTAAAGCCAACGCGGATGATGCGGGTTTGGGAGATAAAATGGGTACGGGCATAATTAATGCGTATCAAAGTTTGCAAGAAGCAAAGGAAGAAAAATAATGAAAGAATTAATTAAAAAAATTATTCCTGCGAATTGGCTTTCGTTTTACCATAAAACCATGGCTGTTTTGGCCGCGTTCTATTATCGCCATCCTTCGGAGAAATTAATCGTTATTGGCGTAACCGGCACCAAGGGAAAATCTACCACCACCAATATCATTTGGCATATGTTGCACGAAGCCGGGCATAAAGCCGGCCTTACCGCCACCACTAATTTTCGCATTCACGATAAAGAATGGGTGAATGAAAAGAAGATGACCATGGTAGGGAGGTTTCAGTTGCAAAAATTATTATCCGATATGGTAAAGGCCGGGTGCGAGTACGCGGTTGTGGAAACTTCTTCCGAAGGCATAAAACAATGGAGGCACTACGGCATTAATTATGATATCGCTATTTTCTTGAACTTGTCTCCGGAGCATATTGAATCCCACGGCGGGTACGATAATTATAAAAAAGCCAAAGGCGAGCTTTTTAAATCTTTGGCTTTGAAAGAAAAAATTATTAATGGCAAGAAAATCAAGAAAACCATTATTGCCAATTTCGACGACAAAGAATCCGGATATTTCTTGGGCTTCCCGGCTGACGAAAAAATCACTTACGGTACGCGCAATAGCGCCGATATCAATGCCACGGAAATAAAAAACAGCGAACAAGGAATATCTTTTAAAATAAACGAAGCAACGGATTTTACTTTAAAGCAGATTGGGGCTTTTAATATTTATAACGCTCTGCCCGCCATTGCCGTGGGCACGGCTTTAGGATTTACCCTTTCTGATATGAGTAATTATTTAAAAAAGTTTAAGGGCATGCCCGGAAGAATGGAATTAATTAATGAAGGGCAAAATTATAAAGTGATCGTGGATTACGCGTACGAGCCGAAATGTTTGGAATTGGTTTTGCAAACTATTAAGGAGTTATATATAAATGAGGAGCTGAAGAATAAAATTATAGCGGTATCCGGCCCCACGGGCGGCGGGAGAGATTCTTGGCGCCGGCCAGTAATGGGAGAGATTTTATCCAAATATTGCGGCGCAGCTGTTATTACAACCGATGACCCTTATGATGATGATCCTTCTAAAATCGCTGATGAGATGATTAAGGGCATAAAAAATATCAAACACTATAAAATTATTGATAGACGCGAAGCTATTAAAAAAGCGCTTTCTTTAGCGCAAAAAGACGATATTGTTCTGCTGGCAGGCAAAGGATCAGACCCGGTGATGGCCATGCCACATGGCGTCAAGGTAAAGTGGGATGACCGCGATGTGGCCAGAGAGCTGCTCCATTGTGGATAACTCCCAAATTAATGCCCTTGACACAACCCTATAAAACCTTTAGAGTAAGTTTTGCTTTATTTACTCATGAATTAGGGAAGAAAATAAGCAAACAAGTCCTAACTAGGGTATTAACTCAAAAGGGAATTAAGTGGTAATCTTCTCTAAAAAACAAGTTCAATAATTAATTTAACTCATTGTTTTCAAGCAAAACGTGGGTGCTTTATTTTTTTATGCCAAAAAACAGCGAAGTAACAAAAGGAAGAGAAACATTTTCCGATCTTATAGAATCTGTTCCGCTTCCCAATCTTATTGAAGTGCAAAAAAAATCTTATCAATGGTTCGTTAAAGAAGGTTTAAAAGAGCTATTGGAAGAGATTAACCCGGTCACTGACTTTACCGGAAGAGATTTGGAACTGTCCCTGACAGACTATTATTTAGATGAACCCAGATTCGATGAACGCACGGCCAAAGCCAAGAATGTCACTTTTGAAGCGGCTTTGCGCGTGAACGCCAGGCTTTCCAACAAGAGAACCAAAGAACAGAAAGAACAAGAAGTATATTTGGGCGATTTTCCGTTAATGACGGACAGAGGCACTTTTATTATCAACGGCGTGGAACGCGTGGTGGTTTCTCAGTTAATCCGCAGCGCCGGCGTGTTTTTCACTTCCAACATCCAAAAAGGACGCCGCTATTACGGCGCCAAGATCATTCCGAATCGCGGAGCTTGGCTGGAATTTGAAACCGACATGAATAATGTCATCTACGTGAAGATAGACCGCAAAAGAAAAGTGGCCGTAACCTCGCTTTTGCGCGCCTTTGGCTATAGCTCTGATGAAGAAATAGCAGCCCTTTTTAAAGATATTGATACGGATAAAGAAAACAAGCACATTGAATCCACTTTGCACAAAGACATTGCCAAATCCGAAGGAGAAGGATTAAAAGAAGTATACAAAAGAATCCGCCCCGGAGATTTAGCCACGGTAGATAACGCCAGAAGCTTGATTCACGCCATGTTTTTTAATTTCAACCGCTACGATTTCGGCAAAGTAGGCAGATATAAAATAAACAACCGCTTCGGTTTCGGATTTCCCATTACGCGCGAACATCGTGTTTTAAAGAAGGAAGATATCGTGGCCGTATTATCGGAAATTATCAGATTAAATAATACCCAAGAAGAAGCGGATGATATCGACCATTTGGGCAACAGAAGAGTGCGCGCCATCGGCGAATTGGTGCAGAATAAATTCCGCATCGGCTTGGCTCGCATGGAAAGAATAGTGAAAGATAGAATGAGTACTAAGGATGTTACCACTTTAACACCTGGCCAATTGATCAACGCCAGGCCTTTGATTGGTTCTATCCGCGAATTTTTCATGTCTTCCCAGCTTTCTCAATTCATGGATCAAACCAATCCGTTAGCCGAACTGGAACACAAGAGAAGATTATCCGCCATGGGCCCGGGAGGCTTATCTCGCGAACGCGCCGGGTTCGAAGTGCGCGATGTGCACCGAACTCACTACGGCCGCATCTGCCCCATTGCCACTCCGGAAGGTCCGAACATCGGCTTGGTAGGCCATTTATCTTGCTACGCGCGGGTAAATGAATTCGGCTTTATTGAAACTCCTTATAGAAAAATAGCTAAAGACGAAAAGAATAAAAAGGCCAGAGTAACCGATGAAATAGTTTATCTGGATGCGTTCACCGAAGAAAAAAGCATTACCGTTTCCGCCACGGCCCCGATTGATGAAAATGGAAATTTAACAGTAGATAAAATCGAAGTGCGCAAACACGGAAAACCGGCCATTGAAAACATTTGGAACATTGATTACATGGATGTTTCCCCTCGGCAGATTATTTCCGTAGCCACTTCATTAATTCCTTTCTTGGAACACGATGACGCGGTCCGCGCCTTGATGGGCACGAACATGCAGCGCCAATCCGTATCCTGCATTAAACCGGACGCTCCGATTATCGGCACGGGCATTGAAGCCAAAGCCGCGGTAGATTCCGGCCAAGTTGTCGTTGCCGAAGAAGATGGCACTATCAAAGAAATGGATGCTTCGCATATAGTGGTAAAAGGAAAGAAAAGCGAACATGTTTATCAACTGAATAACTTCGCCCGCTCCAACGCCTCCACTTGTATGAACCAGAAGCCTATTATAGATATTGATCAAAAAGTTAAAAAAGGCGATGTTTTGGCAGACGGCGCTTCCACTGATCAAGGCGAACTTTCTTTGGGCCAAAACGTATTAGTAGCTTATATGCCTTGGGAAGGCGGCAACTATGAAGACGCCATTTTGCTTTCTGAACGCTTGGTGCAATCGGACAAATACACTTCTATTCATATAGAAGATTACACGGTAGACGTCCGCGAAACAAAACTGGGGCCTGAAATAGTAACCAGAGACATTCCCAATGTCAGCGAAGAAAAATTAAAAGATCTTGATGCCGAAGGCGTGGTGCGCGTAGGCGCCCAGGTTTCTTCCGGCGATATCCTCGTTGGGAAAATCACTCCCAAAGGCGAGACCGAACTTTCCGCGGAAGAAAAATTGCTTCGCGCCATATTCGGAGAAAAAGCCAAAGACGTAAAAGATTCATCTTTATATTTGGAACATGGTGAACACGGTAAAGTGGTAGACGTAAAAGTTTTCTCCAAAGAAAGCGGAGATAAACTGCAATCCGGCGTTATTAAAACCATTCAAGTTTCCATTGCGCAACTTAGAAAAGTGCAGGTGGGAGACAAAATGGCCGGCCGCCATGGCAACAAAGGCGTTATTTCCCGCGTGGTGCCCATTGAAGATATGCCTTTCTCGGAAGACGGCACGCCCGTGGATATTATTTTAAACCCTCTTGGTATAGTATCTCGTATGAACTTGGGCCAGGTGCTGGAAACCCACTTAGGGTTAGCGGCCAAAGCTTTGGGTTATAAAGTAGCCACCATTCCTTTCCGCGGACCTTCAGAAAAAGTCATTAGAAAAGAATTAGTCAAAGCCGGCTATCCCGAAGACGGAAAATTAGTGTTGTACGATGGCCGTACCGGAAACAAATTCGAGCAAAAAGTAACTTGCGGCTATGCTTATATGTTGAAATTGAACCATATGGTGGAAGATAAAATCCATCAACGCTCCATTGGTCCTTATTCCTTAGTCACGCAACAGCCTTTGGGTGGTAAAGCTCAATTCGGCGGACAGCGCTTTGGTGAAATGGAAGTATGGGCTCTTGAAGCATATGGCGCGGCGTACAGCTTGCAGGAAATATTAACTATCAAGTCCGACGATGTGCCCGGCCGCTCCAAAGCTTACGAGTCGGTCATTAAAGGCGAACGCATTAGCAAAGTTAATATTCCGGAATCGTTTAATGTCTTGGTGCGCGAGTTGAAAGGTCTTTGCTTAGAAGTGGAACTTTTTGATAAGAACAGAAAAGAAACACCCGTCGAGCCGGTTAAAGAAGAAAAAGAAGTAAAAGAACCAAAAAGCAAACCAACTAAGAAAAAGAAATAATTAACCATCTATAAATATATGCCAGAATATAATAACAACCGCCCCACAGATTTTAACGCCATGCGTTTAAAATTGGCTTCGCCGGATGAAATTAAAAAATGGTCTTACGGTGAAGTAATACGCCCGGAAACTATTAATTACCGCACTCAAAAGCCGGAAAAAGACGGATTATTTTGCGAAAAGATTTTCGGCCCTTCCAAAGATTGGGAGTGCTATTGCGGCAAATACAAGAAGATCCGCTACAAAGGCATTGTCTGCGATAAATGCGGAGTGGAAGTCACCCGTTCCATCGTGCGCCGCGAGCGCATGGGCCACATCGAATTGGCTGCGCCGGTTTCTCATATCTGGTTTTTGCGCGGCGTGCCATCCAAAATCGGCTTGGTTTTAGATTTGTCTCCGCAAGCTTTGGAAAAAGTAATTTATTTCGCCAGCTTTATCATAATCAGCGTGGACGAAGGCTTAAAAAAGGATACGATAGAGCAGATCAATCGTGAAGCGGACAACAAAAGAAAAGCCATCCGCGGAGAAAGCACTCAGCAAATCGGAGAAATCAAGCAAAGAAAAGAAACGGCCATAGCGAAAGCGAAAGACAATCAGGAAAAATTAAAAGCCATTGACGAAGAATTCGAGCAAGAGCTTATCAACGCCACTGTCATTCGCGATGAAAAGCTGAAAGATCTTGATGAAGCCGTAGAATTGGCCAAGAAAGAATTGAAAGATTTGAAAGTAATGGAAATTATTTCCGAAAACAAGTATCAAGACTTGTCTTTGAAGTATGGCCATGTTTTTTCCGCAGACATCGGCGCGGAAGCCATTCGTTCTCTGCTTGAAAAAGTGGATGTTGATCAATTGATCGAGCAGATCAATAAAGAAATTGATGAATCAACCAAGAATCAAAAACACCGCTTGATTCGCCGCTTAAAACTCGTGAAAAATTTAAAGAAAAATTGCATCCGTCCGGAATGGATGATATTAACCGAGCTTCCGGTAATTCCTCCCGACCTGCGCCCCATGGTGCAATTAGACGGCGGACGCTTTGCCGCATCCGATTTGAACGATTTATATCGCCGCGTCATCAATCGCAACAATCGTTTGAAAAGATTAAAAGAATTAAACGCTCCGGAAGTAATTCAGCGCAATGAAAAAAGAATGCTGCAAGAAGCGGTCGACGCCTTGATAGACAACGGCGCCAGACACGGCAAAACCGTTACCGCATCAACCGGCCAGAAGCGCATGCTGAAATCTTTAGCTGATATGTTAAAAGGCAAACAAGGCCGTTTCCGCCAAAACCTGCTTGGTAAAAGAGTAGACTATTCCGGCCGTTCGGTTATCGTGGTCGGTCCGAATTTGAAATTGCACCAATGCGGTTTGCCGAAAAGAATGGCTTTGGAACTTTTCAAACCTTTTGTCATATCCAAATTGATTGCCAGAGAATATGTATATAATGTGCGCAGTGCCAATCGCTTCATTGAAAGCGGAAGATCAGAGGTTTGGGACATCCTGGAAGAAGTAACTAAGCACGCGCATGTTCTGTTGAACCGCGCTCCGACTCTGCATCGTTTAGGTATCCAAGCTTTCCAACCGGTATTGATAGAAGGTAAAGCCATCCAGATTCATCCTTTGGTTTGTACCGCTTTCAACGCCGACTTCGACGGAGACCAAATGGCCGTGCATGTGCCGCTAACCGAAGAAGCAAAAAAAGAAGCGGGCCGCATCATGCTGGCTTCCAACAACTTATTAAAGCCGGCTACGGGCGAACCTGTGGTTACTCCTTCGCAAGATATCGTGTTGGGCATCTACTATTTAACTTCCGAAGAAAATGATGAAAAAGTATCCGATAGAAAAAGATACTTTGCCAATAAAGAAGAAGCAATCTTGGCTTTTGAATCCAAAGCTATCAATCTTCGCGAAGAGATCTATGTGAAGCTGAATAATGAAATGGTGAAAACCACTTGCGGCCGCGTTATTTTCAACGAAATACTTCCGGAAAGCTTAAGATACGTCAACAGATTGATCTCCAAGAAAGAACTGAAAAAAATAATCGCCGAATGCTTGGTGAAAGAAGGTCGAGAAAGAACTGTTCAGCTGTTGGATGATGTAAAAGACGAAGCCAATTATTATGTTACTTTCTCCGGCATGAGCTGGGGCATGGGCGATACGCCGGTGCCGGCCAGTAAAGGAAAAGTAATGGCCGCTTCCGAAATCAAGGTGGAAGAAATTCAATCGCAATTCGATATGGGTTTGTTAACGGAAGAAGAACGCCGCGTAAAAATCATCGAAGTGTGGACCAAAACCAAAGACGAATTGACCGAACATTGCCGCAAGTCATTGGATTTGAAAAGCCCCACTTTTTACATGATCGATTCCGGCGCTCGCGGTTCATGGGGCCAGGTAACCCAGATGATGGGCATGAAAGGTTTGGTTATTAACCCGGCCGGTGAAACCATTGAATTGCCGGTTAAAGCATCCTTCAAAGAAGGCTTTGATGTATTGGAATATTTCTTATCTACCCACGGCGCCAGAAAAGGCTTAACCGATACCGCTTTAAGAACAGCCAACGCCGGTTATTTAACCAGAAGGCTGATTGATGTTTCTCAAGACGTGGTGGTAATAGAAGAAGATTGTGGTACGAATGAAGGATTGGATATTACGAAGAAGGAAAGCGATGAAATGGGTGAAAGCATTTTCCAGCGCATTTTGGGCCGCGTAATTTTAGAAGACATAGTTGATCCAAAAACCAAGAAAGCGGTTATAAAGAAAGGCGAATTAGTTACTGAAGCCATGGTGAATGATATTAAGCATTTGCCGCTTACAAAAGTGGTAGTTCGTTCCGTCTTGAAATGCCATACGCATCGCGGTGTTTGCCAAAAGTGCTACGGCTACGATCTAGGCTATAATAAGCCCGTTAAATTGGGCACGGCCGTTGGTATTATTGCCGCGCAAAGCATTGGCGAACCGGGAACCCAGCTGACCATGAGAACATTCCATACTGGTGGCGTGGCCGGACAAGATATCACCCAAGGTTTGCCTCGAGTGGAAGAATTATTCGAAGCTCGACCGCTTAAAAAACCCGGCGTGCTCGCGCAAGTCGACGGTAAAGTGGAAGAGATTATTGAAAAGGGCCAGCAAAAAATAATTAACATCCGCTATATTAAAAATGTTACTGAAACTTATCCGCTAACTAAGAAAATACAGGTTAAAGTTAAGGATAAAGATAAAGTAAAAGAAGGCGATGTTTTATTAGTGGACAACGGCGAAGAAATAAAATCTCCGGTAGACGGCTTAGTGGCTGTTTCTAAAAACGAGTTGACCGTCAATGGCGAGAAGCCGGGTTTGAAAGAGCATCCGATACCCATCGGCTTCGGTTTATGGGTGAAGGAAGGCGACCTTGTGGCTAAAGGATTCCGCATGACTGAAGGCAACTTGGATCTGAGAGAATTGTTCGCTTTACAAGGTATGGGCGCGGTACAAAGATACGTGGTGAAAGAAATTCAATATATTTATTCTTCTCAAGGGCAGAAATTGAATGACAAGCACATAGAATTGATCGTGCGCCAAATGTTCTCCCGCTTCTTGGTGAAAGAACCGGGTGATTCCGACTTCGTGTTCGGTGAAATGATCACCAGAGATCAAATGTTAGAGGCCAACGACACTATCGACGATAAAAAAGGCAAATCGCTGACCGCCGATAATATCCTACTTGGCTTAACCAAAGCTTCGCTCTCCACCGACAGCTTCCTCTCGGCTGCTTCCTTCCAGGAAACCGCCAGAGTATTGATCGACGCGGCAGTTACCGGCAAAGTCGATTACTTAAGAGGCCTGAAAGAAAACGTGATCATCGGTAAATTGATTCCTGTGGGCACGGGCATGGACAATGAAATTTTAAAAGCTCCTCTTCCGGCGGAAGAAGAACCGCCTAAAAAAGAAGAGCCGATAATAGAGCAACCGGCAGAACCGGTGAAATAGCATTAAGATCGATAACCCACATGTATAAAACATGGGGTTATCTGCTTACTGAAATAAAAAATAACCCCACATTTTATATGTGTGGGTTATTTTTTTGTTCGTTGTTTGTTTACATTTCTTCATCGTAATTCGGAGCGGATTGTATTTCCACCAATGAATGCGGGTGGCTTTCTTCTAGCCCCGCGTTGGTGATGCGCACGAATTGCGCTTTGGCGCGCAGCTCTTCAATATCCGAAGCCCCGCAATAGCCCAAACCGGCGCGCACGCCGCCGAGCAATTGGTAAATAACGCTATCTACCGAACCTTTATAATTTATTTTTCCTACTATACCTTCCGGTACTAATTTTTTTGCTTCAGTTACGCTTTCTTGCAAGTATCTGTCTTTGCTTCCTTTTTGCATGGCTTCCAAGGATCCCATGCCGCGGTAAACCTTATATTTTTTTCCACCCTCTTCCATAATTTCCCCAGGCGCTTCGTCTGTACCGGCTAATACACCGCCCATCATAACGCAATCGGCGCCGGCGGCTAAAGCTTTTACGATGTCTCCGGAATATTTAATGCCGCCATCGGCAATAAGAGGCACTCCGTATTTATGTGCCGTAGGCGCGCAATCCATGATAGCGGTTAACTGCGGTACGCCAACGCCGGCCACCACGCGAGTGGTGCAAATAGAACCGGGACCGATACCAACTTTTACCGCGTCGGCTCCGGCTTTGATTAAATCTTTGGTGGCATCAGGCGTGGCTACATTTCCACCTACTACTAGCAACTCGGGAAAGCTGGTTTTTAAACGCTTTACCATATCAAGCACTCCTTTGGAATGCCCATGAGCGCTATCCACTACTATTACATCCACCCTGGCTTCTACCAGTTTTTCCGCGCGCGCGAATGATTTGTCGCCAACCGAAACCGCGGCTCCGACTTTAAATCCGGCTTGCTTAACTTTTTTTACTTCCTCCACTTGTTTGTTTTCATCCATATTTTTATGGATGATTCCCATGCCGCCTTCCTTGCCAATGGCAATGGCCATGGCGCTTTCCGTAACCGTATCCATAGGGGAGGAAAGAATGGGTATTTCCAGGTTCAATTCCTTAGTTAAATGCGCGGTTAAAGATACTTCCGTGGGTAGTACCTCGCTTTTTTGCGGTATAAGCAAAACATCATCGAAGGTTAAGGCTTCGCGGATTTCGTATTTAGGCATAAGAAAATGCTAATGATTAAATAAATGTAATGGTTATTATAAGAGGAAAGATAAAAGTCGTCAAGGTATTTGCCAAAATAGAAAATACTTGCTATATTAAAGCAGGATATCCGCCCCGTTTGGCGGATTTCTAAATTATATAAAATGGCCAAAATAGTTAACGGTAAGGAAATAGCACAAAGTATCTACAGTAGGCTTTTAAAGCAAGTCGCCATCTTAAAGAAGAGAAAAATTACCCCTAAATTAGGGGTTATTTTAGTTGGAGACAATCTTCCTTCGCAAACTTATGTGCGCAAAAAAGGCGAAGCAGCCAAGAAAATCGGCATCGATTTTCTATTAAAAAAATACCCGGCCAGCATTGCCACGGAAAAATTAATCGCGGAAATAAAGAAATTACAAACGCCGAAATATAAATTAACCGGTTTAATCGTGCAATTGCCTTTGCCGAAAAAAATAAAAACCGGGAAAGTTCTTGAAGCCGTAAATCCAAAAATAGATGTAGATTGTTTAACCCAAACGAACTTAGGCAAATTGCTCACGGGCAGTTATAAAATAAAACCGCCCACGCCCGATGCCATTTTAGAGATTTTAAAATATCACAAAGTAAATTTAAAAGGAGCTAATGTAGCCATGATTGGCGCCGGACATCTAATTGGCCGCCCTCTTACCAATTTATTAATGCATGAATTGGCAACGGTGACTGTTTGTAATGTTTTTACTAAAAATGTTAAAGCCATTACCCAAAAAGCGGATATAGTTATCACGGGTGTTGGCAAACATAATTTAATAACCGGCAACATGATAAAAAAGGGCGCGGTGGTGGTAGATGCCGGCGTTTGCTTTGTGAACGGAAAGATGTTTGGCGATATTGATTTCCCATCTGTTTCCAAGAAAGCCAAATTGGTAACCCCTACTCCTGGAGGTGTTGGTCCTTTAACCGTTGCCAAACTGATTGAAAACACAGTTAAATGTGCTAATAATTAGTAAGGAACGCACATGTGCGTTCCATACAATCAAATATGAAAAAAACCTGGCAAACATTAATGATTATCGGAGCCCAATGGGGCGATGAAGGCAAAGGCAAGATCGCCGATGTTTTCGCGAAAGACGTGGATTACGTGGTGCGCTATCAAGGCGGCAATAACGCCGGCCACACTTTGGTAGTAGACGGTGAAGTTTACAAACTGCACCTTATTCCTTCTGGCGTTCTTTATAAAAATAAAAGAATCATTTTGGGCAACGGCATGGTGATTGATCCGGAAGTATTGGTTTCCGAGATCACCGGTTTTGAAGCCAAAGGCATGAAATTAAATATGTGCATTTCCGAACGCGCCCATGTTATTTTCCCTTTCCATATATTAATGGATGGCATGATCGACGAATACAAAGGCAAGCTGGGTGCCGGAACTACTAGAAGAGGCATCGGCCCTTGCTACGCGGATAAAGCGGAAAGATCCGGTATTCGTATTGTGGATTTGCTTTCCAAAGACATATTCAAAGAAAAATTCGATAAACTTTTTGATTTAAAGAAAAATACTTTGGAAAGATTATATCGCCAAAAAGTGGATCTCAACAAAAACGAAATCTTCAATAATTATTGGAAAATGGGGCAGAAGCTGAAGAAATACGTTGGCGATGTTTCCGTGGAAATAAATGACGCGTTTGATGATGGTAAAAAAGTGCTGTTCGAAGGCGCGCAAGGCGCCATGCTCGATAACGATCACGGCGTTTACCCGCATACCACTTCCAGTAATACTATTGCCGGAGGAGTATGCACAGGCGTTGGTATCGGTCCCACCAGAATCCATAAAATAATCGGCGTGGTTAAAGCTTATTTATCTCGCGTCGGTTCTTCTCCGCTGCCTTCGGAAGGTAATTTGAAAGATGCCAATTATTTACGCGAACGCGGGCAAGAATATGGTACCACCACGGGCCGTCCGCGCCGCTGCGGTTGGATAGATTTAGTGCAACTGAGGCATGCCGTACGCGTGAATGGCTTAACCAGCTTGGCCATTACCAAAATCGATGTTCTTGGCGGGTTGAAAAAGATTCCCATTTGCGTGAATTATAAATTAGGCGGAAAAATCATAAAAAATATGCCGGCCAGTTTGGAAGTTTTTAGAAAATGCCAGCCAATATATGAATATGTGCCCGGATGGCAGGATTTAAACGAAGAAGATTTTAATTTAATTATAAAAAAAGGCTACAAAGCCTTGCCCGTGAACATGAAGAAATATATCAAGAAGATCGAGCAAGAAGTAAAAGTTCCGGTAGAGCTGGTATCGGTCGGGCCGGACAGAAAAGCCACGATAAAAATTAAATAGCACATGAATTATCAGAAAATTAAAAAACAAATAGTCGAACTCTACCGGCAAACTTCTTGTAATCTGCCGAAAGACGTAGAGCAGGCTTTGCTAGCAGCATATAAAAAGGAAAAATCTCCCCAAGCCAAGAATGTTTTGAGTACTATTCTCGCTAATATAAAATTAGCTCGATCGGAAAAAAGGCCTCTGTGCCAAGACACTGGCATTCCTTTGTTTTACGTGCAATATCAAAGGAAAAAATATTCCCATTTAAAATTAAAGAGAGCGATCAAAGACGCCACCAACATTGCCACCAAAGAAGTGCCACTTCGACCGAATGCCATTGATTTTGCCACGGGCAAAGCCATTGGCAATTATCCCATAATTTATTTTAAGGAAAGCAACAAAAATCAAATTACGCTTTTGCTTAAAGGCGGCGGTTCGGAAAATGTCAGCGCGGTTTACCAGTTGCCCAACCCGAAGATCGGCGCCAAGGGCCGTGATCTTTCTTCCGTGGAAAAAGTGGTGTTGCACGCAGTTTATAAAGCGCAAGGCAAAGGCTGCCCGCCTTATATCATTGGCGTGGCCGTCTGCGGGAATATCGAGGAAGCCGCTTACCGCGCGAAAAACCGGCACTTAAAAAATTTAAACGAACATAATAAAATCGCCAAGTTCGCGCAATTTGAAAAACAATTATTAAATAAAGTTAATGCGTTAAAAATTGGCCCTTTAGGTTTGGGCGGAAACACCACAGCTCTAAGCGTTAAATTTAGCGGTCGTTACAGCCACCCCGCTTCCATGTTCGTGGGCGTTTCTTTAACCTGTTGGGCATTAAGAAGAAGAACTTTAAAATTGTCATGATTAATTTACACACACCATTAGTATCAGACCAGATAAAAAAATTAAAAGTCGGGGACCAAGTTTTGCTCTCCGGCACGATTTTTACCGCGCGCGATCAAGCATATAATTATTTATTGAAAAATAATTTTTCTAAAATAAAAAATGGCGTGATTTATCACGCCGGGCCCATTGTTCTGGAAAAAAAAGGAAAAACAATTCCGGTTTCCGCCGGGCCAACAACCAGTTCCCGTTTTAGTTTAAAAAGCATAAAGCTGATTCAAAAATACGGCATCAAAGCTTTTATTGGAAAAGGCGGCATGGATGATGACGCGGTGAAAAAGGCCATGAAAGGAAAGACCGTTTATTTGGCGGCCGTGGGCGGCGCTGGAGTGGTTTACGCCAATGCCATGAAAATTAAAAAAATTTATTTGAAAAAGCTGGGTATGGCCGATGCCATTTGCGAGCTGGAAGTGAAAGACATGCCATTGATTGTTACTATGGATAGCCAGGGGAGAAGCATTTATCATGATGTTTATAAAAAATCCAGAAAAATCACTAAACAATTTTTACATGAAGATATCTAAGGAAGAAATTTTGAAATATCATCTTGGCGGGAAAACGGGCTTGGCCGTAACAAAGCCGTGCGCTACGCAAAAAGAACTTTCTATGGCCTATACTCCGGGCGTGGCTTTGCCTTGCCTAGAGATCAAAAAGAATAAAAAAAATCTTTATAAATACACTAATAAAAAAAATACGGTCGCGGTTATTACTAACGGCACCGCGGTTTTAGGCTTGGGAAATATAGGCGTGGCTGCAAGCAAGCCGGTGATGGAAGGAAAAGCCGTATTATTTAAAAAGTTCGCGAATATTGATGCCATAGATATCGAGGTAGACGAAACAGATCCCAAGAAATTCGTGGAAATAGTTTCAAAAATTGCCACTGGTTTTGGTGGAATTAATTTGGAAGATATAAAAGCACCAGAGTGTTTTTACATTGAAAGAGAATTACAGAAAAGATTAGACATTCCCGTTTTTCATGATGATCAGCACGGTACAGCTATTATCGCGGGTGCGGCTTTATTGAATGCTTTAAAGCTTGTTAAAAAAGATATTAAAAAAATAAAAATAATATTTTCCGGAATGGGCGCGGCAGGCACAGCTTGCTACGATTATTTTTTAAAACTGGGAGTGAAAAAAGAAAATGTGAAGCGAGTGGATAAATTTACCATAAATAAATTAGAAGATTATATAAAAGACGCTGATGTGTTTATGGGTTTATCCGTAGCTAATGTTTTAACAATAGAGATGATAAAAACAATGGCCAAAGATCCGTTGGTTTTCGCCTTGGCCAATCCGAATCCGGAAATAAAATATGAGCTGGCCATGAAATCTCGGCCGGACATTATTTTCGCCACGGGCCGTTCCGATTATCCTAATCAAATCAATAATGTTTTAGGCTTTCCTTATATTTTCCGCGGCGCTCTGGATGCAGGTACGAAAAAAATTACCCTTAAGATGCAGATGGCTGCGACCAAATCTTTAGCAAATTTAGTTAGACATCCAAAACGCGATTATTTGGTACCAAAGCCGTTTGATGCGAGGTTAAAGAATGTTGTTTCTAGAGCGATAGAAAAAGCATCTACTTAGCAAGTATTTATGGAACCAATTTCAGAAAGAACTTTAGCTCGCAAGGAACACCCTTCTTTACCAAGAGAATGCTGGTCGATGTATGAAGTGCCTGGTTTCCCGCCCCTCAATGAGGAGGATATTGATAGATACGACAAAGCAAAAAAAAAGTTGATAGGTTTGTTGCCCAGTATATTTAAAAGAGGAGATCTTCATAGCATTGAGTTCATTCTGGACGTGATCGCCTTGGCCTCTGAAGCAGATCAAAATTGTTTGTGTGATTTGCTTATTGATGTTATACAGTGTGGATTAGATGGTAATAATGAAGATATTAGTCAAAAAGCAATAAAATCCATAGTGTATTTACCCGAAGCAAAGCGTACAAATTTGATTAACGCAGGATTACATCATTCAAGTCCTTATATTCGAAGTATCGCCGCTCGTATAATATTTAAAGCGCCTCAGGCAGAGCGTACCAGACTGATTGAAATAGGATTAAATGATCCAAGTCCAATTGTCCGAGAAAATGCGGCTCGAATGATCGCCTTCGCGCCGCAAGCTGAACAAGATCGGCTTGGCGATTTTCTAGTTGCGGCAATCAATAAGGAATTAGATGCTCCAGATGTTTCTTCGGAAACAATAAAATCAATTGCATATGTATCTGAAGCCGAAGGTGACGCATTACTTGCTAAGGGGCTGGATCATCCCAATCCTCGCGTCCGGTTGGATGCGGTATACATGATTCCCGATACGCCTGAAGCCGTGCATGACGCGCTGATTAATAAAGTTATAAATGATCCCATTTCCGCTGTTCGAAGCGCGGCAGCACAGATAAACTTATCACCGTCTAAACGGGATGATTTGTCAGAAAGACTAATTGTAAGTGATAAGGGTCTAAAATTAGATTCTAATATTGCAGAACAGGATATGTCCGAATTAGTTGCTGCTTATCAAAAAAGAACTAGCATTAATCTAGATGAATTGGCGAACAGCACTCCTCTGTATGAAGACATAGAAGATAAAAGATTTTTATCTGCAAGATTCAACAAAACCGGATCTGAAACAATGCTGTTGGATATGGTGCCGGGACAACCGGAAAAATCATTAAAAAGCAGAGTGATCATTCGGCGAATACACCTCCTTTCTTTCCTCGCTTGGCAAAAAGCTTTTGAAAACTGGAAATTTTGGCAAGAAAAAGGATTTACTTATATCCCTGTTGAGCCGATAATTAGAGTAGCGGCTGAAGTAAAAGATTTAAAAAAAAATGTTGTTTCAGTGTTTACCAGGGTTTTAGGAATAAACGTTGCAACATGGAGAAGGATTACAGGACTTTACAAATTACAAATTGACAATCAAATAGATAGTCTTATAGGTGCTTTATCTGAATTAGATATACGACATGGTCATCTTCACGCAGGTAATTTTTGCCTGGTCTTTGAAAGAACTGAAGATGGGCAAATCGACTTAACAAAGCCGCCTCGAGTGTATCTTATTGATTTTGACCAAGCAGTTTCATCAACAGCTGATGACGATATATAATTAGAAGTATATAATAATATTATGAACAAAAAAGAAATAATCAAAGCGAATCTAAAAAATTGTCTTACCGAAACTAATTTTTCTGATTTGGGCAATTTTAAAAAAGGAAAGGTGCGCGATACTTACGAACAGCCGGATAAATTAATATTGGTAACGACCGACAGACAATCGGCTTTCGATAGAATTTTGGCTTCCGTGCCCTTTAAAGGACAGGTGTTGAATCAAGTTTCCGAGTTTTGGTTTAATGAAACCAAAGATATTATTGGAAACGCTATGTTAGAAGTGCCGGATCCGAATGTTATGGTTTCCAAAAAGTGCAAGGTATTTCCCGTGGAAGTAGTGGTGCGCGGATATATCACGGGCAGCACGGATACTTCGGCTTGGATGGCATATAAAAACGGGGAGAGGAATTTTTGCGGCAATGTTCTGCCCGAAGGCATGAAGAAAAACCAAAAATTTTCAGAACCCATTATTACACCCACTACAAAATCCGATAAACATGATGAAAAAATATCAGCCAAAGATATTGTAACCAGAAAAATAGTGGCGGAAGAGAAATGGAATAAAATAGCCAGCGCTGCTTTAACCATATTCAAACGCGGTCAGGAAATTGCCATGAAAAACGGTTTAATATTAGTAGATACCAAATATGAATTTGGCGAAGACGAAAATGGTAATGTGCTTTTGATAGACGAAGTGCACACGCCGGATTCTTCTCGCTATTGGATTGCG
This sequence comes from Patescibacteria group bacterium, assembly GCA_041660885.1. Lineage (GTDB taxonomy): Bacteria > Patescibacteriota > Patescibacteriia > UBA9570 > JAHJKD01 > JBAZVM01. The sequence goes on along the minus strand of JBAZVM010000004.1, from coordinate 80,496 downwards.
GCCACTTATGAAGAAAGGTATAATAAAGGCGAAGAGCCGGAAAATATTGATAAGGAATTTTTACGCCTTTGGTTTGTTGATCACTGTGATCCTTATAAAGATAAAGTTCTACCCCAAGCCCCGGAAGAATTGGTGGTGGAATTATCCAGCCGCTACATTCAGTTATATGAAATGATTACTAGCAAGCAGTTTCAATTTCCGGATGCCAAAATTCCCGTACGCGATAGAATAATAAATAATTTAGCAAAATACAAAATATGAAAAAAGCCATCATTATCATGGGTTCAAGCTCGGATAAAGAATTTGTAGAGAAAATTACTAAAGAATTAAACAATCTTAAAGTAAAGCACGAAGAACATGTAGCTTCGGCGCATAAAGATCCAAAGAAAGTTTTGGCTATTCTAGAGAAAAACAATAAAAGCAAAGATAAAATTTGCTATATTACCGTAGCCGGACGCAGCAACGCGCTTTCCGGGTTTTGCGCGGCCAATGCTAAACAGCCAGTTATCGCTTGCCCGCCTTTTAAAACTAAGGAAGATTTTATCATCAACATCAACTCCACTTTGATGATGCCCTCAAAGACTCCAGTGCTGACAGTTATTGATCCAGCCAATGCCGCCTTGGGCGCACAGAAAATATTGGACAATTAGAAAAAATCTGTTATAATATCTAGGCACCTAATAGATAAAGAAAAACAACCAATAAATGGCATTAAACACTTTAACCTCTATCTCCCCGCTAGACGGCCGCTACAGAAAGAACTTGGAAGAGCTGGCCGCCTATTACAGCGAAATGGCGCTGATGAAATACCGGGTAAAGATAGAGGTTTTATATTTACTCGCTTTATCCAAAGAAAAAGGCATTAAAGAATTAAAGCTTTCTTCTTCCGATAAAAACAAGCTGGCAAAAATTTACGAAAATTTTACAGAAGCCGATGCCAAAAAAATCAAAGAAATAGAAAAAACCACCAATCACGATGTAAAAGCCGTAGAATATTTTATAAAGTCAAAAGTAAACTCCGAATTTGTTCACTTTGCTCTAACTTCCGAAGATATTAATAACTTGGCTTATTCTTTAATGCTGAAAGACGGCATAAATAATGTTTTATTGCCGACCATTATAAAATTACAGAAAAAGCTTAAGGAATTAGCAACAAAATATAGAAGCGTTTCTTTATTGGCATTAACCCATGGCCAACCAGCCACTCCCACCACTATTGGCAAAGAACTGGCGGTTTTTGCTTCTCGCTTAAACAGGCAGATTAAAAATTTAAAAACCATAAAATTACAGGGAAAATTCAGCGGAGCCACTGGCAATTGGGCTGCCCATACAGTTGCTTGCCCCAATGTAAATTGGCTGAATTTTTCAAGAAAATTCGTTACTTCCCTTGGCTTGGAACCTAATTTTCTTACCACGCAAATAGAAAATCACGATAGCTTGGCTGAAACCTATGATGCCGTCAGAAGAATCAATAATATAGTAAGAGATTTAGACCAAGACATGTGGCTGTATATCTCGCGCGGTATATTTAAACAGCAAAATAAAAAAGGAGAAATCGGATCATCCGCCATGCCGCATAAAATTAATCCCATATTTTTTGAAAATAGCGAAGGCAACGCGGGTATGGCCAATGCAATCTTGAGTTTCTTAAGCGATAAGTTGCCCGTTTCCAGAATGCAAAGAGATTTAACCGATTCTACGGTTTTGCGTAATCAGGGGTCGGCCGTATCTTATAGTATATTGGCTTATAAAAATACTTTAAAGGCTTTAGACAGAGTGGAAGTGGATAAAGAAACATGCGCGACAGAACTTAATAAACATTGGGAGGTTTTAGCCGAAGCCATACAAACAGTACTTAGAAAATATCAGGTGGAAGCTCCGTATGAAAAATTAAAGGAACTGACCAGGGGCCAAGAAATTACCAAAGAATCTATGTCTTTGTTTATCGATAGTTTGGATTTGCCAAAAAGCGAAAAACAAAAATTGCAAAAATTATCGCCGGCTTTATACACCGGCTTATCCGCCCATCTAACTAAATTATTAAGATAACCTAATAAAATATGTGTGGAATATTTGGGCTCTACGGCACGGATGGAAGGAACGTCGCGCCGGAAGTTTATGATGGTTTAATTACCCTTCAGCACCGCGGGCACGACGCTTGCGGCATCGCCACCTACGATAAAAACGGCTTTCATCTGAAAAAAGGCTTGGGTTTTGTGCGCGACATTTTTCATCCGGGGTCCATTCAGCGCTTGCCCGGCAATATAGGCATCGGCCATATCCGCTACGCCACCGTGGGCAGCGGTGACGCCAAAGACGCCCAGCCTTTTTACGTGCAATCACCCTATGGCATTTCCATGGCGCATAATGGCAATCTTTCCAATTATTTGGAGCTTAAAAAAGAGTTGTTTGAAAAAGATTTATGGCAAGTTAATTCCGGTTGCGATTTGGAAGTGATTTTGGCCGTGTTTGCCAAAGAGTTGGCTAAGCAGATCGGACGCAACAGAAATAATCATTTGCCAGAAAAAATATTCAAAGCCGTGGAAATGGTTTATAAAAGATGCAAAGGGGCTTATTCCGTGATCGGCATTATCGCGGGCCAGGGCATGTTTGCCTTCCGCGATCCGCACGGCATTCGTCCGCTTATTTTTGGAGCCAGAGGAGCGGGAAAAAACAAAGAATACGTATTCACTTCGGAATCGGTCATGTTCTATATGATGGGTTTGGATTACGTGAAAGACGTGAACGCCGGCGAATGCATTTTTATCGATAACAAACATCAGGTGCACACCAAACAAATAGCCAAACCGGATTTACGCCCGTGCATATTTGAATATGTTTATTTTGCTCGTCCGGATTCCATGGAAAATAACGTTTCCGTTTACAAGGCGCGTTTAAGAATGGGGCAGATGCTCGGACGGCGTATAAAAAATTTACAGAAAAAGTTAAAAATAGACGTGGTGATTCCCGCTCCTTCCACTTCCAACACCGCGGCTTTGGCCTTGGCGCATGAATTAGGCGTAAAGTATAGGGAAGGATTAGTGAAAAATCATTTTATCGGCCGCACCTTTATAATGCCGGGCCAAGAACGAAGAAAAAAATCCGTGAAATATAAATTAAATCCGCAGCCTTTGGAAATTAAAAGAAAGAATGTATTGTTGGTGGACGATTCCATCGTGCGCGGAACCACGGGAAAAGAAATAGTGCAAATGCTGCGCGACGCCGGCGCGAGAAAAGTATATTTTGCTTCAGCTTCACCTCCGGTAGTCAGCCCTTGTTTATACGGGGTGGACATTCCCACCAGAGCCGAATTGATCGCGAACACAAAATCGCACGAAGAAATCAGAAAATTCATGGGCGCGGATTTTTTAATCTATCAAACCGTGGAAGACATGCTAAAAGCGGTTCGCGTACCCAAAGCGCTTTCCAAGAATTATTGCACCGCCTGCTTTACCGGAAAATATCCCACCAAGGAAGTGACCAAAGCGGTTATAGACGCCAATGAAAAAATGCGTTTAAACGATAATAAATGCGGTTGTTAATATGAAAATTTTATTGATCGGCAATGGGGCGAGGGAACACGCCATTGCTTATAAATTAAAAGAAAATAAGGAAGTAGAATTATTCGTTTTTGCTTCAGCTAATAATCCAGGCATTTTAAAACTGGCCACGGAAATCAAAATCGGGGATCTGGAAGATGTTCCAGCTATTTTAGATTATGCTAAAAAAATAAAGCCGAACTACGCTTGGATCGGCCCCGAAGCGCCGCTCGCCGCAGGCGTGGTAGACGAATTAGCTAAAATTAACATACCGGCTGTCGGCCCAGTAAAAGAATTGGCAAAATTAGAAACTTCAAAATCTTTTACTCGTGATTTATTGGTAAAGAACAATATTTTAGCTTATCCAAAATATAAAACTTTTGTATCAGAAGAAGGCTTGGAAGAATTTTGTTCTAGTTTGGAAAAATTTGTTGTAAAGCCGGATGGCTTAACTGGCGGCAAAGGCGTGAAAGTACAAGATGATCATTTTCAATCTGCGAATGAAGGAATTAATTATGCAAAAGAGTGTTTGCAAAAAGATGGCAAAGTAATTATAGAAGAAAAATTAATCGGCCAAGAATTTTCTTTGATGAGTTTCGCGGACGGCAAGCATTTAGCGCACATGCCCGCGGTGCAGGATCACAAAAGAGCGCTGGTCGGCGATAAAGGACCAAATACCGGGGGCATGGGCTCTTATTCTTGCGCTAATTCTAGCATGCCTTTTTTGAAAGTTGGTGATATTGAAGAGGCGCAGAAAATTAATCAGCAGGTTTTGGAAGCTTTAGGCGATTATCGCGGAGTGTTGTACGGTAATTTTATCACCACGAAAAATGGGTTGAAAATTATCGAGTATAATGCCCGCTTGGGAGATCCCGAAGCCATGAATGTGCTGTTAGTTTTAAAAACTGATCTGGCACAAATAGGCCAAGCAATAGTCGATGGGGCATTAGATAAACTAAATGTGGAGTTTGAAAATAAAGCTACGGTCTGCAAATATGTGGTGCCTGAAGGTTATCCGGAAAAGCCGGTAAAGAATCAAGCCATTGATGTGTCAAAGGTTGACCAAAATAAAGTTAAATTATTTTACGCTTCAGTAGATTTGAAAGATAATCAAATAATTTTAAAAGGCTCTCGTGCCATTGGCGTCATTGCCAAAGCAGATACGCTAGAGGAAGCGGAAAAAATCGTGGAGCAGGAAATAATTAAAATTAAAGGCCCGGTTTTTCATAGGGAAGATATTGGCACTAATGCTTTAATAGACAAACGCGTAAAAATGATGGAGGAAATCAGAAATGGTTAATCTTGCCGTATTGGGATCAACCAAAGGTTCGGATCTGCAAGCCGTGATAGATGCCATTAAAGCTGGGGAGCTTCCCAATATAAATTTAAAAGTAGTGATTTCCAATAAGCCTGAAGCTTTTATTTTAGAAAGGGCGGAAATTGCCGAGATTGAAACCAGAGCCCTGCCTTCCAAGGGGATAAAGGACAGGGAAGAGTATGATAAAAAATTAATGGCTATACTTGATGAGTATAAGATTGATTTAATTTTGTTATTAGGCTGGATGAGAATTTTATCCAAGCCTTTTGTAAAAAAATACGAGAACCGCATGATGAATATTCATCCTTCGCTATTGCCGAAATACGCCGGAGGCATGGATTTAAACGTGCATGAAGAAGTTTTAAAGAATCATGAAACCGAAAGCGGCTGTACTTTGCATTATGTCACGGAGATTCCCGATAGCGGACCGATTATCAAGCAAAAAAAAGTTGCCATAGTTAAAGGCGAAACGCCTGATAGATTAAAAGCCAAAGTGCAGGCGGCTGAGCAAGAAATAATAGTAGAAGCTTTAAAAGAATATAAAAAATAATATGATCAAACGCGCATTAATTTCCGTGTCCAATAAAGAAGGCATTATTGAACTGGCTAGAGAACTGAATAAATTAAAAGTGGAAATTATTTCCACGGGCGGCACATACGCTTTACTTAAAAAGAATAAAATTAAAGTTCAAGAAATTTCCGAATATACGGGGTTTCCGGAAATGTTGGATGGCCGCTTGAAAACTCTGCATCCCAAAGTGCACGGCGGAATTTTAGCCATTCGTGGAAATAAAAAGCATATGGCCGCGGCCAAGAAGCACAAGATTCAGATGATCGATCTAGTGATCGTGAATTTATATCCTTTTGAAGAAAAGCCGGGCATAGAGAATATAGATATCGGCGGCCCGACCATGGTACGCGCGGCCGCGAAGAATCATCAAGATGTGGGCGTGGTGGTTGATCCGGAAGATTATTCTTTGATTATTAAGGAATTAAAAGAAAAAAAGAAATTAAGTTTAGACACGAAAAAATATTTGGCGCAAAAAGCGTTTGCTCATACCGGATATTACGATTCATTAATCGCCGATTATTTGAATGAGGAGAAAAAATTTACCAAAGAAATAAGCTTTGGCTTTAAAAAAGCTTACGAATTAAGATACGGCGAGAATCCGCACCAAGCCGCTTGTTTTTACACGGAACCGCACATTCCCGAACCTTGCGTGGCCACGGCTAAAGTGTTGGGAGGCAAACAGCTTTCGTACAATAATATTATGGACGCGGACGCGGCCATTAATATCGTGCGCGATTTTGCAGAGCCAGCCTGCGCCGTAATCAAGCATGCTAATCCTTGCGGCGCTTCCACTAATAAAGATATTACTACGGCTTTTCAACAAGCCTATAATGCAGACAAATTATCTGCGTTCGGCGGAATAATTGCGCTGAACCGAGAATGCAATGAGGCAATCGCTCTGAAAATCAGCAAAGTATTCGCGGAAATCGTGATTGCTACTAAATTTTCCGCTCAAGCCTTAAAAATATTATCAGCTAAGAAAAATTTAAGATTATTGGAAACTGGAAAATTGACCAGAACAAAAAAAATTCGCGATCTGCGCAAAGTGGTTGGCGGTTTGCTCGTGCAAGACTTGGATAGATTATTGGTTGAGAAGAAAGATTTGAAAGTTGTGACCAGGGCCAAGCCAAATCTGGAACAAATAAAAGAATTATTATTCGCGTGGAGAATCATTAAACATGTTAAATCTAACGCCATATTGATCACTAAAAATAATACTACGGTTGGCGTGGGCTGCGGCCAGGTTTCCCGCGTGGATGCCACGGACATCGCTTTAAAAAAGGCGGGCAAAAATATTTTTGGCTGCGTTCTGGCTTCAGACGCCTATTTTCCCTTTAGAGATTCCATTGACAAGCTGGCTTCCGAAGGCATTAAGGCCATTATTCAGCCCGGCGGTTCCATCCGCGACGCGGAAGTCATTAAAGCGTGCGATGAATACGGCATTGCCATGGTGTTTACCGGTAATCGCGCTTTCAAACACTAATTTATGGAAAAAAAATACATCGCCATTTTAGATTTCGGTTCACAGTATACACACCTTATCGCTCGGCGCATACGCCAATTGGGCGTGCTGGCGAAAATATATTCCCCGGATGTTGAGGAAAGCGTGTTAAAAGAATCTTGGGGCATTATTTTATCCGGCAGCCCCAAAAGCGTTTACCAGGAAAAGATACCTTACAATCCCGTTATTTTTAAATTAAAAAAACCCTTATTGGGTTTATGCTACGGCCATCAATTAATGGCTTATTATTTGGGAGGAAAAGTGGGTAAGGGAGATACCAAAGAATACGGCGAAGCAAAAATTAAAATTAGTAAATCTAAAATTTTTCAAGGTTTAAAGAAAGAAGAAGTAGTCTGGATGAGCCACGGAGATTATGTCAGCAAGCTTCCTGCTGGGTTTAAACTGGTGGGGAAAAGCCGCGATTGCGCGGTTTCCGCCATGGCTGATGAAAAAAACAAGCGCTACGGCTTTCAATTCCATCCTGAAGTTTTTCACACGAAAAACGGGCAAAAAATAATTTCCAATTTTGTTTTTTCTATTTGCGAAGCGCAAAAAAATTGGAACGCGGCCGATTTGAAAGACCAAATAATTAAAGACATCAAAGAACAAGCCAAAGACAAGAAAGTTTTTCTGTTGGTTTCCGGGGGCGTGGATTCCACCGTGGCTTACGCGCTTTTGGAAAAAGCTTTGGGCAAAGAACGCGTGTATGGTTTTCACGTGGATACAGGTTTTATGAGATTAAACGAATCGGCCAAAGTTAAGAAGGGATTGGCCGAGGCCGGGTTTAAAGACTTGAAAGTATACGACGCTTCCGGAAGGTTCATGCGAGATTTGGAAGGAGTGGCGGAACCGGAAGAAAAAAGAAAAATTATTGGCGAGCTTTTCGTAACCATTGCCAACGAGGAAATGAGAAAACTGAATATTGATGAATATCTTTTGGGGCAGGGAACCATTTATCCCGATACCATAGAATCCGGCGGTACGGCGCACGCGGATAAAATTAAAACGCATCATAATCGCGTGGATTTGATCCAGGAAATGATAAAAAAAGGCAGGATAATAGAACCGCTGAAAGATTTATATAAAGACGAAGTGCGCGCTTTGGGTCGTTCGCTTGGTTTGGCGGAAAAATTATTAGAGCGCCATCCTTTTCCCGGGCCGGGCTTGGCTATCCGCGCCTTGTGCTCTATGGGCCGGGAAAAAGTTCATAGACAGCACGAGATAGAGGCTAGAATAAATAAATTGGTGGCAAAATATCGTTTGCGAGCTCATGTATTGCCCATTAAAAGCGTGGGCGTGCAAGGAGACGAGCGTTCCTACAAGCACCCCGTGGTTCTCATGGGCAAGGCGAATTTTAAAATATTAAATGAATTATCCGTTTTAATAACCAATAAAGTTCATCAGGTTAACAGAGTGCTTTATTTGGTGTCGGCAAAAAATAAAAAATTAATCTTCCGCACGAAAATAGCTTTTTTAATTAAAGAAAGAATGAATTTATTAAAACAAGCCGATGATATTGTCATGAATCATATTGCTAAAAATAAAATTGATAAAGAAATTTGGCAATTCCCTTCGGTTTTGGTGCCGATGGGAGATAGAGGAGAATCTTTGGTACTTCGCCCCATAGAATCGCAAGAAGCCATGACTGTAAATTTTTATCAAATGAAAAAGACGGTTTTGCAATCACTGTTGAAAAAAATAAAGAAGCTTAAAGGTATTGATTATATTTTTTACGACATCACCAATAAACCGCCGGGAACTATTGAGTGGGAATAATTAAATATTTTAATTACATGGGAGAATCTGGAGTAAATGGGCCAAGACCATCTTGGGTAAAAATAGAAATGCCACCACCACCTGAACCTGAAAAAAAGGTGAGGCAATTTGATCATGTTCTGGATGGTATGTCGGATAAGGATAAAAATTTAATTTATACTTTAAGAACCGCTTTTGAAAGAAGGGGAAAGAATCAAAAATGGTACTACCCGGCTTCCGGCTATGATGTTGTGCCGTTGCTAATTTCTCCGGAAGGAACAAAACATTCTTTTGTTGATCCTATTTACCATGAAGAGGTTAATGGACAAAACAATCTCAGACAAAGATTGGAATCGTCATTTTTAAGAAAAAGTTCTGATATCACGCACGAGGACAGAGAAAAGGGATTGCATACTGAATTAACGGACGGATCAGCTATTGAATGGATAGCTGAACCGGCTCAGCAAAATGAGTCCGTTCCAGAGGATTTAGACGCAATATATACTAATTTTATTTCTACTGAACCTAATCCGGAAGTTTTGAAAAAATTAAAAGAATCTGGATTATATATAATTGACGCTCCGGAAAATAGAGCACAAAATTTTATAAATCATCCGGCAGGCGTGAGAAGTTTAGAAGATTGCGGATTTAGATTGTTAAAAGGAAATATTGGTTTAGACTCTTTAAAAGTAGGAGACGCGGGCGGTCTGCTTAATTACAGCCAAGGGAGCTCTCATAATTTTAATATTTGGGAAAAAACAAGACAGTTTTCTCCGGAAGAACAAGCTGACATTATTATTAATTATGCCAGTATTCGTTTATTTACGGATTTGATCGGTTTTATCAACCGAATGAATAATCGAGAAACGACTTTGGATAATTATTCCGAATTAGTGGATGACTTTACCCAATCATTTAGCACTGATTTTCAAGATTTCGTAGAGAGAATAAATCACGACCTACCTGCTGAACAGCGTTCTTATGCTATTAGCCGTTTTCAGGAGCACTTTGCCCAACGTTTTTTTGGAGAAAACAACGTTCAACAAGTCTATGGCTGGTTGATTGAAACAGATAAAGCTACTAATGAAAATTATTTAACGAAATATCATAATCCGGATAATACCAGAGTATTATATAAAGGATTAATCGCTGTAGTGGAAAACGCAAAAAAAATGTTTGTTAAGCAATTCGGCATGATGGAACCGAATGCAGGTAGCTAAATAACCTAATTCTAAATTTTGACAATACAATAATAGTAGTCTAAAATTATAAACAGAAAGGGCGAGAAGCCCTTTTTTGTTGTAAAAAAAGCTCTTTGAAAATTTAAGGAAAATATGCTATTATAATTAGGCATTAATTAGCATTATCATGTCAAAAAAGAAAGCAAAAAACAAGAAAATAGAGGAAGAATTGGAAGAAGAACCAAAGAAAAGCAGGAAATCAAAATCCATGCCCGCGGAAACGCAAAAGGGCATTGTGATTGTCGTGCTCTTCGCTTTGGCTGCCATATCCCTCCTTTCCATGTTTGATCTCGCCGGGCAGATTGGCAATAAACTGGATAGCGTACTGATGTATGTTTTTGGCTATGGCAAATATATTTTACCCGTGTTTCTTATAATTATTGGTTATTTGTTAATTTATCCGGAAAAGTACCGTATTACCATTGCCAATTATTTAGGTATTGGTTTATTCACTTTAAGTTTTCTGGCTTTCCTTAATTCTTTAGACGGTGATCAATCCGCCGGAGGCCGTTTAGGCATGGTTTTAAGTTATCCATTGTTAAAAATTTCTTCGGTCTGGGTGGCTTGGGTAGTTATTATCGCTTTAGGCGTTACTTCTTTGCTGCTCATGTTTAACACTTCTTTAGCCGCCATGCTTAACAAATTTCCCGCTACCAGCTTTTTGGGAAAAATCGGCCAATTTATTTTACATTTATTCGGCCGCGCCAAAGATGGCATTTCCAGCATTCGAGAAAAAAGTGAATATGAAGAATATGAGGAAGTAAATGAAGAAGGAGAGGAAAATCCTTCGTTTAATCAACGCGAAATAGCCGATAACGGTACGGAAGAGAGCGGAAAACCCAAACAAATGGAACTCGTTCCTCCTAAACGCCAGCATCGCCATATTGCCATTCCTTTGGAGCTTCTAAACAACAAAAATGAAAAGCCCACCAGCGGCGATATCAATAAGAATAAAGAGGTAATCCACCATACTTTGGCGAGTTTCGGCATAGAAACCACCTTGGGAGATGTCAGCGTCGGCCCTACAGTCACGCAATATACGCTTAAGCCTTCCGAAGGCGTGAAGCTGGCCCAGATCACCACTCTTTCTAACGACCTTTCCTTAGCCTTGGCCGCGCATCCCATAAGAATAGAAGCGCCCATTCCGGGAAAGTCTTTGGTTGGCATTGAAGTGCCGAACGAATCCGTGGCTATGGTTGGTTTGAAGGAAATATTCAAGATGCCGGAATTTAAAAAAAGAAAAAACAATTTAACTTTATGTTTAGGCAGAGACGTAGCTGGAAAATCTTATCAAGCCGATTTAGATACCATGCCCCATTTGCTTATTGCCGGCGCTACTGGTTCGGGAAAATCCGTATGCATCAACACTATCATCATGAGTTTGCTGTTTCAAAATGGTCCGGATGACCTCAAATTAATTTTAGTGGATCCGAAAAGAGTGGAGTTCACTTTATATAATGGCATACCTCATTTGCTAACACCGGTTATTACCGATGTTACCAAAACCATTAACGCTTTAAAATGGATAGTCAATGAAATGGATAGAAGATACGAGCTGCTTTCTCAATCCGGCAAGCGCAATATCCATGATTACATTAAAAATGGCGGAGAAATGCCTTATATCGTATTGGTGATTGATGAATTAGCCGATCTTATGTCCGTCTCCGCACGCGAAGTGGAAGCGGCCATTACCCGTTTGGCGCAAATGGCTCGCGCCGTGGGTATCCATTTGGTGTTGGCCACGCAAAGGCCCAGCGTGGATGTCATCACCGGCCTTATCAAGGCGAATATTACTTCCCGCGTGGCATTTAATGTGGCATCCTTGATAGATTCTCGCACCATATTAGATCATTCTGGCGCGGAAAAGTTGCTTGGCAAGGGAGATATGCTTTACATATCCGCGAGCTTGGCTAAGCCCAAGCGTTTACAGGGTGCTTTCCTGACGGAAGAAGAAATAAGCCGAGTCGTTGGTTATTTGAAGAACAAAGCCAAACCGGAATATACCGAGGAAGTAACGGAAAAGCCGGCTCACGCCAATTCATCTTATGTTTATCAAGACGGTGAAGCAGAAGATGAATTATTGGAAGAAGCCAAACAGATAATTTTGCAAGCGAAAAAAGCTTCCGCTTCTTTGTTGCAACGCCGTTTGCGCGTTGGTTATGCCAGAGCTGCGAGGATTTTAGATATATTGGAAGAACAAGGATTTATCGGCCCGGCTGATGGCGCCAAGCCGCGCGAAATATTGGTTTCCGGAGCAGCTGATGAAACGCCGGAAGAATCGGAAAAAGAAGAAGAGGAGCAAGCCCCAGCGGAAGCTGCGGAAGCCGAAGAAAAAGAAGAAGAGCCGGAAGAAGAGATAGAACAACCAAAAGCTTAAGCTTATGTCCGAATTCAGCAGCAAGCAGATACTAAGCAACCGCACTCTGGGCGATAAATTAAAGCGCGCCAGAAAAGATAGCGGATTATCTTTGGAACAAGTCGCAAAAAAAATACAAATAAATAAGGAATATCTTGGTTTTTTAGAAAATGGGCAGTATAATCAATTGCCCAGCCCTTTGTTCATTAAAAATTATTTAAAAAAATACTCCCAATTCTTGCGCTTGAATTGGTTTACTATGGAGCGTCTGCTGGCCAGGGAAATGGTAATTTATAAAGAAAAGCATCCGGCCAAACCCGCTACCAAGTACAACCAAAAAGCTTTGGTCATTCCTAAATTGCTAGTTGCTCTTTTGATTATTTTTGGGCTGGTGGCTTTAAGCTCGTATTTAATTTATGAAGTGGGCAATTTTGTTCAGCCTCCCGATCTAATCGTCAATAACTTGCCTGATCAATTAACCACTAAGGAGCATGCTATCACCATTGCCGGCCAAACCGAAGCCGATACCCAAGTATTTATCAATGGCCAGGTCATTCTTACGGATAAAGAAGGCAATTTTGAAGAAACTATTTCTCTGCGCACGGGGTTGAACACCATAAAAATAGTAGCCAAGAAAACGCATAGCAAAGAAAGAATAATTTATAAGCAAATTTTAGTGGAAACTAATCAATAAAAAAAATTATGACAAAAAAATCAGAAGAAAAAGATAGCAGAAATAAAGCGGCTATCACTGCCATAGAGCAGATCAAAGAACGCTTTGGCGATGGCGCTATTATGCGTCTGGGCGAGGCCAAGCAAATGAATGTGGAATCGGTTTCTACCGGTTGTTTGTCGCTAGACATAGCCTTAGGCGTCGGCGGCGTACCGCGAGGCCGCATTATTGAAATATACGGTCCGGAAGCCTCGGGCAAAACCACTTTATCCCAGCACATTGTGGCGGAAGTGCAGAAAGCCGGCGGCACAGCCGCTTTCGTAGACGCGGAACACGCGCTTGATCCGGAATACGCCAAGAGGATCGGCGTGAATATCAATGATATGCTTATTTCTCAGCCGGATACGGGCGAGCAAGCCTTAGAAATCGTGGAAACTTTGGTGCGCTCTAACGGGGTGGATGTAATCGTTGTCGATTCCGTGGCTGCTCTAACGCCTAAAGCGGAAATAGAAGGAGATATGGGAGATTCGCACATGGGCTTGCAAGCCAGGCTCATGAGCCAAGCTTTAAGAAAGCTCGCGGGCATTGTTTCCAAATCGCGCACGGTCATTATTTTCATCAATCAGATCAGAATGAAAATCGGAATAGTGTTCGGCAATCCGGAAACAACCACCGGAGGCACGGCTTTGAAATTTTATTCCTCCGTGAGAATAGAAGTGCGCCGTGCGGCCCAAATTAAGCAGGGAGATCGCATTATTGGCAACCGCGTAAAAGCAAAAATTGTTAAAAATAAAGTGGCCGCTCCTTTCCGCCTAACCGAATTCGATATCATGTACAACGAAGGAATTTCCGTAACCGGGGACATACTGGATACCGGCGTGCAATTCGGCGTAATTACCAAAACCGGAAACACCTATGCCTATAAAGAAAATAAATTGGGCGTGGGTCGAGAAAACGCCAAAGCCTTTTTAAAGGAAAATCCGAAATTGATAAAAGAAATAAGAAAAGACGTCATGGTCGCCGTAGAAAAGAGCAAATAACTCACACACAAATAAAAAACCCCGCCATCGGCGGGGTTTTTGTTATATATCCGTGTTTTTAAAAATTCCACTTTTTGGATAGATTATATAATCCCGGAATCTGCCATAATTTGCCCTGAAGGGTATTGATAATGCAGATGATAGCTACCACGATTAAAGCCAATTCTGCTAACCAACCTAAGTAAGGGATAATAGCTAATATCACCTCGCATATGAATAGAGCCATGCCTTGTTTAGCGTTGGCTTGGCAAAATTTAGATTCTTTTTTCGCGAGCAACGGAATTAAAAATAAGATACCGATGTAGCTTAAACAAGCAATCGCTTTGTTTTCTTCCACATCTTTCGCATCAAATTTTTCTTCTACTTTATTTTCGGCCATGTTCTTCACCTCCTTTCTTGACGCCACCGGCTAGGGGGCGTAATTTAAATTTATTTAATATCAAAATTAAACAGCTACTCATTAACGCGGCTCCGGATCCGTAGATAATCGGCTCGACAATTATATTAAACAGATTATAGAATTTTAAATTTATTAAAAATTCCACAATAGCCACGGCCAAGGCGATAAAGAATATAATTAAACCGTTCAGCCAAATCGCCAGTTTGTAATCGGATACTTTTGTTTTAACGAGCAAGTAAAATATCAGGATAATATCGGCCGCCAGTATCAATGAATCAGCGTTGGCGGTAAATAAGGAAGCCACCTCAAACACTAAAGCCAATAAAATAGGCCACCAAAGCAGATTAACATAGTAATTGATTTTAGTTTCCTGTTTTATCACTTCTGTATTATACCAAAAAAACAATAAAAATAAAACCCCGCTTTTTAAACGGGGTTTTAAGAAAGTTTAATAAAAATTACATCATACCCATACCGCCGCCCATGCCACCCATACCGCCCATGCCCGCTGGCATGCCAGCCGCGTGATCATGTTCCTTTTCGGGTATATCGGTAATAACCGCTTCGGTGGTCAGTAACATGGAAGCCGCGGATACCGCGTTCTGCAAAGCGGAACGGGTAACTTTGGTGGGGTCTATAACGCCGGCTTTTACTAAGTCTTCATATTTGCCGTCTTTGGCATTATAGCCATGATGTTTTTCCGCTTTTAAAACTTCAGCCACAACCACAGAGCCTTCTTGGCCCGCGTTTTCCGCGATTTGGCGTAAGGGTTCTTCTAGCGCTCTTTTTAAAATGGATACGCCGACTTTTTCATCTTCCTTTACTTCTAATTTATTTAGGCATTTCATGGCGCGCAATAAAGCCACGCCTCCGCCGACGACTATTCCTTCTTCCACGGCCGCTTTGGTGGCGGATAAGGCGTCTTCTATTCTATGCTTCTTTTCCTGCATTTCCGTTTCCGTAGCCGCGCCCACTTTTAATACGGCTACGCCGCCGGATAATTTGGCTAAGCGTTCTTTAAGTTTTTCTTTATCGAAATCAGAATCGGTATTGTCGATTTCCTTCCTTATTTGCTTAATGCGATTTTCCAAATCGGTTTTATCGCCTTTGCCTTCGATAATGGTGGTATCGTCTTTGGTGGCTTTTATTTTGGCGGCTTGTCCCAAGTGTTCTATGCCCGTGTTTTCTAATTTCAAGCCGATTTCTTCACTGATTACTTTTCCGCCGGTTAATATGGCGATATCATTCAGCATTTCTTTTCTTCTGTCTCCAAAGCCCGGGGCTTTAACGGCTAAAGTATTGAAGATGCCGCGCAGTTTATTAACTACCAAAGTGGCTAAGGCTTCTCCTTCCACTTCCTCGGCAATAATCACCAATTCTTTTTTTCCGGCTTGGGCCAATTTTTCCAATAAAGGAACGATATCGTGAATGGCGGATATTTTTTTATCGGTGATTAAGATATAAGGTTCTTTATATTCCGCCTCCATCCTATCTGGGTTGGTTACCATGTAAGGGGAAACATAGCCTTTATCAAATTGCATGCCTTCCACTTTTTCCATGGTTAATCCGAAGCTTTGGGATTCTTCCACGGTTACCACGCCATCATCGCCCACGGTTTCCATGGCCTTGGCAATGATTTTTCCGATCTCCGCGTCGTTGGCGGAAATGGAAGCCACTTGCGCTTTTTCTTCGGGAGAGGTGACATCTTTGGAAATATTGTCTTTCAATTCAGTAAGCACGGCTTCACAAGCTTTATCAATGCCGCGTTTTACGCTCAATGGATTGGCGCCGGCCGCCACTACTTTCAAGCCTTCATTGATAATGGATTGCGCGAGAACGGTGGCCGTGGTGGTGCCGTCTCCGGCAATGTCATTGGTTTTGCTGGCCACTTCTTTCACGATTTCCGCGCCTACGTTTTCTATTTTGTCTTGTAAATCTATTTCTTTAGCCACGGTTACGCCGTCTTTGGTAATAACAGGGGAGCCAAAGCCTTTATCCAAAACCACATTGCGGCCTTTGGGGCCCAAGGTAACTTTTACGGCATCGGCCAATTTATTCACGCCGCGTTTTAAGCCTTCTCTGGCTTGTTCGTTGTAGGTAATATTTTTTGCCATATTGTTTTCTGTAAAGTTAGTTAATTATTTAATGACTGCTAAGATTTCATCGTACTTTAAAAATTTATATTCTTTTTTATCGTCCAGCTCTATTTCATCGCCGGCGTATTTTCCGAATATCACTTTATCGCCTTCTTTTAATTCCAATTTGGCGATTTTTTCTCCTTTGCCAATGGCTAGTATTTCGCCTTGGGCTTTTTTTTCTTTATCTACCGTGTCCGGTAAAATTATTCCGGATTTGGTGGTTTCTTCTTCGGTCATGGGTTTTACTAAAATGCGATCACCCAATGGTTGGATTTTCATACGTATTTATTGGTTAATTATTATTAAATTAGCACTTAAGTATTGAGAGTGCTAATGTATATTAATGCAAAGTTAAAAACTGGTCAAGACCCCCCTTAATCCACAATTTTATTGCGATTTATACAATAAACCAATGGGCAGCCAAAAAAGCAACATGCCAAAATATAAGGTAAAAAAATAATGGTCAAAAAATCCGGCGGCCAGCATGGCCACAACCGAAATGCCGACGATGATTGTTTCTATCTTCTTAAAATTAAAATTTCTAAAAGCGCCGGTTATTATCAAGATAAAGATTATAAAACCGAAAATTCCCAGTTCCGACATAATCAATAAATAAATATTATGCACCGGCTGATAAGCATAGGCTTTCAGATTTTCTTGGGTGTTGTCATGAGTGTATTGTGTATAATTTCCCAAACCAATACCCGTGGGCCAATTGTTTTTTATAATTTCCAAACTTTCCTGCTGGTACGAAGCTCTTTCCGTGATAGATTTTTTTTCCAATCTGGTGATTTCGCCCACGCGGCTGAAAATCAAGCTGGGATAAATAATGGCCAAGACGCCAATAACCAAGGTGATAAAAACAGTGAGCTTTAAAAAATCCACGCGATATTTTTTCTGCTTCCAAAATATTAATAAAAAGGCAAACACCCAAGCCACGCCAAAACCGATAAACGCCGCGCGGCAAAAGGTAAAAAATAAGCCGGCGCTTAACAGGGGCAAAGCCACGCAGCAAAATATTTTTTGGTATCTTTGTTTGCTGGTTAAATAAAAGAACACCAATAAAAAAAGGCTAAGCACTAAAAGTCCGGCCAGCATATTAGGGTGTGGCAATGAACCATAGGCGCGGAGGTATCTGCCTTCCAGGGTTTCCACCACTTGATCGCCTAAAACATCCGGGGAATGTTCGCTCATGCCCAGCCATTTATTAGCAAAAACATTTTGTTGGAAAAATTGAAAAATTGCCAGTTCCGCTTGCACCAACCCGGCAATCACCAAGCTGGCTCCGGCTTTTCGGAAATTTATATTGATTTTAAAAATTATATATAGCAAAATCGCTGCTCCTAATAATCTTAGCCAATAATAAAAAGCTATTTCTTGATTAATGGACCAATATAAAGATAAAAAAGAAATAAGCAAAAAAGCCAGAAAGGGAAGGTAATTAGCAATCGGCCGCGGCTTATGGTTGGTTGCGTAATAATGATAAAAAATCGCTAAAAGAAAAATCAGTAATAATAAAATATCCGTGCCATATAAGCTAAAGGTGCCATATTCCCACATACCTCCGTTCAAATATCCTTGTTCCACGATATAGCGCGTTTGCCAAGGAAGCAGAAATAAAAATAAATAGAATAAAGATTCAGTGAGAGTTCTGTACCAGAAAGGGGAATTTTTAAGCTTTTTTATAAACATATTAGCGATGGCCGATTATTTTTATGGCATTAGGAATGATACGGATGTCTAAATGATCTCCCTGCCAAACTTCCCCATCCATTTGAAACAGCACTTCTCTTTTTAGAACTAAATCAATGTTTTTTCCTTGCAGTAATTCCAGGTCTTTATATTGAGGCTTGTTTCTTCTTAACAGTTTGTGAATCAATCTTAGAGCTGTCGGCACGGTAACCATATCCGCGATCAGTACATCAAAATATCCGGGATGAATTTTTAAAATAAAATGTTTGCGGCGGCTGATGGCGGAACGGATATTGAAAACCACGAAGGTGGAAAAGGTTATATTTCTATCTTGTCCATCGATCTTTAATTTTCCGGAAACTCGGTCTTTATTATAGGCTTTACTCGTAGCAATAATAAAATAAGCCAAGGCGCCAAAAAATTTTTTCATATTTCTGGTAGTGGCTTTTATGAATTTGGCATCGAAATGCGCGCCGCAAGCCACGAAAAAATATTTTTCGTTGTTTACCAAACCCGCGTCAAACGCCACCGGTTCATTTTTATAAAAAAACTCCAGCGCCCATTTTAAAGGCAGGGGAATGCCCAAGGCCAAGGCGAAGAAATTCATGGTACCGAAAGGAATAATGCCCAAAGGGGTGTTAATATGGTTTTTTATAATATAGTGCGCTACCGAGCGAATTGTTCCGTCTCCGCCCGCCACCAGCACGCGATCGTATTCTTTTAATAATTCCGCTTCTATTTCTTTGTTGCTTTCCGCTTTGGTTTCCAACCAAGTGTATGATATTTTTTTTCTGTCAAAAAACTTTTGGATGATTTTTCTATCATTCCAATGGCGGAACATATGCCCGGAAATAGGGTTATAGATTATGAGGATATTCTTAAAGTCAGCCATGTATATATTCTACAATAAATTATGATTTCTGTAGAGACGCGATTAATCGCGTCTACAGTTGACCAGATTGCATATAAATAGTAGTTTATACCCGCGGCGCTCCATACAATAGGAGGTGAGCCGTGCAAAGAACGAGAAATTACTCGGACGAGGAACTGGTCGCCGATGATCTCATAGACCAGGAGTATCTCGAGGAAATGGCTGGCGGTCTGGAGGAGTGGCGCGACATGACTGCGAGGGAAAAAAGGGAGCTTGTCGACCATCTCGGCATGAGTGCCAGCCTTGTCCCATACAGTGAGTCCGAGTGGTACGAGGGGTAGAACATCAAGGGGGAGCCGGGTAAGTAGCATCACAACTACGATCCCGGCAGCAGTTCAAAATTTATTACTTTTAATATGAATGTCCGCAATTATAAACTTGCGGCATTTTTATTATTATGGTTATATTTTATCAACCATCTAACCAAAGGGGTGATATGATGGCGTTCACGATCCCACAGATTATTGGCATCGAGTCTAGTGTAATTGCGCGGCTGGCGCTGCCCGAACTGGAGGAGCTGTTCGACGCGGCCTATGCCGCTGTCGGACAGATCGATCCGGAGTTCCTCCCGGGCAAGGATCAGTTCGGGAACTTCAACTGGACGGAAATCTATCAACATCTGATCGACAGACGAGATGAAAGGGACACCGAGCTCGGAGGGCTCCTCTTGACCCTCCAGAGGGTTGAGATCGCGTGGAAGAGGAGGAGGAAGAAGTAGGGAGGGCGCGGGAGAGTGACACATCACACTCAGTTCCCGCCGCCAAAAAATTATTCGTTTAAATAATTAAGTTAAAAAATCCCGCCATGGCGGGATTTTTGAATGTTGCGGGGGGTGGAGTCGAACCACCGACCTGCTGGTTATGAGCCAGCCGAGCTGCCACTGCTCTACCCCGCGATGTATAAGCTATATTAGGCAATTATTTGCTTGATGTCAAGCATCTGTTTTCCCATTCTTTGAAATATTTTTCTCTCCTATCCAGCGGATACAGCTTTAAAATACTGTCAGAGATAATTACGCGCGTATCTTTATTCTGCATTTTTTTTAATTCCGGGGAAAGAATTTTCAGCTGGATTTTTTTATAGAAACTCTCAAAAGAAAATAAAGATAATATCTTTTTCATAAATTTTTCCAAGCCGGAGAGTTCTATTCTTCGGCGATAAACCGGGTGTTTGGGCAGCCAATTAGGCAAGAATTTTTTTATCCAGACATTGGCCTCAATAAAACTTTGGAAATAATTTTTCGCATCATACATGGGAAAAATCTGCGTAACCCAATATTTTAAATAGATGTCGTTCGGCAGACATTGCAATTTTTCCATGTTTAAATGTTCGCTATCCGCGAAAAAGCTCAAGCATAAAGTATTCTTGGTTTTATTTTTATTCGGCCTTAAGCGAAAAAGGCTCAACAAGCCCGCTGTAAAAAGGCGCGCCGTATAAATTTTATTTTTTTCCGTGATAATGAAAATATCAATATCGCTTTCTTCCCGCGCGTTGCTGAAAGCCAAAGAGTTGCATATGCCCAGCATTTTTACCTGCGGCATCAAACAAAGCAAGCGCAAAACAAGCGCGCGTTTTTTGAATTTTTTTTCCGCGATCAAATAGCGCTGCTGGCGCGTGGCAATGTTTTTTTCTTTTCCTAACAAAAAATAAAAACCGTTTTTTTTACTGATTTGAGGCATCGCGTCTGCGATTGTTTGGATCTCCGATAAAGACGCATTGCAATGCGTCTTTACATTATCATCACACCACAGCCATTTATGTAATTCCATGAGGGAAAGGGGGTATTCAAAAATATCAAAAAAAGCGAGAGTCTTATAAATTGATTGTTCTAGGCTAGACATTTTTTTAAATATTGTCCGGTGTAGGAGCGCGGGTTTTTAGCCACCGTGATGGGCGTGCCTTCGGCTACTAAATAACCGCCCTTGTCTCCGCCGTCCGGGCCTAAATCGATAATCCA
Organism: Patescibacteria group bacterium; assembly: GCA_041660885.1. Taxonomy (GTDB): domain Bacteria; phylum Patescibacteriota; class Patescibacteriia; order UBA9570; family JAHJKD01; genus JBAZVM01. The sequence goes on along the minus strand of JBAZVM010000004.1, from coordinate 59,384 downwards.
ATCAGCGGATTTTATCACATCTAAATTGTGTTCAATAATCAGTACGCTGTTGCCTTTATCTACCAGCTTGTCTAAAACACTAAGTAATCTTTTTACATCGTCGAAATGCAAACCAGTGGTCGGCTCATCCAGCAAGTAAAGAGTTTTTCCCGTGGAACGGCGAGAAAGTTCCGCGGCCAATTTTACGCGCTGGGCTTCACCGCCGGAAAGAGTGGTGGCGTTTTGCCCGAGCTTGATATAACCCAATCCCACATCGCGTAAAGTTTTCAGCTTCTCCCGAATGTTCGGCACATTGCTGAAGAATTGATAAGCTTCTTCCACGGGCATGTTCAGCACATCGGAAATATTTTTTCCTTTATAATGAATGTCCAAAGCTTGCTTGTTATAGCGCTGGCCATTGCATTCGTCGCATTTTATATAAACATCAGGCAAGAAGTGCATTTCAATTCTTTGTACGCCATCTCCTTGGCAAGCTTCGCACCTGCCACCCTTAACATTAAACGAAAAGCGGCCGGCTTTGTAACCGCGCATTTTCGCCTCGGGTATTTGCGTGAATAAATCGCGGATGTAAGTGAATACGCCCGTGTAAGTGGCGGGGTTGGAACGGGGGGTGCGTCCAATGGGCGATTGGTCGATATGAATTATTTTATCCAAATTATCAAGCCCTAATATTTCTTGGTGATGTCCCGGCGCGTCTTTGGCATTATAAAAATGCTGGGCCAAAGCTTTGGCCAGGATCTCAGTCATTAAAGTGGACTTACCCGAACCGGAAACGCCGGTAATGCAAACCAGTTTTCCTAACGGTATAGATACGTCAATCTTTTTAAGATTAAACTCTTCCGCGCCTTTGATGATAATGGCTTTCTTGTTTCCGTTTCTGTATTTTTTCGGCGCGGGAATGCTTAATTTTCCCGCTAAATATTTTCCGGTTAAAGAGTTTCTGTTCTTTTTAATGTCATTGGGCGTGCCTTCAGCCACTATTTTTCCGCCGTCATGGCCGGCTCCGGGGCCGATGTCTATCACCCAGTCTGCCGCCAGAATGGTTTCTTCGTCGTGCTCCACTACTATAACCGTATTGCCCAAATTCTTTAATTTTTTAAGAGTATCAATTAATTTGGCGTTGTCTTTTTGGTGCAAGCCGATAGACGGTTCGTCTAAAATATAAACCACGCCCATTAAAGAAGAGCCGATTTGCGTGGCTAAGCGGATTCTTTGCGCTTCTCCGCCGGAAAGGGTAGAAGCGGATCTGTCTAAGGTTAAATAAGAAAGACCAACTTTGGAAAGGAATTGCAAACGCTCGTTAATTTCTTTTAAAATTTGGCTGGCGATTTTTTTAGAGCGCTCGTCTAATTTTATAGTCTTGAAAAAAGCAATAATTTTTTCAATAGGTAAAGAAGTGATATCATAAATATTTATGCTGTCTATGGTTACGGAAAGAGCTTCTTTTTTTAAACGTTTGCCCAAGCATAAGGGGCATTCGTAAATGCGCATGTAGCGTTCTATTTCCGCGCGCATATATTCGGAATCTGTTTCTTTATAGCGGCGCTCCAAATTCGGGATTACTCCTTCGTAGTTGGTGTAGAATTGTTTTACTTTGCCCGCGGCAAAAGGCGCGTTCACATCGTAATTTTTATCTCCGCTGCCATGTAATATAATGTCTAAAGATTTTCTATCTAAGTCTTTAACCGCGGTGCGCGTGGAGAAACCGTTATCTTGAGCCACGGTTTCCAAAATGCGCATCATCCAGGTTTGGCTGGAAGAAGTGCGCGACCAAGGGCGTATGGCGCCTTCGGCAATGGAAAGTTTTTTATTGGGTATCACCAAATTTTCGTCTACTTCCAATTTGGTGCCCAAACCCGTGCATTCCGGGCAAGCGCCGTGCGGGCTGTTGAAGGAAAACAAGCGCGGCTCCACTTCTTCAATGCTGATATCGCATTTCGGGCAGGAAAAATGTTCGCTAAACAAGACATCTTTAGTGTGGGCCACATCATGAATGATAATCAGGCCGTTGGCCAGCTCAAGAGCGGTTTCAATGGACTCGTGCAATCTTTCTTTGTCGATTTTTTTATCTATGGTTAAGCGATCAATGACCATTTCCAGGGTATGTTTTTTTTGTTTGTCCAAATTCAATTCTTCCGCTTCTTCAATGGGGTACAAATTGCCATCTATGCGCAATCTAGTGTATCCGGCTTTTCTTGCTTCCATGATCACGGCTTTATGCTCGCCTTTTTTATCGCGGATAATAGGAGATAAAATTAAAATCGCGCCGTTGATTTGCATCACCTTATTCATAATCTGTTGCCTGGTTTGGCGTTTGATTTCCTGGCCGCATTGCGGGCAATGGGGCGTGCCTACTCTGGCGAACAACAAGCGCATGTAATCGTAAATTTCCGTAACCGTGCCCACGGTGGAGCGCGGATTATGCGAAGCGGTTTTTTGGTCTATGGAAATGGCAGGGGAAAGGCCGTCGATTTGATCCACGTCCGGTTTGTCCATAAGCCCCAAGAATTGCTTGGCGTATGAAGAAAGGCTTTCCACATAGCGGCGCTGGCCTTCGGCATAGATGGTATCGAATGCCAAAGAGGATTTTCCCGAGCCTGAAAGGCCGGTAAGAACAACGAGCTTGTCTCTCGGTATGTCTACGTCAATGTTTTTTAGGTTGTTGACTCGAGCGCCCTTTATGGATATTTTGTTGGACATGGAAATGTTATATTTATTTTTGAACTAAGATATTATACGCGATCTGGCGCAAAGGGTCAAGCATGGCCGGATGTGCTACAATATATATATGGATAAACTGGCTAAAAAACTAAAGAATCTGCCGAAAACGCCCGGTGTTTATATATTTAAAAATAAGCAGCGGAATATATTATATGTGGGAAAAGCCAAGAATCTGCGTTCTCGCGTGCGTTCGTATTTTCAAAAAAGCCGCGAAACTACCGCTTGGCAAATTATAATGCGCCGGCAGATTAACGATTTGGAAATTATTAAAGTGGAATCGGAAGACGACGCCTTAGTTTTGGAAAATGAGCTCATTAAAAAATTCAAGCCGCGCTTTAATATCATGCTCAAAGACGATAAAGGTTATTTATACGTGGAAATAACGGCCGAGGATTATCCCAGAGTATTGTTGGTACGCCAACCCAACTTTAAGAATGGCTCGGCTTTTTTCGGGCCATACCCTTCGGCCAAGAGTCTGCGCTTAGTACATAAGCTTTTGCATCGCGTTTTTCCTTTCCGCACTTGCCACAAATTGCCCAAGAAGCCATGCTTGGAATTTTACATGAACCGGTGCAGCGCGCCATGCAAAAATAAAATCAGCCAAAAGCAGTACCAGAACATGATTAAAAAAACTATAGATTTTTTTGAAGGAAAAAATCAGGCTATCTATAAAATTACGGAAAAAAAGATGCGCACGGCCGCCCATCATGAGCAATTTGAAAAAGCGGCGCTTTATCGGAATCAGCTCCAAGCCATAGACCGTTTAAAAGAAATAATAAAAACGCCGGAAGACTACTTAAAAAAATATTACGAGCAAAAGCACTTGAATATTCCGCAAGGGTTAAAACAATTGGCAGCTGGTTTGCGGCTTAATAACTTAAAGCGCGTAGAGATTTTTGATATTTCCAATATTCAAGGAAAATTCGCGGTTGGCTCCATGGTGGTTTTTACCAATGGTTTGCCGGATAAAAATAATTATAGAAAGTTCAAAATTAAAACAGTCTTCCAAAGCAATGACACGGCCATGATGAAAGAGGTAATAAAAAGAAGGCTGCGCCATAACGAATGGGGCAGGCCGGATTTGATAATGCTCGATGGCGGCGCGGGCCAGCTTTCCGCTTGCCTGTCCTTAATAAAAAAAGCCAACATACCGGTTATCGCTTTGGCCAAAAGGGAAGAGGAAATTTATCAGGCGGAGCAGAAAGACACACTGAGGCTGAAGCCGAATACCGCCGGATATTTTTTGCTCCAGCGCATGCGCGATGAAGCGCACCGTTTTGCCATTACTTATTATAGAAAACTACACCGTAGAAGTCTGCGTGTTTAATTTTTGTGTGAGAGATTTAATTTTTTCTTGAAGCGTGGCAATATCCAAGGCCGTGGCCGTGGGGCTTTGCCTTAAACTGGCTTCTTCCAGCTTGGCGGCTTTTAATTCATCCAACGCGGTGTTGCTTCCTACTTTGGGAACGGGCTTTAAATTTACATTAGCGGAAGGTTGGCTAGGAGCTATCGGCTGCTGGCTGACGGTTTTTTTTTGTTCGTTTTTTACGATAAATTTTTCCGTGTTGGAAAATAGTTGTTGATTTTTTATGACTGGTTGCTGGTTGGTTGTTATGGCTGGCGGCTGTACGGGAAAAACATGGCGAATCATTTTATCTTTGGCGCGAATTTTTTGTTCCATAATCAGCCGGCGCTCTAAAATATTTTTCCAGGCTTTTTGCCAGGTTCTCATCTCTTCTTCTATTTCTTTCATCTGCGCGCCTAAATCTTCGCGTTCTTTATTAAGCTCGGCATAGCGGCTTTGCGCCACGGCGCGTATTTGCGGGTCTCTATATATGTCGTCCCAATCTATATTTTTATTGTCCATAATAGTTTAGTGGAATTATAAAATTATATAATCTTAAGCTATTTAGGCTTTGTTTGTCAAACAACAGAATAAATTTAAAGTTAATGAGTTAATTCCCTCGTTTCTTTTTTTGGCGGAATATCCAAGCGTATTATAGATATATCATCCACAGTATTTGGTAAAGCAGAAATAGCGCTTGTGCCACGTTCTAGTAAAACAGGAGCACATTCCGTTAAGTTTTTTGCACTGCCAAAATGATTTTCTCTTCCGGCCCCAGCTTCTAAATTACTTTGTAGGACGGCCAATGTTTTTTGACGGCCGCTTAAACGTAATTCCTTGCGCATTATTTGCTTGGAAATACCCTCCCTTATTTTTGGGTCGTTAGTGGCGTTCATTTTTTCTCGGAACTCCGTGATATGCGCCTCATCTTTTTCTATTAATTCTATAGTACGCTGCACTTGTTGTTCTAAATCATGTATTCGGGTCATATGAGAATTCGTTTCATTCAACCCGTCTGAACCCATAAATAAAGTAATCGGTTGGCTAGAGTCAGTTCTAAAATTCGCTAAAGGGACAGAATAAATATAAGGAGTTTTTTTATTATTCGGTCTATTATCATAAATGCCAATTTTTTTATTTTTTTTGTCGTAAAAAGTTTGGAAAGCAGAAATACCACCCCTGTCTAATTTTATATCGCTAAATTTATCCACGCCTTGAAGCGCTAACTGGCAGTTACCAATATCTATGATTAATAATTCATCAGTATCTGGCAAATATTTCACAGCTAAAATCATGGCTCCACCGGTAACTTCAAGCTCTATATTGTTTAATACATTTTTAAAGCTCTTCGTTAATTCGGCCACTGCTTGGTCTCCTGAAATATCGGATGGTATTTCTTGCAAAGCTCGGTTTAAGCGCGAAGCGATTTCTTTTGCTATGGGCAATGAATCGTCAGTTATTTCTTGTTTTGTTCCAGCCGCTTCCATCAAAGCGGCAGTAGATTTATCAATTCCTCCCTTTTTCATGCCAGACATGCCATCAATAATAATAGCAGTACCGGCTATTTCATCTATAGACACGACATCTTCCCCGTATGCTTCTAACGGTTGTCCAAATCTATCTACGGTGCTTTCTTGTTTTTTCGTGTATCTAGCTTGACCGCTCTGCTCAGCTCTCACTAATGTTTCCAATCTTCCTTCTAATATCTCAGCCAGCGCTTGGTTCATTTGCTCAAGCCGGCTTTCTTCGGCTTGGTATGCTCCCGTGGTTCGTTCCCATAGGCGGCGTAAAAAACCTTTGCTATCGTGCTTCGGCTTTAATTCCGCAATCTGTTGCATCAGCCGAGTATATTTTTCATGGGCGTATCTTCTAAGATGAGGATCTTGATATTGATCAAGCCAGGGCTCTCCGGGCACTTCCATGCTTTGCGAAATTTCCGCGCTTAAAGCATCGGCTTGATGCGCCGCTTCCGCTTCTGCCCTTTCAGCCGCACGCCTAAATTCAAGAACTTTACCGGCTTCTTCTTTAGGTGCTATTTCATCATCTGTAGCTTCTGTAATATCTAAATCTTCCGGTTTAACATGTTTTTCACTTAATAATTTTTTATCTAATTGTCTTTCTTGAGGCATATTATTTAAATTCAATATAATTCTCGCATAAAATTGCTAAAAAATCAATAAAATAGGGGATATTCTATATAATTAGCTTGACTTTTTAAAACTAATGTGTTAGGGTCATTCGTTGGCCCACACGGGTCAATCGCCCCCGCGAGGGGGTTGGTTTTCAATTTTTTCTAACTCCTGGAGGGAGCCATGTGTTGGTTCGATTGGCTCCTTCGGAGCCGGAAGGAAAAGAAGGCCGCCCCCGCGGAGCCCTGCCACAGCAATGTGGTTTTTCTCGCTGAGCGTTGGGCAAGCGCCAGCGAAGAAAGGGCTCGGGGTGAAGACTCCAGCTCGAAGGAAGCCCTCCCAAGGGTGGAAATCGAGTTTTTCTCGGCTTATTGTCTGATCATTTGGGTCAGGGACGTTCGGTCTGTTGCGTTCCCAGATCTGATTGGTCGGTTAGGGTCTTATGAATTCCGCGAGGAAAACATACAGATCCTCGAGTCCGTTGATGGATGGATTGGGTTCGGTTTCTGCTCTGCAGAGCCGATCTTTTCCTCCGTGGAAACGGGCTCTGACGCCGAGAGGAGTTTCACTCTGCAGTGGGCAGGTTCGCAATATTTCCGCGCGAGCGGGAAGGTTCCCCTCGGGGAAAACTGCGGACCCGTCCCGTTCAGGGCGGCTTAAGGAGAGAGACGGCGCGCAAGCGTCGTAGACGAAAGTCTGGGTTGGCACCTCTCTCTCCCGCCTTCCATAAATTATCATCTTCAATATTATTGTTTTTTAAGAAAAAAAATGTTAAAATAAAAAAAATTATAGAAAATCAATATGCCTCAAAATCCAGATTTAAAAAGACAATCAGCTCGCCCCAGGGTACCTGCTGAAGGTGTTGTAATTGAAGAAGCGGGCCAGCCAATTTCCGAGCAAGAAAAAAAAGAAGTAAATAAGCGCTGGGCGCGCATCATGGAGAAAGCAAGAAAAATTGCTGCTTTAGGGTATAATAAATTAATGGAGTTTTTCGGTCTGGTAGAACAAGCAGAAGATGAAGTGCTCAAAGTAGAACAAGCAGAAGATAAAGTACTCGAAGATGCACAAGCGCCAGATCAGCCGGATTTACAAGTGCTGCCAGGCGGTTTAAATGAAGAGGAAACCGATGAAGATTTAGAGACAACTGTAAGAGAAATAGAAGCGGCAGACAATGAACCAAACGCCGAAGAAATAACAAAACAAGATCAGTATACGGATACTAGTTCAGAAATAAGATTAAGTAGCGAAAGAATAGAAAAACCTCTGCAAGATTACATGCGTAATTTAGAGTCGCATAAAGAAATCAGAGGAGAGGATGCTGGCCCTGTAATAATGGAACCGGGATCAAGTATTGCCATAGCCGGTAATAATTATGAAGTAATTGGTCTGTTGGGAAGCGGCGGCTTTGGGAGCGTCTTTTCAGTCAGAGATAAATCTGGCCAAATTTTTGCCGTAAAATTAGTTGAGTTTAAAGGCAATCTAGAGGAAGATTTACGCAGAAGAAGCGAATATGTAAGAGTAGGCCGCGAATCTATGATTAATAGTTATTTATCTAGCGGCCAAATTTTTAATGAAACAGAACGAAGAGGGATAATCAGCAGTTTAAGAGAAAAGATAGCCGAGAGCCATCCGGAATATTCCGAAAAAGCTTTAGCAGACACAGAAAGCACGGTTTTGAAATTGTTAGAATGCGAAGATGAAACGGAAAAAGAAAGAATTTTACAAGCGCACGAAGCAAAATACCCTCATACGAGAGTTTTAGTGCGTCGATATGCTGATGCTGAAAGCGGAAGAACTAGAAAAGTAACAGGAGTGCCAGAAGCTCATGAAAGCCAGATAATCAAATCGGATATTAACGCTGTTTCCAATGAAGGTATTAATTTTGTTTGGGATTATTATGATGAATTAACCGGTATTCAGCGAGTAACGGAATCGCGCAGTTCAGAGAAAAATGATGCTATTATAGCTAAAACGGTCGCCACTCAAGTATATAAAGCATTAAGCAGAGAAGGCATTAATCCGCGCAGTTTAACAAAAGAAGTTTTTCGTGATTATTTAAATAGTATAAATGATCTGTCTAGCAAAGTAGCATCCGGAGTTATCGAAGCAGATAAAGAAAAAGATCCGATTAAAAAGGTTTTATATAGCAAGGAAATAATAAATGCAATAAAAGAGCAGCTAAAATCATATACACTAGGAACAGAAGTGAGAGTTACTCAGATAGCTATGCTTATGGAAAACGTATCAGCGGAAAATAAGGATAGAGAGAAAAATGAAAAAATACAGAATTTGGAAGAGATAGAAGATCATTTGAATTTAGAACAGAGACTGCGAGCAACTATGGGAATGATGCTAGGTTTAAGAAGAATCCATCAGCGGCACATTGCTCATCGCGACATCAAACCGGCTAATGTGATGGTTGACCCAAAGAACATGGATGCCAGGATATTAGATACCGGCCTTGCCGAAACATTCCAATTATTATTGCCGGAGGATCGAAACTATAATACCGGTACTTTCCGATATATGCCGCCGGAAGCTCTTGCCCAAGATGCTAAAAAAGACATAAGTGAGGATGACTTTTTAAAGCGCGATATTTATTCTTTAGGAATAACAATGTACAGACTTTTTTTCGGTAGTGATAATCTCTACGATAGCAGTGGAAAGAAGCCTCAAGAACAAAGAAAAGGAACTGATTCGAAAATAGCGCAAGTTTCAATTGAACAAGTAAAAAAATATATAGTTGAACATGGTTCAATATTAAAAAGAAAATGTGAGCCGAAAGCATTGGAAGTTGATCCATCGTCACCAGAAGGAAAAATAGCCGTTTTAATTGCCAGAATGATCGGTCCGGTAGAATCGCGTCCGAATATCGACGATGTAGCTCGCGAATTTTATGCTATTTATGCACCTTATAGATCTGAACAAATAGCTGCAAGAGAAGCACAAAATGAAGAATCCCGAAAAAGACAAGAGTCACAACAACAAAGTGAAGAAGCAAGAAGACAAAGAGCCCAAGAACAATAAATAAAACAATAAATATTATGGCAATTCATCCAGATGTAGAACGAAAACGAAATGGGCGAAGAGTTCAGGCTGAAGATGTTGAAATTGAAGAGAGTAAACAACCAATATCTGAACAAGAAAGATTGGAAATAAACGAAAGATGGGCGGGGATAAAAGAAAAAGCCTGGCAAATAGCCAAAAAATTTGGGGTAAGAAGATTATTGGAATTTTTTAGACTTGTAGAAAAAGAAGAAGAAGAAATATTAAACGAAACAAAACCGGAACAAGCAGAAGAAGTTGCGCCGGATAAAGCGCGAGACAATGTGATTGATTTGCAGGAAAGAATAGCGCGAAAAGAAATTACGAACGAAGAACTGGATACTCAGATACTTCCTGCTGAAACTGAAACAGGAGAGCCGACAGAGATTCGCTCGCTCGATCGAAACATCGAAAGATTGGCTGCGGAAGAAGAACTGAAGGGCAATGTGATTGATTTGCAGCAAAGAATAGCGCAAAGAGACGAAGAACCAACGGGCTTTGTTCCGCCGCCAAGCAGTTTTTATGTGGAAAGGACCGCCAGGGAAAAAGAAAGGAATATTGTATCGCCAAAAAAAACTTTTGAACAGTTTGTCAGGCGAAAAGAATCCAGTAGTGAACATCGGGAGCAACCATATGTTCCGGAACCTAATTTATCTCTTATCGTTCAGGGGAAAAAGATAACACTGCTTGAACCCATTGGTAAAGGTGGAATAGCCGAAGTGTGGGCGGTTAGTGATGCGGAAGGAAACCAATACGCTTTAAAGATTACGAGCGCTGAAGGAGATTCTGATAGAAATAAAACAATAATCGCTGGCACTTATCAGGAAATATTTATCCAAGATATACTAAGCCAGGGAACGTTATTGGAAAATTATGCGCCTCATGATACAGAAAGACAAGCAATACTCAAAAGAACCGAAGATAGAATAAAAGAAGTGGGCCAACCGTTGGATACGATTATTTTGCGATATCTTGATAAAGCCGCGGAAGCGCAGGATGAACAACTTTTATCTTTAGTAATCAGAGAATACGAACATAAAGTGCACCCGCAGGTTTTAAAAGATTATTTTATGGCTAAAAAAGGGCAGACGCGCAGCGCGGATAGAGCCATGCCCCTTACTTATGGCTCGCAGGTTGTTCAGAATCAAGAAGGTAAGCCGAAATTTACGCAAGTTTTTGAATTAATGGAGAATATAGTCGCCGAAAATGAAAACAGGAGAGAAGAAGATAAGATTAAAAGTTTGTTTGGTATAATGCGAGAAAAAACTCCCAGAAAGTTGAGTCAAAAATTATTGATAGCGCGGAAAATCTCCATAGCGCTGGCTAGGATACACCAGCGGGGGTTCGCTCATTTAGATATTAAACCTGCAAATATTATGGTTGATCCGGCGAGAAAATATCCCGGATTAGAAAATCCGCAAATAGCAGTTACTTTTTTTGATTTTAATACGTCCGAATTGATGCAAGGGCATGCTTTAAGTGAAAGTGATAGTGAAAGCGCAGCTTTTACTCCAAGGTATGCTTCTCCTGAAAAAATAAATAAATTTTTACCGTTTGAAAAACAGTTAAGGCCGCAGGAAGCAATCGATAATAAAAAACAAGATATTTATTCTTTGGGAGTTACTTTGTATGCCATGTTTTTCGGCTTGGATGACTTTCATAACCGAGGAGCGATAACTTTAGATCCTGATAATACTGAAGATGCAGAGTGGGTGGTGAGCCATAATACTGTACTTGAAAACACCGGAGAGATAGAAATAAATACTCAAGAAACAGAAGACGCCAAAGAAGAAGCAGAGGCAAAAAGACAATTAAAGATATTATTCCAGAGTATGATAGGCCCCCAACATGCAAGGCCGGATATTATGCAGGTAGCCGGTGGTTTGAATCATATTATTAAATCATTTTTAGATCCTGCAAGGAAAAGAGCTAGAGAATTAAGAAAGATGCAACAAAAGAAAGAAGCTTCAACAGAATTAGGTGAACAACCCCCGGCAAACAAATAAACCCCGCCGAGGCGGGGTTTAGAAGTAATTAATTGCGAGCATCTATATCTGATTTTAGTCTAATTGCCAAGATTTTCTGTCTGCCTCTTGCTCAGCTAGTTGTCTAGCTGTTTTTTTTTAATTCTAAGTTTTTGTGATTCTTCTCTTTGTTTTGCCGCTAAAGCACTCAATTCTGCCTGCTCCCCATAGGTAATATCAGACCCTTTAATTTCATTTTCGTTTATTCGCTGAACTTGTTCATTGTCATCAGGGAGTGTTTCAATGGGGCCTGGATCTGAATCGCCATGGGGTACTGTATAGGGATCAGAAGATACTTCATCGCTGGGTGGCCCAGCAATCGGACCCTCATCTATATCTTCCTGCTCGACTCCCGTTTGGACTTGTCGATAAATTCTATCGATATCTTCCAAATGTCGGATATCTATAGGTTTAGAAGCATTTTTTTTCAGATAGTCTAATTTTACCTGATATGCAGCTGCTTGTTCTTCATTTATTTGCCCTATTTGTTTTTGCAGCTCAACAAATTGTTCGGCTTCTTCTGTAGATATCCCAATATCGGTTGGTTCTTCCACGCCCGTGCCTCGTCCGGATATGTCTAATTTATTACCGGTCTGGACTTCGTTTACTAATGATTCTTTGTCTTGGCCAGGGATTGTTCCTGGATTGAATCCTGGTTCTTTCATATTTTTAGTAATTTAATGATTAAAAAATTATTTGAACTATTATAAGTTTATCATATTTTTTCAAAAAAGTCAATAAAAACGCTATAAATCTCCATATATCTATTGACAAAATCAAAATAATGTTATACATTATGCGGTCGGCAATTACGCCGCATTCAACCCCGAAACAGGGGGTGCCAAATGGGGAGAGCTCTACCTTTCCCCTCCCGATCTTCGGCTCGGGATGATAAGGCTTCCCCTGACCATCCGCCTTCCGTGGGCGAGAGTGTTGGTGGAGAGCTTCGCGCTCTGCACCATGCACTCTTCGCTTGCGTCGAGCAGGCGAGATGGAACGGGGAAACGTCAACCCTGACAATCAACCTGCCCCTCAGCGATTGGGGCCATAAGATGGTTGTCATGTTTGGGTTGGCGCCCTACTTTTTTAACCCACGAGTGTGGGTTGGCGAAGAAGAACAGGTTGTTGAAAAATACACCTGGCTTCCCGCTGATCCCGGCACCCTTGTACTGTGGATTCGGATCTTGGGGTCTCGACCCCTTGATTGCGAAACTACGTACAAGGTTACGTGGGTCCAGTCGGGCTCCCCCCGATTTATCGAAGGGGAGATCTGGCTAAGGAAGTAGGGGAAGAGAGAGGGCGGCGGAGCAAAACACAAATGCTTCGCTGCCCTTTCTCAGCCTTACCAATAATAAAAAAATATGGCGCGCATTTTGCCATTATAAAATCCCCCTATTCTTTAGGGGGATTTTTTGTAAATTATTTATATTTTTATCTATTCTTTGGCAATCGCGTCTTCGGGCAAGTCGTCGATAAAACGCGAAGGGGAATTCACTTGGGTGGAGCCGTAAATTTGGCGCTGGGAGGCGTATACTATATATACTTTTTGTTTGGCGCGAGTGATCGCCACATAGCAAAGGCGGCGTTCTTCTTCCAGCTGTTCCGGCTCGAAAAGCGAGCGGGAGTGGGGGAAGAGGCCTTCTTCGGCTCCGGCAATGAATACTTTTGGAAACTCCAAACCTTTGGCCGCGTGGATGGTCATTAAATTTACAGCCGGCAAGTTTTCGTCTATTTCATCTTGGTCCGAAACCAAGCTCACTTCTTCCAAAAAGCGGTTAATGCCCTCTTCGCTTTTTAGGTGGTCGAATTTTTTTGTGACGGTTTTTATTTCCAAGATATTTTCCAATCTGGTTTCGCCGAATTCCGCATCTTGTTCCAGCGCTTTTTTATAGCCGGTTTTTTCTAAAATCAAATCCAGCATTTTTGTGGCCGTGCTTTTTTTCAAAGCTTGGTGCAGTTCTTTTAAAGTTTTTTGAAAAGTTAAGAAAGAGTTTAATGTTCTGGGCGTGAGCGGGGGTAAATCTTTTTCCGTGATATCAAGAAAATTTTTCCCTTTTTCCCGGCATTGCTTTTCTATCTTAATAAACGAAGCATGCCCGAGTCCTCTGGTTGGTTCATTTACCACGCGTTCCAAGCTCACCCAGTCGTTCGGGTTGATGAGCACGCGCATATAGCAAATCATGTCTTTGATTTCTTTTCTCTCGTAAAATTTTATGCCGCCGATAATGCGGTAGGGCACTCCGTATTTTAAGAATGACTCTTCCAAAGCGCGCGATTGCGCGTTGGTGCGGTAAAGTATCACGTATTCGGCCAGATCCACTTTTTTTAATTTATCTTTTACTTCATTCAACAATTTGGTGTCCTTTTTCTTCACTTTAAAAGCCGCGCTTTTTAAAATTTTATCTATTAAAGTATCCTCGGCTTCATAAACTATTTCTTCTTCTTTTTTCGGCTTGGTATCCATGCCCAGAATCTCCTTAATAATGTATTCGCCTTCATCTTTCTCGTCGCTGGCTTCTTTAATAGTCAGCTTGGAGCCGGTGGGGTTTTCCGTCCATAATTTTTTATCCTTCTGATTGATGTTGTATTTTATAACTTCGTTGGCCGCGTACAAAATGTTTTTCGTGGAACGGTAGTTTTGTTCCAATAATATCACTTTGGCATCGGGATAATCTTTTTCAAAATTTAGAATATTGCGCATATTGGCGCCGCGCCAAGCGTAAATGGATTGGTAATCGTCTCCCACCACGCAAATATTTCTATGAGCCATGGCTAAAAGCTTTATTAAAATGTATTGCGCTTGGTTCGTGTCTTGATACTCGTCTACCAAAATATATTTGAATAATTTTTGGTATTTTTTAAGCACTTCCGGATATTTTTCCATGATAAAAACGGTTTTAAGTATCAGGTCGTCGAAATCCAGCGCGTTATGCTCTTTTAATTCCGCTTGATACTGGTGGTAGGCTTCGGCCGCGATTTTTTCTATGGTATCTCCGGCTTGCTTGGAAAAAGTATCCTCGGAAAGCAGCTCGTTCTTGGCGCGGGAAATAAGCACCGCAATGGCGCGCGGGGAAATATCTTTTATATCGTAGCCTAAATCTTTAATGACCTTTTTAATAAGATGCATGGAGTCATGCTCGTCGAAGATCACGAAATTCTTGCTGTAACCCAATACGGAAATTTCTTTCCTTAGTATCTGGGCGCAGACCGCGTGGAATGTTCCCATCATGGGCATGTCCTTGGCGTTCTTGGGCAACAGCTTTTTTATGCGCGCCTTCATTTCTTGAGCGGCTTTATTGGTAAAAGTAACCGCTAAAATGTTTTGCGGCTTGATTTCTTTGTAATCTATCAAGTAAGCGATGCGGTGCACTAAGGTTTTGGTCTTTCCCGATCCGGCTCCGGCCAAAATCAGCACCGGACCTTCCAAGGCTTCGGCCGCTTCTCTTTGTTTCTTGTTTAACGAGGCTAATATTTTATGCATAGATTATGAGGATATCATGTTGACATTTTTTTGTAAATGTTGTAGTCTTATTTTTATGAATTGGGAACTGACAATACAAATAGCAGAAATAGTGGTGGTAGCTTTATTAGTGGTTACCATATTATTGCAGCAAAAAGGCTCTGGTTTAGGTGCTGTTTTTGGCGGCGGAAACGATATTTACGCCACCAAGCGCGGAGCGGAAAAATTTATATTTATTTCTTCCATAGCTTTATCAGTAATTTTCCTGGGGCTAAGCTTAGCCAGCTTCTTAATCCAAAAATAATTTTGCATGGATAATCCAAAAGAAACGAACAACAAGGCCGATTTGGTTTTCGGCATTGCGAAAAAAAAGATACCATCTTTTCAGCAATTCAAATATTTAGGAAGCGTTTTGAGCCTTAAAGAAAGGTGGATTTTAGATGTTTGCGGCGGCATATTAATTCTCGCTTTGCTCACCGGAGCCGTCTACACTTATTTTTTCAACACCGAACAAGTGCCGCAAAAAGGCGGAGAATATTCCGAAGGCTTGGTGGGTATGCCGGAAAAGATTAATCCGATTCTGGCTCAAACCAACGATGTGGATATGGACTTATCTTATTTGGTCTTCTCCGGATTGTTCAAGTATAACGAGAATCAGGAATTGGAAAACGATCTGGCAACTAATTATGAAATTTCCGAAGATTTAAAAACTTACACTTTTTATTTAAGGCGCGATGCCAAATGGCACGATGGCGAACCTTTAAATGTAGACGATGTCCTTTTCACTATTGCTTCCATTCAGGATGTGAATTACCAATCCCCCTTAGAGCCCAGCTTGCGTGGAGCCACGGCGGAAAAGATCGACGACTATTCTTTTAAAATGACTTTGCAGGATCCTTTCTCTCCTTTTCTTTCCAGCATGACTTTCGGCATTTTACCCAAGCACATCTGGTACGATATTTATAAAATTTCCCCGCAAAATGTTTTTCTAACGGAATATAACATTCAGCCGATCGGCAGCGGGCAGTATATGTTTGATTCTTTGGTGAAAGATAAAACCGGGAATATTAAATCTTACCAGCTTATTCCGTTTCCCGATTACTACGGCGCCAAACCTAATTTGCAGAAGCTGAATTTTACTTTCTATTTCGATGTTTTTGAAGCCGTAGACGCTTTAGCCAATAAAAAAATAGACGGTTTATTCTCCGTGCCGTTGGAAAGCAAAGAAGATTTGGTGAAAAGAAACAGGAAGGAACAAATCTATAACGTGAAACTGCCTCAATATACCGCTTTATTCTTTAATCAGGACCGCTCAGATGTTTTAGATAACGACAGCGTGCGCCAAGCATTGGTCTGGGGAGTGGATCGCACGCAAATAATCAACGATGTATTAAACAGCGCGGGCGAGCCGGTTTATACGCCAATATTAAAAGGCTATATCGGACACAATGCCGACGTGGAAAAATACGGGTTTGAGATTGAAAAAGGAAAATCTATTTTAGAAGAAGGCGGCTGGAAAGTGCCCGAAGGAGAACAGTATCGCAAAAAGGGAGACCAAGTATTAGAGTTTACCATAGTAACGGTGGACCAACCTGAATATCTAGACACTTTAGATATTTTAAAGAAGAATTGGGAAAGCATGGGCTTTAAAATCAATATTGATTCTTACGCGGTGCAAGATATTACCGATACCGTTATCAAAGACCGCAATTACGAAGCCCTGCTATTCGGAGAAATCGCGGGAACGGATCCCGATCCGTACGCTTTCTGGCATTCTTCCCAGCAAGAGCATCCCGGCTTGGCTTTGTCCATATTTTACCAAAAAGACATTGATAATTTGCTGGAAACCGCCAGGCAGACAACCGATGCCGAACAAAGACGCTTAAAATATTTTCATTTCCAAAATGTATTGGCTGAAGAGATCCCGGCGATATTCCTGTATCAGCCCACTTATATTTACGCGGTAAACAAAAAAATTAAGGGCGTAACCGTGAATAATATTCCTCTGCCCAGCGGCCGTTTTGCCGGCATTGAAGATTGGTATATAGAAACGCAGCGCATTCGCAAAAAGAAATAATTATCACTGCTTAAGATATATTTAAGTAAGTAAAGAGGGGATGTGGCGGAATTTGGTAGACGCGCTAGCTTCAGGAGCTAGTAACCGCAAGGTTGTGAGAGTTCAAATCTCTCCATCCCCACAATTTTTTCTTCTTTTAATTATTAACAATTTTTATTTATGAAACCAAAAAGAAGGTTTAAGCTGTTAAGCCCCCGCAGAAGGGTGTTTAACAAAAGAAGGCCGGAGAGAGAAAGAGAAGTAGTTTACAAATCCTCTCACGCCAAATTAAGATTAACCGTTATGGGCGGAGCCGAAGAAGTCGGACGCAACATGACTATGGTCGAGTACGGAGAGGATATTATCCTCATAGACTGCGGTTTGCAGTTTCCGGAAGAAGACCAACCCGGAATAGATTATATCATTCCGAACATCTCCTATTTAAAAGGAAAAGAAAGAAATGTGAAGGGCATTATCATTACCCACGCCCATTACGACCACATCGGCGGCATACCGCACATTGCCCCGGAATTGCACAACCCTCCGATTTACGGAACGCGGTTGACCATGGGTATCATTAAAAAGCGCCAGGAAGATTTTCCGGATAAGGGTGCTTTGGATTTGCGCGAAATCAATCCGGATGAAACTTTGCACCTCGGACAGTTCCGCGTGGAATTTTTCCGCGTGAACCATAACATTCCCGATTGCGTGGGCATTATCGTGCGCACGCCGGAAGGAACTATCGTGCACACCGGCGACTTTAAATTCGATTACACTCCGGTAATGGATAAAGTAACCGAATTCAGCAAGATCGCTAAATTGGGAGATGAAGGCGTGCTAGCCTTATGCTCCGATTCCACCAACGCCGATACCGCTGGCCAGCAGCTTTCGGAAAGCGCCATTGGCGACACTCTGGATCAAATATTCCAACATGCCAAAGGCCGCTTGATTATCGGCACCTTCGCTTCTTTGCTCACCCGCGTGCAGCAAGTGATTTGGGCCGCGGAAAAATACGGCCGCCGAGTGGCCATAGAAGGCTATAGCATGAAAACGAACGTGGCCATTTGCAAAGAGCTGGGCTATTTGAAATTTCATCCCAAAACCATAGTCAGCGCCGAAGAGGCAACCAGCTTGCCGGAAAACAGATTAGTGATCATGTGCACAGGCGCGCAAGGCGAAGGCAATGCCGCTTTGATGCGCATCGCGGCCAGGGAACACCGCTTCTTCCGCATCCAGCCAAATGATACGGTAATATTTTCTTCCTCCGTGGTGCCGGGCAACGAACGCACGGTACAGCGCCTGAAAGACACCTTGGTAAAAGCCGGAGCCGAAGTGATTCATTATAAAATGATGGATGTGCACGCCGGCGGCCATGCCATGTCCGAAGATTTAAAATTATTATATAGATTGGTAAAGCCAAAATACATTATTCCCATAGAAGGCAACGCCTTCATGTTGCAAGCCGCGGGCAATGTGGCTAAAACTTTAGGCTGGCCCAAAGAACAAGTGATCCTTACCGAGAACGGCCAAGTGATAGAATTCTGCGGCGGAGAAGCCCGGCCCCTTAAGAAAAAGCTGACCACGGATTACGTGATGGTGGACGGCCTTGGCGTGGGCGATGTTTCCAACGTGGTATTGCGCGACAGGCAAGTGATGAGTGAAGACGGCATGTTCGTGATCATTGCCACGGTGGACGCTAAAACCGGCGCGCTAATCGGCAGCCCGGATATTATTTCCCGCGGATTCGTTTACATGAAAGGCAACAAGACTCTCATAGAAGAAGCGCGAGAGAAAGTAAAAAAAGTCTGCGTGGATAAAAATCCCAAAGACGCGGCCAATCCCATGTATTTGAAAAACAAGCTTCGCGACGAAATCGGACAATTCCTTTTCCATAAAACTCAGCGCCGGCCCATGATTCTGCCGGTGGTAATAGAAGTTTAATGAACCAACAATGAAAAATAGGGAACGCACGCGTGCGTTCCCTATTTTATTTTTAATTAGGACTTGCCAAAAGCGTTTTTTTTTGCTATAATTATATATAGATAAATAAAAAAAATAAAAAATAAAAACAAAAAGTATGGAAAATGCAAATAAATTGTATTATTTAATTTCTATGATGTTTGGCACCGGAGCATTAGTGGTCTTCTACAGCTTAGTGCAGGCTATCAAATAATCCCGTTACAACGGGATTTTTATTTTGAGTATAGTGTTGGATGCTGGAAGAATTAAAACATTGGTTAAAATAAAAAAAATATGGGAAGAGAAGAAGTTTGGGATTTAGTTCGTGGAGGCCCTATGAAATCAAAACCAGAGGAGTTTGTTGCTAATGTAGTCATGCAGGATAATCCCGTAACCGCGGAAGAT
Source organism: Patescibacteria group bacterium (assembly GCA_041660885.1). GTDB lineage: Bacteria > Patescibacteriota > Patescibacteriia > UBA9570 > JAHJKD01 > JBAZVM01. The sequence goes on along the minus strand of JBAZVM010000004.1, from coordinate 40,240 downwards.
AGTAATATTTTAAAATGGGAAAAAAGAACTTTAAAAGTGGGGGACACGGTGGAAGTAAGATTTGTTGGCCAACTTTTTCAAGGGGTAATAAAAGAAATTGGCAATAGAGTATTCGAAATAGAAGCGACTAAAATGTTTGATAATGAAGGTATATTTATCAGATTGTTGCCCGATATGAAAATTCCTCGTTTATCTGTTAATGAAATAAACAGAATAATAGAATAATCATCATTATGCCCGGAAGACGAGAACCAACAAAATCGCCAACACCAATTGGCGAGCCTATGAATTTGCCGGATAAAAATCTGGAGCAGCTTCCCGATGAAATTACTTTGGAAGAATTAAGAGAAACGGCTAACAGGCATAGTCCGGAAAGCAAGGAATCTTACTTGTCTTCTTTGCATCGGGCATTGGAAGCTTTGCGCGGCACCGAAGGCATAGCGGAATTAGAACCTACTCCGCGGCCCACTATAATTATTCCGGACCTTCATGGCCGGAAGGATTTTATTCTCCATCTTCTAGAAACAAAAGTATTAATGCCGCCGGAGATGAAAGAAGAAAAAACCGTATACGATCTATTAAAAGAAGGTTGGGTAAATATTGTTTTTTTGGGAGACGGTATGCACTTAGAAACCCCGGATATTATGGGAACGTATGATGATGAAACTGTGCAAGAATGGGATGTCGTGGCTTCCCTTAACACCATGAAAATGATTATGGAACTGGTTGCGTCTTTTAAAGGGAGAGCTGTTTATTTAAGAGGCAATCATGATTTTTCCGCCGACCCCTTGACCCTTTTTAAAAAAAGCGGGAATCATTGTGTGCAACAAGGAGAAATTTTTTCTAGAAATGTTAGAAAAATTTTTGGCGAAGATTTTTCTAAAGAATATATTAATTGGGAAAAAGCTTTACCTTTGCTTGTAAAGGGAAAAAATTTCGTTGCTTCTCACGCGGCGCCCGGTAGAATTTTAACAGAGCAAGAAATAAGAAATAGAACTGAAAGCGCTTTTTATAATCTTACTTGGGTTGATAATGTTCATCATGATCTTTCAGAAGGGGATGAAACAAAAGACGGCGACGAAGGGAATGAATGGTTTAAAATGAGTAAAAATCGAGGAACCAATGAAAGATGCCTAGAAGGGACGAGAAGCAATATCGGTGCGGAGAAGCATGCATGGTGGTTTATCGGCCACAGGCAGACAGACCCATATGAATTGGTGCGCAAACAATTTGGCGGCAGATTGGTGCAAATCAACAGTCCTTTTGCGGAAGCGTGTATATTGGTTAATGCGCAGAACACGTCTTATGTGCCGCTTAATATGAAAGATTTAAACATTTATTTGCCCAGCAGTTTAAGCGCGGCCGGGGTTGACCTTTGAAAATAATAGTGCTATATTATTTTTACTTATAACATTAAACAACGTTGCCTTGGCTTGCGGTTATACTAAGAAAAACGCTTGACTCGGGCATCGTGGTGCAACGATCTTATGATCAGCAAAGAAAAAAAAGAAGACATTATCAAGAAATTTAAAACGCACGATGGCGACACCGGTTCTCCGCAAGTGCAAATCGCCATTTTATCGTTTGAAATTTCTGAATTGGGCGAACATTTAAAACAACACAAGAAAGACCATTCTTCCCGCCGCGGTTTATTAAAAAAAGTCGGCCAACGCCGCCGCTTGCTGCGCTATTTAAAGAAAGAAGAATTGGAAGCCTATCAAAAACTGATAAAATCTCTCAAGCTTAAAGATACGATTGTTTAATAAACAAAAATAAAATGCCGCGTTCCAAATTTTCATTTGATAAAAAATCAGGTCTTTATTTTATCATTTTCGTCGTCATCGTCGCGTGCATTTTAGTTTATTATTTCGCGGTTAATCCCGGCTCGGACGAGGTGAACACTAATATAGAACAGCCGGCCAATCTGAACGCCAACGCGAAGACAAAAAATAATGCCAATAAAAATTCAGTGTCCGCGAATGAGAACGCCAACATTAGCTCGGGCACGGGTGGTGAAAATTTAAATCAAAACGTCAGCGAATTAGGTATTGAAATTTTTGGCTACCCAGATTTAGTGCGGAGCGAAAATGGAGACATTATTAATTTGGATATGGGAGATGGCAATTACGTTAATGTAATGCCAACCGATTACGAAGGCATGGTGCGCAACAGCATTGGCATAGAAAAAGAAGAAGCGATCTATATCGACGGCGTGAAAGGAACAAAACTAACCGGCGGAAGCGCCAAAGACGGCTCAGAAGTCAGCTTGATAATAGTTACAAATAATAATCGGCTTTATCATTTCAGCGGCAATGAAAGTTTTTTAAATAGTTTGGATAGTTTTATTAAATTTAATTAACTATTAAATCTAGCCTGTAGACAATTAGACTCTGTAAAAACAGGAGTCTGCAGTCTGCAGGTTAGGTCCATGATCATTATGAACCAACCAAAAAAGTACGAATTGGAATGGGGAGGAAGAAAGCTAACTATTGAAACGGGCTTGCTCGCCGGTCTGGCCGGCGGTTCTTGCCGCGTGCAGTATGGCGACACGGTAATTTTAGCCACCGCTTGCATGGGTTTGGAACCGAAGCCGGGCATGAGCTATTTTCCGCTTTCCGTGGAGTATCGGGAAAATTTATACGCCGCGGGAAAAATTTCCGGCTCTCGTTTCATTAAAAGAGAAGGCCGCCCTTCGGAAGAAGCCATTTTAACCGCGCGCATTATTGACCGCTCCATTCGTCCGCTTTTTAATCAAGAAATAAGAAACGATATCCAAGTAGTATCTTCTGTCCTCTCCTTGGACGAAGATAACGATCCGGATTTGCCGGGGTTGATCGGCGCTGTGTGCGCTTTGCATTTATCCGACATTCCTTTCAATGGATCTCTGGCTGGCGCCAGCGTCAGCATAGACAAAGAAGGCAAGATGATTGTGAACCCCACCTTCACTCAAAAGCTGGAGGCTAAGGCAAACTTGTTCGTTTCCAACAATGGCAAAGAAGTGGTAATGATAGAAACCGATGCCAATGAGGCCACGGAAGATGAGATATATAAAGCCATTGAATTGGCCATAGAAAACACCAAGCCGATTATAGAATTGCTAGCTAAAATTAAACAAGAATTAGGCAAGAAAAAACAAGTGATAAAAGAGCCTGAATATACCGAAGAAGAAAAGAAACACAGGGTTGATGTGGAAAAGCAAGTGCAGGATTTTTTAAATAAAGAATTGCCTAAAATGTACGGAATAGCCGATAAACACGAACGCCGCGATAAAGAACACCAATTAAAGAAAGATCTAAAGCTAATAATGGCTCAAGAAGATGAAGCCTACGCTTTTTCTTTATTTGATTTACTGATGGAAAAAGAAGCCCGCCGCTTGGTAATAGAAAAGGGCGAGCGCATTGACGGCCGCAAGCCCGATGAAATTAGGCCTCTTGGCGCTATGGTAGGAGTATTGCCTCGCACGCACGGCAGCGCCATATTCCAACGCGGTGAAACACAGGTAATGAGCATTGTCACTTTAGCTTCTCCCGGCGCCGAACAAATATTAGACGGCATGGAAGTAGAAGGCAAAAAACGCTATATGCACCATTATAATTTCCCCGGTTTTTCCGTGGGAGAAATTTCCCCATTCCGCGGCCCGGGCAGAAGAGAAATCGGCCATGGCGCTTTGGCGGAAAAATCTTTAGTGCCCATGATTCCTCCGAAAGAAGAGTTCCCTTATACCATCCGCGTGGTTTCCGAAGTGCTTGCTTCCAACGGTTCTTCTTCTCAAGCTTCGGCTTGCGGATCCACTTTGGCTTTGATGGACGCGGGCGTACCCATTAAAAAACCCGTGGCCGGCATTGCCATTGGTTTGATCACCAGCGAAGACGGCAGCAAGCATACTATTCTAACGGACATTCAAGGAGTGGAAGATCACGCCGGAGATATGGATTTTAAAATTGCCGGAACCAAAGATGGCATCAACGGCATTCAGCTGGATATTAAATTAGGTGGCATTGCCATGGATGTGGTGAAAGAAGCTTTGGAAGCAGCCAAAGTGGCGCGCATAAAAATATTAGAAGTAATGTTAAGCGTGTTGCCGGAAGTTAGAAAAGAAATGTCTCCTTACGCCCCGCGCATTGAGAAATTGCAAATCGATCCGGATAAAATCAGAGAATTGATCGGACCGGGCGGAAAAGTAATCAACGGCATTATTGATGAAACCGGCGTGGCTATAGACATAGAAGATGATGGTTTGGTTTACATCACCGCGGAAAAACCCGAAGCCATGAAGAAAGCTCTGGAATTGGTAAAAGGCATTACCAAAGAAATATTAGTAGGCGAAGTTTATGAAGGCGAAGTAATGCAAATAATAAAAGATAGAAACACGGGCAGTGAAATCGGCGCCATCGTACAGCTTACCCCGAACCACGACGGCATGGTGCACATTTCCGCCATCGCCTACGAGCGCGTGGAAAAAATAGAAGACTATATCAAAATAGGCGACAAGATAAAAGTTAAAGTAATGGGCGTGGATAAAGAAAAGAATCGCATTGAACTTTCCCGCAAAGCTCTGCTTGAACCCCCGGCTAATTACGTGCCGCCGCCACCCAGACGACCGTTCGCGCCGAGAAAAAGATTTAATAATTATAATAATAAAAATTAATTTATGGGAAAGTTATTTGTCATTACCGGTCCTTCCGGCGCCGGAAAAGATTCCGTAATTTATAAAGCCAAAGATCTTGGATTAAATTTTGTTCAGGTGATCACAACTAGTACTCGGGAAGTGAGAAACGGAGAAAGCGAAGGCCATCCGTATCATTTTATTTCCGTGGCTGATTTTAAAAAGAATATCGACGCGGGAGACATGATCGAGTGGGCTCAAGTTTACGGAAATTATTACGGCAGCGGCAAACAAGAAGTGGATGACAAATTAAAAAACCATAAAGTAGTCGTGGTAAAGGTGGATCCGCAAGGCGCCAGGACATTCAAACGTATGCGTCCGGATTGCGTAACCATTTTTATCATGCCGCCTTCGTATGAATACTTGGAAAAAAGATTGGTTAATCGCGAAACAGATACCAAAGAAGTAATCAAACAAAGATTAGACACGGCCAAGAAAGAATTAGAGAATTTGTTGGATTGGGATTATCTCGTTGTTAACGAAGAAGGGAAATTAAAAGACGCGGCTATGGAAGTAAAAGAGACGATAGAGAATAATTCGTAAATAATTTTTCTCATAACAATCAAACCCCGTCGCGGCGGGGTTTTTTGTTAGAAGTTATACACATGTGGACAAATATTTTTTACGCGTGTCAAACGAGGTTATCAACATTCATTTTGGCTAAAGTTAGCGATTATTGAATGTAGATGATTGACCAAAGCCGAAAAATTTGTTATACTTATATATGTACACTAAAGTACATTGAAAAAGAGCGGCGAGAAAATTGTTTTTAATAAGCCATATTGAAAACAGATTTTTCTCTGCTGTGCAAAATTCCAGGAAAAAAACAAAAATAAAAGTTTCGCGAGCCCTCGATTATTCTTCCCTTGCGGAAGAGCTGAGGGACAGCGGTATGGTAGAGAAACCCCGCTACGCTTATGGGGATATGTACGACTCCTGGTATGTACAATAAGAGCACCTTGCTCTTAAGTGGAAATCCTTTGCGTTTTCCTCTTTGAAAAAAGAGGCGAATACAAGGTTAGCTTAAGGGTTTGGGGCGCTACGCTATTATCACATTCTTTTTAATAAGAAGTGGGGCGTTTGCGCCCCTCTTTCAAACTTCACAACTTTTAGCCCGGAATTAATTCCGGGCTTTATATTTGTTTTTTTTCCTATCTTTTTTTATTATTTTCTTTCTGCTATAATATGAACAATAAAATTAATCACAAAGCCATGGAAAAGAAAACTTTAGAGGAATTGAAAAATAAATTACAAAAAGAAAAAGAAGAAATCATCGAAGCTTTATCATCCGTGGCCAAGCCGGATAAAGGAGACCACGTTCCGGGAAAATACGCGCCGAACTTTCCAGACTACGGCGACGACTCTGATATCGAAACCGGAGACTCATCGCCCTCCGAAGTGGAAGACTACAGCATCAACCTGAATCTCACCGGCGAGTTGGAAAGCAAATTAGATTTGATCGACGAAGCTTTGAAAAAAATGGAATCCGGAGAATACGGCAAATGCGAGAAGTGCGGGAAAGAAATCGATATTAAAAGATTGCAGGTAAATCCCTCCGCTTTAACTTGCGTTAAGTGTGGCTAATAAAAAATACTATTTAATATTGGCGCTATCATTTATAGCATTCACGATCGATCGGCTGACTAAATATTTGTTTATCAATCAACCGGACAATTCCTTTGTGGTTTTCCCTAAAATATTAATTTTTGAATTGTGTAAAAATAAAGGCATGGCCTTCGGCTTTATCGAGAACGATATTCTATATTATGTTTTGTTTTCTGTAATTTCTCTCATACTATTTTATTTATTAGTGGATAACGTCAGAAAGAATAATTATTATTTGTTTTGCTGTTTGGTTTTTATTATTATCGGCGCGGTTAGTAATTTATTGGATAGAATAAAATATGGCGGAGTGGTTGATTTTATTAATGTGCCTTTTTGGTCTGTTTTTAATTTGGCCGATATTTATATTGTGATCGCCGTTATCCTTTGGACAATAATTTTATTTAAGCATGAAAAATTTTCAAAAAATCATTGAAGACTTTAAATGCGAGCATTGCGGCTTTAGCGTAAAAGGCACGGGTTATACCAATCATTGTCCACAGTGCTTTTATTCCAAACACGTGGATATAGTTCCCGGAGATCGGAAAAATGATTGCCAAGGAATGATGCGTCCCGTAGCCATAGAATTTCAACGGCAGAAATACAGCATTATTAGCAGATGCGAAAAATGCGGCGAGTTAAAGAGAAATAAAGTAGCCGAAGAAGATAATATGGATAATCTGATAAAATTGCAAAAAGAAATCAACGAAAAAATTACCAAACAATAAAATTTGCGTTTTTTAATGAATTAATATAATATTGTTTTCAGGTGACCCCTTTGTTGGGGCGTTTTTTATTTATATGACAAAAAAAATATTCACGGCCGCCGTTGTTGGGTTAAACTGCGAGCCCGTGCAAGTGGAAGCCGATATTACCCATGGTTTGCCCAATTTTACCGTAGTTGGCCTGCCGGACACTGCCATACAAGAAGCGAAAGAACGCGTGCGTGCGGCTATTAAGAATTCGGGCATACCTTTCCCCGAATTCCGCGTGCTGATCAATTTAGCGCCCGCGGATTTAAAAAAAGAAGGCCCGGGGTTCGATTTGCCCATAGCTTTGGCCGTACTGGCGGCAGACGGCCATTTTAAGACAATTGAAGACAAGTCTCTATTTATTGGAGAACTTTCCCTGCGCGGAGAAGTGCGGCCCGTGGCTGGCGTTTTAGCCTGCGCCATGATGGCCAAGGAAAAGGGCTATAAAATATTATATGTTCCCAAAGAAAATGCCGATGAAGCCTCGCTGATACCGGGACTAACTGTTTTTCCCGTGCCATGTTTGCAGGAAATTTATGAGCATTTAACTAATGCAAAAAAAATCACGCAGTATCAAAGTAAAAATATAAAGCTATTGAATTACGATATAAAAAGTAATTTGGATATGGCTTATATTCGCGGCCAAGAAACGGCCAAGCGCGCTTTGGAAATCGCGGCCGCGGGCGGGCATAATGTTTTATTAAGCGGCCCGCCCGGGTCCGGTAAAACCTTGCTGGCTAAAACCTCCGCTTCCATTCTGCCCATGATGACCTACGAAGAGATGTTGGAAACTACGCGCATTTACAGCGTAGCCGGCTTGTTAAGCAAAACCCAGCCCCTGATAAATTTTCGCCCGTTTCGCGCGCCCCATCACTCGGCCTCGGCGCCTTCCATTGTGGGCGGAGGCCGTGTTCCCAAACCCGGCGAGATTTCTCTGGCCCATAGAGGCTTATTATTCTTGGACGAGTTTCCGGAATTCCCGCGCGCCGTGTTGGAAGCATTGCGCCAGCCCTTGGAAGAAGGAATCATCCATGTCAGCCGCGTGCAAGGTTCTGTTTGCTATCCGGCCAAGTTTATTTTGCTGGCTTCCATGAACCCATGCCCATGTGGATATAAGGGAGATCCACAAAAGGAATGCCAATGCACGCCTTTGCAAGTTATAAACTATCAGAAAAAAATATCCGGTCCGATATTAGATAGAATCGATTTGCATATAACCGTGCCTCGATTAAAGTTCAGCAAGCTATCGCAAAAAGAGCTGGAAGAACCGTCTAAGCAAATTAGAGCGCGCGTGGAAAAAGCTCGAATGCGGCAAAAAGAAAGATTTAGTAATTTAAAAATCATAGTAAATTCCGAGATGGGGAATAAAGAAATAGAAAAATTTTGCGCTTTGGATCAATCAAGCCTTTCTTTGCTCAAGGATGCTGTTATTAAATTAAACCTGTCTCCGAGAGCTTATTTCCGCATATTGAAAATTTCTCGCACCATAGCGGACTTGGAAGGAAAAGAAAAAATATTAACTAGCCATGTGGCTGAGGCTCTGCAGTATCGGGGATGAGGACGACATATTCTCCTTTAGGCACTTCAATTTTTATTTCATTAGCCTTGCCGCGAAAAAAGGTTTCATGAATTTTCGTTAGTTCTTTGGCTACGATCACTTGGGTTTCGCCTAATTCGGAAAGGAGTTTATTAATGCGATGGCATGATTCGTAAACGATTACTGGTTTATCTTCGTTTAATATTTTTTTAAGCATAGTCTGCCTACCTTTTTTATTAGGCAGAAACCCGTAATAAGTAAATTGATGGCTGGCTAAGCCCGCTGCTTGCCACGCGCAAATGGCGGCGCAAGGACCGGGTATGGGGGAAACGGTTATATTATTATCGATAGCTTTACTGACTAAAATAGATCCAGGGTCAGATACGGCCGGGGTACCGGCATCGGATACTAAAGCTATGGTTTTTCCCTCTTTCAGTAAATTAATAATATAATCTATTCTCGTAAGTTTGGAATGCTGGTGATAGGAGATTAAAGGCTTATTTATTGAGTGTTTTTGCAGCAGTTTAGCAGTTTGCCGAGTGTCTTCACAGGCAATAAAATCGGCTTGTTTTAATGTTTTTAAAGCCCGGAGAGTGATATCGTCCAGATTACCTATAGGAGTGGCTACAATGTAAAGAATACCCATAATTGTTTACTTCTAAATTAATTTATTATATAATAACAATAGACTAAAAAGTTAAAACTAACAACTATTTTATGGCTACCAAAGTACTCATAGTAGAAGACGACAAATTCCTAGCTGAATTGATCTCCACTAAGCTCGACAAAGAAGGCTATTCCGTGGTCGCGGCCAATGACGGTGAAACGGGTCTTAAGAAAGCGCAAGAAGACAAGCCGAACATTATCTTATTAGACATCATGCTTCCCGGCATGGACGGTTTTGAGGTATTGGAAAATTTAAAGAAGGATCCGGCTTCCGGCACGAAAGACATCCCCGTAATTATTCTTTCCAACTTCGGCCAGGAAGAAAAAGTGGAAAAAGGCTTATCACTCGGTGCGGCAGATTATTTGGTTAAAGCCAACTTCACCACCGGAGAAATCGTCCAGAAAATTAAAGACGTTCTTTCCAAAGGAAAATAATTATTTCGAAAATAAAAAACCCCGCCACGATGGCGGGGTTTTTGTTTATCTTACAAATAGTTCCAAGGATTTTGATTGGCGCCGTTTATTTTTACCTCGAAGTGCAAGTGCGGTCCAGTAGACCAACCGGTTGATCCTTCATAACCGATTTGTTGGCCCCTGGTAACATATTGGCCATTGCTTACGGCAAAGCCTGTCATGTGGCCATATAATGTTTGCATGCCGTTGCCATGGTTGATGATTATATAGTTGCCATAGCCATTGCCCCTGTTCGGGATAACGGTAGCCGTACCGGATTCAGCCGCGTATATAGGAGTGCCGGAAGCGCAATTAACATCGATAGCGATATGGCCCCATCTCGGGTTCTGGCTGATAGAATGACAAGCGGAAGGCCAGTTTAAAGTTCCAGTAGTTACATTGGAATTGTTGGTCGGCTGGAAGAAACTGCCCCAAGAATTGCTGATAGTAGTAGAAGGAGTTTTAACCACGGGAGTCGGAGGGGGCGGAGGGGTGCCATCGGCCACAAGTAATTCCGTGCCCACGGCAATCATTTCATCGCTGCCGATATCGTTATATTTTATGGTTAATTCCTTATTACCGCTATATTTATTGATAATAGAATCCAAAGTGTCTCCGGAAACAACTTTATGAATAACACCGGAACCAGGAGGAATTTTTAAAGTTTTTCCCGGTTGGATATAACTTGAGCTATTTAAATTATTAGCCCAATAAAGAGTGCTTACGGAAACGCTGAATCTTTCCGCGATCATGCTGATGGTGTCTCCATCTTCAATGGTATATTCAATAATACCGGAGCGTTTTAAAGAATAGTCTTTTTCCAATACAGTAGAACTGGCCAGCGTGGTGCCTTCGCCTAAAAGCATTACTTGGCTGTTGGTCTCGTCCTTTTCCGCGATTTCAGGAATAACCGCCACCAAGTTGGAACTGGTGTCCACATAATTGGTTTGCTGTTTGTTCATGTTGGCTTTTTCCACGATTTCTTCGTCGCCAACGCCCAAGGTGGGCTGCACTAATTTGTATAAGTTGCTTTTTTTAGCGACGTCTTCTCTTTTTGTGTCTTTAGCCAAAATTAAATTGGTGCTGGCCACGAAAAGGGTGATAATCACTAATATGACGTAAATGACGTTGCGGTTATATAAGACAAATCCGATTTTGCTTTTCAAGATGGGGGATTTATCTATTTTACTTTTTAATTTTAAATAAGATTGGTAAGCGCGCAAAGTAATGGGCTTTAATATGAATTTCCATAACCCCAAGAAGGGTTTGAAAATCAAAACAAGCACAATCTTCCCGTACTTAACCGCCACTTTTAAAATGGCAATTAATTTTATGGTTAGCTCAAGGATAAACTTCTTGATATGGATACTCGTATTATTATCCTTTGTTAGCAGCAGCTCTGCCTTGGTTACTCCGGTACTGGAATTAAGCTTTAAACCGAGCCAAAACTACCACCTTATTTATTAATAAACTCTTCCGTTTATAGAAGAGCAGCCGATATAATATCATCGTAAACTCTAAATGTCAATCATTATATCCACTTTTTGCGCTTTTTTTGGCTAATATTAGCCATTGCTTGGAAAAAATTTGGCTAAAGTTAGCCAATAATAGACAATCTGTGGAAATCTGATAGAATTAATAAATATGAAGAAATATAACCCGCAGAAAATCGAAGGAAAATGGCAGAAAAAGTGGCTTAAAACCGAGTCTTTTAGCGCTTTGGACTCATCAAAAAAAGAGAAGTTTTATTGTTTAGATATGTTTCCCTATCCTTCTTCTTACGGGTTGCATGTGGGCCACCCGGAAGGATACACAGCCACGGATATCGTTTCCCGCTATAAAAGAATGAAGGGTTTTGAGGTTATCCACCCCATGGGATGGGACGCTTTTGGCTTGCCCGCAGAGAATTTTGCCATAAAAAGCCATATTCACCCCAAAGAAACCACTAAAAAGAGCATTGCCACCTTTAAAAAGCAGATTCAATCTTTAGGATTAAGTTATGATTGGGATAGAGAAATATCCACGGCTGATCCGGAATATTATAAATGGACGCAATGGATATTTTTAAAGCTTTATGAAAACGGTTTGGCGTACAAAAAAAAGGCGGCCGTGAACTGGTGCGAGTCTTGCAAAACCGTGCTGGCCAACGAACAAGTGCAGGATGGCAAATGCGAACGCTGTAAAAATATCGTGGTGCAAAAAGATTTGGAGCAATGGTTTTTCAAAACCACGGCTTACGCGCAAAAATTATTAGACGGCTTAAAACATGTAGATTGGCCCCAACCCATTAAATTAATGCAGGAGAATTGGATCGGGAAATCAGAGGGCGCGGAAATAGAATTTTCAATTTCTAATTTTCAATTTTCAATTAAAGTATTTACCACCAGACCGGATACGCTTTACGGCGCTACTTATATGGTGTTGGCTCCGGAACATGAGCTGGTTTCTAAAATAACTTCGCAAGAACAAAAAAAAGAAGTAGAAAAATATTTAAAAAAATCCAGAAAAAAAACAGAGCTAGAGCGAACCGATTTAGCCAAAGAAAAAACCGGCGTGTTTACCGGCGCTTACGCCATTAATCCGGCCACGAAAAAAAAGATTCCCATCTGGGTGGCGGATTATGTGCTTTCCTCTTACGGTACCGGCGCCATTATGGCCGTTCCCGCGCATGATGAGCGCGATTTTGAATTTGCCAAGAAATATAAACTGGAAATTATAAAAGTTTTAGATAGCTCGGAAGATTGTTATTCTGGTGAAGGAAAAATTATTAATTCAGATGAATTTAATGATTTAGATAATAATATTGCCAAGAAAAATATTACGGAAAAAGTTGGCGGAAAATTAACAACGCAATATAAATTAAAAGATTGGCTGATTTCCAGGCAAAGATACTGGGGCGCGCCGATTCCTATAATTTATTGTGAAAAATGCGGCGAAGTGCCGGTTCTGGAGAAAGATTTGCCCGTAGAGCTGCCAGATGATGTGGATTTCAAGCCGAAAGGCGAATCCCCTTTGGTTAAATCTAAAACTTTTCATCAGGTAAAATGCCCGAAATGCGGGCAAGATGCTAGGCGCGAGGTAGACACGATGGACACTTTTGTCTGCTCTTCTTGGTATTATCTACGCTATTGCGATCCGCACAATGAAAAAGAGTTCGCCAGCAACGAGAAATTAAAAAAGTGGATGCCCGTGGATTTATACGTGGGCGGCGCGGAGCACGCCTGCATGCATTTAATTTACGCCCGTTTTATTTATAAAGTTTTAAAAGATTTAGGATATGTAAAGATCGATGAAAAAGCAGACCATAACGAACCTTACCAGAAATTAATGAACCAGGGCATGATTTTGGGAGAAGACCACCAAAAAATGAGCAAGTCCCGCGGGAATGTGATTAATCCTGATGATGTTATCAAAGAATACGGCGCTGATACTTTGCGGCTTTATGAAATGTTTATGGGCACTTTTTCCGAGGTAAAACCATGGGACACGAAAAGCATTAAAGGCGTTTATCGGTTTTTAGATAGGGTATGGCACTTGCAAGATAAGGTAGACGCGCAAGGCAAGGCTGTGGGCAATATACTGCATAAGACCATAAAAAAAGTGTCCGAAGATATTGAAAGGTTCGGTTTTAATACGGCCATTTCTCAAATGATGATTCTCACCAACGAGATGTCGGCTTTAGACAAAATATATAAATCGGATTTTGAAAAATTTTTAATAATTTTATCCCCTTTTGCCCCGCACATGGCCGAAGAGCTTTGGGAACTATTGGGAAATAAAAAAAGCATCTTCTTGGAAAGGTGGCCGGATTACGATAAAGCCTTGATTCAAGATAAAGAAGCGCAAATTATTATTCAAATAAACGGCAAACTACGCGATAAGATTATGATAGACGCCAAACATATTTCTGACCAGAAAAGAATAGAGGAATTGGCCATGGCTTCGGAAAAAGTGCAAAAGTTTATTGGCAGCAATAAAGTGAAAAAAATATTTTACGTAAAAGGCAGGCTATTAAATATTGTTGTATAGAACCACGAAGGCCTGTCTTTGCGCCTTCGTGATTCTGTCCCCCCTGTCATTCTTCGACCTCCTCGATCGTCACCTTGAACCGAACCCTCTTCCTCCGGAGCCGGTCTCGATTTTCGATCAGCAGTTCCGCCATCCTGACGAGCGCCTCTGCGACTTCGTCCTGAGTAGCGGTGTTGTTAACGGCATTCACTAAATCGCCAGAATTTACCCCTTGTATGTGAAGTAGCTCCCTTGCCTTTGCAAGAGTTTCCCATGGACCATTTGCCGTAATGGCCCAGATAATCCTCAATAGATCCCTTCTTTCCATCATGTTTCCTCCAAAGAAGCGACAGGATTATAGCATAAGCTTTAATCTATACAAAATCGTATCTGTTAGATACAATAAACACATGCAAAAAAGCGCAATAAACAAAGCTATTATGGTCTTGAAAAAGAATGGCGTGGCGGTTTATCCCACAGACACGGCGTATGCTATTGGCTGTAAATTTACCAGTATAAAAGCCATTGAAAGAATAATACGCTTAAAAAAAAGAAAAGACGATAAATTTACCATTATTGCTTCGAGCTTGGCGCAGGTAAGAAAATATTTTAAATTAAACGCCTGCCAGATAAAAATCGCCAAAAAATATTGGCCGGGCCCGGTTTCCATTGTGGTTTCACCGAAATATTCCGTGCGCGTGCCAAAGAATAAAATAGCACGCCAATTGGCGTGCGGTGTTGGCATGCCGTTGCTGGCTACCAGCCTGAATATTTCCGGCCAGCCGGCGATATACCATATAAAACAGGATGGCAGAAAACTCCCCATTTTAAATGGGGGGTTATATGGGGTCGATTTTGTTTTAGATGTCGGCCCGTTAAAAAAGCAAAAACCATCAACAATAGTGGAATGTTTAACATCTAAAACCCCACATTTTAAATGTGGGGTTATAAGGGTACTACGCCATGGACCGATCAGCGTTAAAATATCTTCTTAGTAAATACCATATAAAACCTCGGCGCGAAAGCGGCCAGAATTTTTTAGTGAACGATTTAATGGTGAAAAAGCTGATAGATTCGGCTGAATTAACCAAAGACGATACTGTTTTAGAAATTGGGCCGGGTTTGGGTGCCTTAACCCCGGATTTATGCGCTCAAGCGAAAAGAGTATTAGCCGTGGAGCTGGATAGAAATTTTTTACCCATTTTAAAAAATTTATCTGGAGTCAATAAAAACTTGGAAGTGATTAATTCTGATATATTTAAAGTTAACTTCAAAGAAATTGGATTAAATAATTTTAAAATAGTATCCAGTTTGCCATATAATATTACCTCTTTAGTGTTTCGCTATTTCCTGGAAACTGGCCCAAGACCCCAGTTAATGGCCGTAATAGTGCAAAAGGAAGTGGCCGAACGCATTTGCGCCAAACCCGGGCACCATACTTTGCTTTCTTTATCCGTCCAATTGTTCGGTGAGCCGAAAATTGCGCATATCATTCCGCGAGACGACTTTCAACCTGTTCCGGAGGTGGACAGTGCCATTCTGTTGATAAAAAACATTAAACAGCCTGAGAATATCAAGGATATAAAAAAGTTTTTCCAGCTTTTGCGCGTGGGATTCTCCGCGAAAAGAAAAAAGTTAAGCAATAATCTGCAAAATGGCCTTAAATTGGATAAAAAACAAGTGGAAAAAATGCTAATTTCAGCCAAATTGAATAGCAATTGCCGCGCCCAGGAATTAAGTTTAAAAGATTGGATATTATTGTTTGACCAGCTATAGTAATTTGTGCTATAATAGCCATAACTTTGAACAATATATCTTTTTCTTTTCATGGAATACGGTATAGAAAAACAAAAAAAAGGAAAAATAGACAAAACCGATAAACAAATAGTGGGAATCTTCGCATTTATCGGTATCGTCGCGTTAATTTTCGGCTTTTTGCACTTTAAGCAGAGTTTGAAAGATCCTTTCAGTGTATATTCTCCGGATTTAAATAAGAAAACCAACGAGGAACTGCAAATGCAGGAATTGCTAGCTTTAAAAACTCAAGATTCCGATGGAGACGGTTTAACGGATTACGATGAACTTTATCAATATGAAACAAGCCCCTATATAGTTGATTCTGATTCCGATGATATCAACGATACGGAAGAAATCAGAAATGGCACTAATCCCAACTGCCCGGAAGGCAAAGAATGCTTGCAAACGCGTACGGAAACTGTAGACGCGAACAGTAATATCAACGGTCTGATGAAAGCGGAAGATATGACAGCGGAGCAGCTTCGGGATGTTCTTGCCAGAAATGGCGTTCCACAAGCTACCCTAGATAGTATGGATGATGCCACTTTATTGCAATTATATAAAGAAGTAATAACGGAAACAGGGTCAACCGTGGGCAGTGAAGACACCAACAGCAATACTTCCGCAACCAATTTAAATACCAATGGCGACTATTCTGAATTATTACCGGAAAACACCAATGGTATATCCGATGCCACCAGCGAAAAGGATTTAAGCGCATTATCAGCTGCGGAAATAAAGGAGTTGCTCATAGCCACAGGAGATTTTACAGAAAATGATTTTGAAGGTGTCAGCGATGAACAGCTGCAGGCGATATTCCAGCAATCATTACAACAACAAAATCAATAATATATTATGAAAAAAAATATCCTCGGCTTACTTATAATCGCAATATTGTTCAGTACAACATCAGCTGGGGTTCTAATTCCAAAAGTAACCGAAGCGCAGGGCTTCCCTGTTATTGATGCGGCTAATTTGGCAAAAGGGACAACCGATACTATATGGAGCAAACTTGAAAAAGCTTTAACGCAAACCGGCTATGCTTTAGTGCGCAATGTAATGAATGCCGTATTGGGCAAGCTTGCTTATGATAGCGCCACATGGATAGCGTCCGGAGGCAACGGCCAGGAAGCTTTGGTTTTTAATACCTCCCCGGGAGATTATGTGAGTAGTATGGCAGACGCCGCTGGCGGTGCGGCCCTAGATTCATTTGCACAAGGGTTTGGTTTTGACGCGGCTAAACTATGCCAACCACCATCAGAAGCATTTCAAATATCTTTAGGCCTTTCTTTGGAAGATCAGTTTGGTCCGTCTGATGTTTATGAACCCACCTGTACATTTTCTGAATTTTCCGGAAATTGGGATGAATTCTTCCAAGATCCGGAATTTGATAAATATGTTAACGCGCAATGGGATCCCAATGCCAATCCTTTGGGCCAAGCCATTATGTCATCTTCTTATGTGGTGGAACAAATGAGCGCTGCGGAAGAAGAATCGAAATTAGAAAGACAGATGGGCGACTTTAAAGCAAAAACGGAATTAGTAAGCGGATATATTTTAACTCCCGGTAAAATGGTGGAACAGCAGTGGACGCAAACGCAAAGCGTGGCTTCGGAAAACTCTTTTAAATTATATGGTCAGCCCTTAGCTGATGCGGCTAGTATTTTCATGAATACTTTGTTTTCAAAGCTGGAAGACCGCATTCAAGAGGGCTTCTTAAGCCCGCAAGGCGCGGACTTAGCTTCGTTGGTAGCCGGTTCAAGTGGAGGAACCACTTCAGGTATAAGCGCGGCTACGGCTGTTTACGCTTCTTTGGCGCAACCTAATTTTGTAACTTCCGGCACTTATGATGTGCTAAGCGAACTAAGTAGCTGCCCCGAGGATGGCGCTACTTCCAATAATTGCGTAATGGGTTCTACTTTGCAGGTGGCCACGGAAAATAAATGGAGCGTGCAAGAATTTTTAGATTACATGAGTGAAGTGCAAGGAAATACCGAGTATAAATTGGCTGATGACGAGGTAACTAATCCCGAGGAAGGCATCTCCTATAGAGGCATCATAGTTTTGAAAAAATTTAGAATCGTACCCGTAGGTTGGCAATTGGCCGCGGAATTTATTCGTAGCGGGCAGCTTACGGACAATCCCAGTTTAAAACAGGTGACGGATTGTTACGATGCTTGCGGCGGAGACGCGACCAGCGTAGGTGAATGCCAATATATATTCGATGACGGAAATTCTACTACGACGGATACTTACTCCCCTTTTTGTAAATTAGTGGATCCGAATTGGGTATTAAAAGCGCCGGAAAATTATTGCGAACGCCAAGCACCCGGGCCGGATGTGGTTTACGATAGTTTCAACGATGATGATGATTTAGTTGATACGCAAGAAACCAGAACTATCGCGCGTTCCGATTACTGCGCCGATAACCGAGGCTGTATACAAGAAGAAAAAGAAGGAGTATGCACGGCTTATGGCTACTGTTCCTTGGAAAGCAGAATATACAGAAGCGACGGCAATGCTTGCGATGAATCCATGGCTTCTTGCCAAACTTTTAAAAAAATGGATGGCGAGGACGAAGGCGACACGGTTTCTTATTTAAAAAATTCTCTAAATTATAATGATTGCGCCACGGACCCCGGATGCAAATGGTATTGCTTGGCCAAAGACGACACCGGCGCGTTTATCTGCAAAGATAAAGATACGGTTTATAATATTTGCGATAGTTCTGATGGTGCTGGTATTTATAACAAAACCGAGTCTTGTTCTTGTTCGGTTTCGGAAACCTGCTGGGTAACTGCAGGCTCGGGCGGAGGGGATCCGGATATTTATCAAAAATGTGAACTGGGTTCTTGTTCAGATTCCACTTATTCTACAAAAGCTACTTGTACAACGGCCGGATTTATTTGGAGCGGTAGTGGCGCCACTTGCGATTTGGGGGATAACTGCGGCGCATCTAATATGGCTTATAATCCGGAAAATGAGAAATGTTTATGCACAGCGACAAATTCTTGTAATGTAGAAAGCGGGGAAACTAGTTGCGTTTATAATTATTCCGACGGTAATACAGTAAATTGCGATATAACTAGTGAATGCGACGCTGATTATGATACTTATAGCTATACTGCTTCATGCAGTGCCAGCAATGTCGGAGACTCCTGCATGGTTCAGCCCGGCCAAAGCGAGTGTGTGAATGATTTAGGAAATACTTGTACCATATCCGGCGTTTGCGGAGATGGCGTTGCTCCGGATCCGGATAGTGAATATTGCACTTGTACGGTTGGCATCGTTTCCTGCGATGTTTCGGAAGGTTCGGCTTACTGCACCACGGACGCCGGCGTAAAAGTAATATTGGGCACGGAAGAAGAAGCAAACATGACCCCTTATGGCACGGAATTGGTTTACAACGCTTCCATTAATTTAGACAACAATTTACAAGAATGCGATTCAGATAACGCTTCTTGCACGGAATATATCCGAACCGAGTCTGACACTAATTTATTATATAACTCTAATTTCGATTTAGTTTCCGGAGACACGGCGGATAAGAATTCTAATCCGGATTTTTTTGGCGCTTACGCTTTGACAGGCAATGGATTTTCGTCTGACGGTGATGCTGCTGAATTAGGCGCTTGTATCGGCTGGCAGCAATCTTCCGGTCTTGGGGCATATGGCGTTACAACTGGCCAAGACGATTCGCTTTATACAGAACTGTCTAGCGATTATGGGCAAGCCATTGTTCTGCCGGCAACTAGCGGCGGTTATATTAGCAATTATTTTGATACGGGATATGCTTTGGAAAATCGCACTTTCACTTTTTCTTATGAAGCTCAATGGGTGGGAAGTAGCGGAGCCGCTCCGGCAGTTTCCTTTAGGATAGAAAGCGTAAATAGCACCAGCCCCACCGGAGAATCCGGCCCCGCAGACGCGCAAAATTATTCTACTTCTCTAGATACATATACTTATACTTATACTTTCCCGGATGGCACAACTGATACGGCTATTCGAGTTTATATTTACGCCACCACGGATTTAATAGCTATAGACGCGGCCCAATTAAATGAAACAGATTCTTTCAGCGGCACTTTCAGCCAATACGGCGTCAATAATGTAGTGGACATGTTAAGAGACGGACAAGAATGCAGTACGGATGATATTGGCTGTGAATTATTTACGCCGGTAGATCAGGAAGCCACAGACATTCCCGCCCAGATTACCAATAGAAATTCCGCTGATTGCGGCGATGGCGCGGATTTCTCCGGGCCAAATTGCAACCAATGCGATGGCACTGCAACGCAAGGCGCGGATTATTATGTAGGCTGTGATTATTACCAGGAAATGCCTTTAGGTGTGATTTCTCCGCTTGATGAATATCAAACTTATTTATCGGCTTCAGAATTAACCAGCGTGGCGGAAAGAAGCGGATATTATTGCGCCAATACGCAAGATTCTTGTTTACCGGATGATCCCAATGCTTGCGATGGGGATACTTATCTTTGCGTAAATAATATTTCCTTGATACCGAGCACGGCCACTGAATGCGCGGCCGCGGATGTGGGTTGCGAAGAATACACCAATATGGATGAAGTGGCCGCAGGCGGCGAAGGCATAGAGTATTATTCTTATATTCGGCCTTGCGTGGATTCATCGGACACGGATATTTACACTTACCATACATGGGAAGGTTCTGATACCGAAGGATATGCCATGGTGCTTTATAAATTAAAGAAAAGCAATGTTGATGACGGGCCATGCACCAGCTTGGATTTAGAATCACAATCATCCAAAGCCGCTTGCACGAATGATGTTACCCCTTCTGAAGATTGCGAAGCGGTTTATGGAATTGATCCCGATTGCGTGAAATATTACGATGATGCTTTGAACATATATTATAGATACGCCTCGCAAACCGTTTCCGTATCCGACGAATGCAAACCAATGCGCGCGTCTCTAGACCAGCGCGTGTACTATTCCATTCCGGAAGAGAGTAGCGAGTGCGACGCGGAAAATGTCGGCTGCCGCCAATACGATGGCGCTTTAAGCGGTGATGTAGATCAAATTATTAATGAAGATTTCGCGGCCAATTCAACAGAGGATTGGGCAGACGCGCTTTCCACTTCCAATGAGTCTTTGTTTAAAGATGATTATTCTCTGCGCTTGGATAGCGGCAGCGAAGATTTGGAAGACGGCAGTTTAAATGCACAAGATATTAGCACTATTACTTATAACTTATATACTTCTTACACTTCTTCCAATGGGGAAACCACAAATTCTTCTGATGTAGAATCCGGCGCCACTTATACCTTTGGCTTCTGGGCCAAGGGTGCCGGCACTTTAAACGCTTATTTATCCGGCATGTCTTCTGATTATTACTTTACCGAATCTGGATACACAACCGACAGCGCTTCGGCTGGTACCAGTATAGATATTATTGGCGATTGGCAATATTATGTGTTAGGTCCCGTGTATTTACCATCTACAATAAATACTGATACCGCAACTTTAAAGCTTGTTTATGAAGGCAACGATTCAAACAGCGCGGGCTATATTGATAATATTATTTTAGAAAAGAGCAACAGCCAATACTTAATAAAAGGTTCGTTTGATATTTGCCCGGATTACGAAGGATGCCGAGAATATACCGACAGAGCCGATGCCACGCATTATTTGAAATCCTTTAAGCGCTTATGCGAAGAAGGAAATGTAGGCTGCGAAGCTTTGATTAACACGGCGAACTCTTTAAATTCTTTAAGTGAAGGATATTTGTTGGATAATGAATATGACAACGATGATGTTCTCGTTCCTTATGACCAAGTAGAAGCTATGATCTATAGTACCGACGCCCTGTGTTCCGCGGAATATAAAGGTTGCACGGCCATTGGTTTGCCGGATGTAGATGAACAATCCACCAGCATTAGCAGCATTACTACGGTATATAAATTATTACAGCCGGATACTTATGAAAGCGTACTTTGCGAAGATCCGCAATTATCTTGCCGCGAATACTATTCTGAATTTGACGGCACCGTATACTTTAAAGATCCGGGCGAGCGCGTTTGCGAATATAAAACCTATACCGATGCCACGGGTGTTACGAATTATGGTTGGTTCAAACAGGAATCAGACGCCACTTCTCCGGATTGCCCGAAACAATATAGTTACGCCGATCCTTCCCAGCCTTTGGGCTCGCTCTGCAATAGCAACAGCGGGGAAAAAGCGGGCAAGAAATGCAACAACGATAACGATTGTTATCCGACTGATTGGGATGGCATTTTCATACCCAGATGTGTTTCCACGGCCGGAGACGATATCTTATTGGGCGGAGGCGGCACGGGTTACGAACTGGATCACGACAAAGATTTCGGATGGGTGGGCTTATGCAACGAAGATGATAGCGGCTGTTCCGAGTATATTGATCCCAATAGCCCGAACATTGAGGAAGAACTGCACAATGGCGGATTTGAAAATAATGTAAGCAATAATTTTACCGATACTTATTTTACCTCCGGAGCAACAGAAGAATCTTTGCCGGATTATTGGGATGCTTACGACGCAGACAATAATGGCAGCCCGGACTGGGAGGATGCGGGAGATTATGAAGGCGGCGGGGAATATTATCAACAAGATGGCGGAGTATATTATGATGGATCAAACAGCTTGAAAGTAACTGACAATTATTCTCTGCAAAGTGAACCAATTAGCGTTAGTAGGGATAAATTATATACTTTTGAATTATATTTTAGAATTCCCGATGAAGCCAAATACGAGGGGGATAGTGACGATTATTATAAAATTTTAAACATCGGAGCTGATTTCAAAAAATTCAATAGCACTACTGATCTAGACGAAACAGTATCAGCTTCTGCGGAACAGCAAAATTTTCTTGCTAAAGATTTAACAGTCAGTTCAAGTGATTTTGTCGATGAAGATGGCGATGGCTATAGTGATTGGCTGCGCCTTTCCGCCAATCTTGGCTTGGGTTCAACCATGGAAATACCCGAAGACACTGAATTTATAAGATTAATAATAAAAATTACCAGTGTGGGTAGCGCCACATCGGATAATTCAATTTGGTTTGATGGCTTAAGTTTCAAGGAAAACGATAAATATTACTTGATAGATTACACGGTCGATGGCACCACAGAGCGCGAGACCACCGATAGCGTGCACACTTGCATAGATCAAGACACGGAAGAAGCGGCCGTAACAACCGATGGCAGCTGCGTGGCTTTCCGCGATACTTTGCTGGACGCGCAAAGCTATACGCAACTCTCCAACGAAACTTGCAGTGCCTGCAGCCAGACCCCGAATAGCGATTCCTGCCGTTATATAATTAACGCTTGTGACACGAATTCGGTTCTGAAAGTGCAGCGCGATAGAATTTGTTCCGAATGGATGGCTTGCGAGACAGCGGAAGTGATAACCGATGATGATGGCAATGCCAGCTATTCCTGCTTTAGCATACAGCCTTGCGTAAAGATGAATGAAGATGGAAAGTGCATAAAATATTCCGTAAAACCGGTTTATAGCGAATTAAACAACGAAACCGATTTAACTTTCTATGTAAAAAGCGGAGATACTAATGATTTATATAATCTTCAAAATTTAACCGGCTATGTTAAGGCCGGATTAACATGGGGCGATTACACCATGTGCGATGACGGCGGAAATAAAGGCCAGCGCTGTACAACGGACGCGGAATGTTTAGATACAGGAACTTGCGAACAAGTGCTGGAGCCGGTCGAAGTTGACGGTTATACGGAAGCGGCCCCAGCATTTGAAGGTTCTTGCGTGGGAGGATCCTTGCAAGGTCAGAGCTGTTCTAGCGATGCTGACTGCGATGGAGGCGAAGACGGAACTTGCAGCGTTCCCCTTACCGTGCAAGGTTATTATCCCTACGGCTGGATGTACGAAACCGGAGAATCCGGAGCGGAAGCGGAGCAAGACTTAATAGAGTTTGGCAATTTTGAAAATTTATATTGCGCCGGTGAGAAAGTAAGCGACTTAATACCGTGCACAAGCAATTCTTACGATTTTACTACCACAGATAACGAAGGCCATTGTTGGTCAGCCGCTTTTGAGGCATTAAATCAGGATGAAGACATAACAAATGATGCGCTAGAAGGAACGGTAAGTACTGATGACGGCATAGTTAGAGCTAATTTGGGTGATGCTGATTATTTTTGCCCGAATTCTCCCGATTTTGCGCCATATTTTCCGTTTATGTATGGCCAATATACAACGACTGGTTGGAGCGGATACGAAGAAGACTATAGCAGCAAAGTTCATGTAACTCAGTATGAGGATAAATATGGAGAAAATTTAAGTATAGACATCAACAATGTATTGCAGGTGGATCCCATCGGCAATGGCTCCGGCGTGAAATATGATCTGCGCGATAACATCCAACAGGGAGGGTATTATACCTTGTCTTTGAAAGGCCGTTTTTCCGGAGATTATGTATCCACTGATGCCGAAGGCCCAAGTTTAATTAGTATAGGATTGCATACCAATAATATTGTAGATAATAATGGTGACAAGACTGAAAATGTTGATTGGTTTGTTCGAGGTAACGGCAGTGCCGATATCGTCTTTGTAATTGATACTTCTGATAGTATGATTACAGAAATTGCGTCATTAAAAGGTGCTTTAGTTAATTTTGCCGATACATTGAAAGCAAAAAATTTAGATGTGCGTTTTGCCGTGGTAACCATGGACAAAGAACGTGATTTAGATGGTGATGGTTATTTCGAAGATTGGCCGAATCGATGCGATGATGTGGCTAATATGGCTTATGTAGATTTAACAGACGATGTTGATGTTATAACCTCTGAATTGGACGACATGGATACGCAATGGGTTCGCGTAGATCCTTTCCAAGCAGTTGAGCAGGTAGCTAATAATGATTTGCATTATTATAATTCCGATGGCAGCGCCACGTCCCCAACTATTTCTTATCGTTCCAGCGCGCAAAAATATATTATTTTATTAACCGACACCACGGATGAGTGGGGAACTGCTTCTGTAGGTTCTATCGCTTCGTGCGGAGACAATAGTATCCCCGGTACGGATTTTTATAGCAACATAACGAGCTCTGGCTTTAAAACTTACACCATAACTAATACTGATTATGCCGGTGATTATGGGGATTTAGCTGCTGCCAGCGGCGGAGAAGTCTTTACCGAACTAAGCAGCGCTGATTGGAACAGTACGGATATGATAGCTACTATTGAATCCAGTATCATAAACAGTATTGATTATTTCCAATTTAATAACGAATTGAAGCAATATACTTTTGGCCCGATAACCATTGAACAGCGCCGTCCGGATTCAAACGAACGCATAGATATGGGGCATGTTCTTTCCACGGATTTGATAATTAACAGCAGCGACGGCACTTCCTTCCAAGTAGACGATGTTTCCTTGTTGCCCGCTTTGGAAATAAATAAAGATCTTAATTTAGTTGCTCGCTCTTGCCGAGCTTACACTGATTCTTCTGACGCTGTGTGTGATTTTAATGAAACAAACGGCATACAGCATAAAGGCTGGATGGGTTATTGTTTGGAATCTGATCCGACCAACGAAAACCGTTGCATTACTTGGTGGCCGGTAGACTCCATTGCCGGAGAAGAATCTCTTTATCAGCGCCAGCAGGGCGGCTATAACGACAGAGTGGATGTTTACACTTGTCTGGTAGCCAAAGGCTACGAGCGAGTCGGCTATTGCGAGGATGGCAGTTCAGCCGGCGGCGCTGTAGCGATAGATCCGGGCCAAGGGGTAATGTGCCAGCCGAATAGTTGGGATGATGTTACCGGATCAAGCGACACTTGCGGAGGCGCGCCCTCTAATCGCTGCCTATACGGCGCCGATTATATTATTAGCAAGTGCGACGATACAGATTGTTACGATACGTATTTGCAATGTCTAGAAGACAATTATCCCGATGGGTGGGATAGCTGTATGAATGGAGAAACTGGGTACCATGAATGTACAACACATAGGGCATTTTGGGGTGGTGGCGTATGTGAAGGGTATACGCGAAAGCAGTTCGATGCGTTTCCTCACGATTATTATGAATTGTATGAACATGATTTGGGTGTTTGTACGGTAACCGAAACTGCCGCAGATTGCACTGCTTATCCCGGTATAGTTACCTATTCCTGCTGGGATGACACCGGCACTGAAATTGATGTTGAAGATGAAAGGGAATGTGACGTTGAAGACGGCACATGGACAGACGATGAGACAGGAGGAGACGTTTTTGATCTATATGCCGATACCGGCGCATGTTATGATTATGAACCCGGCGGAGGTTATTACGGTGATGACGATATTGTATCAACAGAAGGCAGGTATTGTTTTTATGATGTTGACGGTGATGATGTAGAAGAAGTGCGTTCTGATGTTAAATGTGATACCGGTGATGCTTATGATGATTTAATGATATGCCAAGGCATGGGTGCCGGGACACCAGATTATAACTGCGCCATGATGGAATGCGATGGCAGCGAAGCAATAAAATGCGGCGGAATGACAAAAGGATACGAGTCGCTTGGCGAATGCGGCGATAAAGATGCCACCGGCGGCGCGACTTTGAAAGATTACACGGGAAATTACACGATGAAAGCCATGCGCTGGCAAATGTTTGATCCGCATGATGCGGATAAAGATTATGGCCCCGAAGAAGGCGGCCAAGACGGCTGGGATGTTGGCGTGATTACTCGGCTTCCGGCCAACGAAGCGGCGCGCAATATTAATTTTAACGAAATAGAATATATTAAAGTGAATTTGGGCGATGCCGGCGATGGCAGCGGCGGTTCGGATGAATCCATGCTATGGGGGCAGACCGGGCCGGCTTCTCCCGCCAATGAAGACGGAGAATTTTATATAACCAATTTGGAAGCCGGCGCTATTCCCAAAACAGAAGATGATGGTACTGCCGGTCCGTGGGACCATTGCGCGGGTATGGAGGCAAAGGGTGGTGTAAAAGGAGCGGGATGCTATTGGTATGGCCAATACGATAGCGGCGGTGATATTGATAAAGTTCAAGACCCCAAAGATAATGAAAATAACGGTTACGACTTGGTGTATGTCTATGGTTATAGCAACTTTATGAATGGCCAAAAAGATTCCGATACCAAGTGCAAACTTAAAGAAGGCAGTAGCGAGGATAATCAGCCGGCGGAATATTATTGGGATGGATTCTATGAAATTGACGGTGAGGGGCATAATTATTTAGACAGCGGCTGTATGGATACTACGGTGGGCAATATTATGAATTCCAATTCAAATAACGAAAATAACCCATGGGAGAACTTGGATGATTCAACTTTATCCGGTTTAGATGAAGAAAGTACCGTGGAGAGCGTTCTTTTCGCCAGACCTTCAAATTGGTGGAGTGAGAAATTTGATAATAATACCGGTGGAGATATTTATAGTATCTGGTTCGATTTTGATGACGCTGGTTATTTAGATGCGGTTTATACCATGATTTACTATTCCGCCGACGAGGTAAAAGACGGATCCATTGGCGTGGAGTTAACGCATGATAACATGATTTCCTTCGAATATGGGTTGCGCGAATCATGCGCCGTGGTTGGCCATATGGTGGATTCTTATGGCAAAACCACTTCTTGGGCCGCCCGTGCCAGCGGAGGAGGTTCCACCTTTAGTGGCTTTGCTCAAGAAGACGATTTTACGCCATGGGGTTCTATCTCGCCCATAGAGGAACCGATCAGCGTACAGTGGGACGCGATCGATGAATATGAAGAAGCCAATGCCGGGCATGCCACCGCTTGGGGCCAGCAGCCGATACAATTTTATATACCGGAAAACGATGAAGCGGTAATCGGCGGTACGCCTTATTCTTGCATCGGAGAATGCGATGACACTGTTTGCGTCGGTGGCGATAATGCCGGAGAATCATGCGCTTCCGCTTCTTCTTGCCATGATGGAAAATGCGTTGGTGTTGGCCAAAACAGCGCCGACACCAGGGAAATAAGCGGTAAAGGTTTAATGGATTTAGGCGTGGGGCAAATGACATCGTATACTTCGCAGCTAGACGCGGTGGCGGAAAGATCTCAAGATTATTTAGAACATGTTTTTGCGGATATTTATGCAGGGCCGTTTGAAGTGGACTATACTAATATAACAGAAGACTACGGCATATATTCTATCAACACAAATTATTGGGATAGTACTATTTATGATGATATGCAGGTTTGTGCCAGCAATAAGCGCCCCGCGGATACCGCCGATATAGGCAATGACACGGAATACTGCGGCGTGCGGCCGACTATTTCCGATTTAGCCATAGATGGCCAGGCGACTAGCGGCACCTACCCCATTGTGGCGGGGCAATCCGTTAATTTAAGCTTTACTTCCAATGTGGATGCGGAACAAACCGAATTAAACAAGGTATATATCGATTGGGGAGATGGCGAAATAATCGACCAAAATTGGGATGCCATGCCCGGTGAACATGAATATACCCATGCCTATGGCTGCGGACCGGAATACGGCAATTACGCCTTTGACTATGTGGCCGGTGTCGGATGCTACTATTCAGGCAGAATAATCATTACGGATAACTGGGGTTGGTGTTCCGGAGATCCCACCAGCAATTGCGGCATCGGATTTGGTTCTGATCCTTATTATACCGAGAATGAATGCGAGTTACTTGGCCGAACTTGGATATCCGCCGATCAGGCAAATGATTACCGTTATGATCAGGATGTTGATGAAAGCGTGATAGAAGGTTGCCAAAGTTACAACTCATTCCCATTTTTAATTATGGTATCGGAAGAATAAGTGTTATAATATATGGATATGTTAAGGAGGCTATACAATAAAATTAGAAATTACTTAAGCAGAAAAAAGCCGGCTTTTTATTATGCCGTCTTTACTTTGATAGGTGTGGCTTCTTTTAGCCCGATAGTTACTCAAGCACAGACATTAACCGGTGCCGGTGCATGGATTTTGCGTATATTGCTTTGGGTTTTTTATCTGATCTTTGTGGCTATCATGGGAAAAATCGCTACCTTAGCCATGCGCATGCTGGTTTGGATTACCACTTTTTCCGGTTTTACCACGGGGGAAGCGGTAACGGCGGCTTGGACAGTGGTGAGAGATTTTTGCAATTTGGGTTTTGTAGTTATTTTATTAGTGATCGCCTTTGGCACGATACTTAAACTGGAATCATATTCCTATAAAAAGCTTCTTCCGAAAATGATAGTGGCGGCCGTGCTTATCAACTTCAGTAAATTAATTTGTGGAGTGATAGTAGATGCCTCGCAAATAGTAATGCTCACTTTCGTGAATGCTTTTAAGGATGCCGCCACTCAAGGGCTGTACCACGTTTTCCGCTTGGGAGATTTAGTATCCATGGGATTTACCATGCGTTCCGTTGGCGCGGCCAATGAAACGGGCTCGGGGGCGGCATGGACGGAGCTAGATTATTTAATGACTACGATATCAGCCGGAGCCATGATAACTTTTATGGCTGTTTTACTTATTGCTTTTTCCGTTATTCTTTTATTTAGAGTAGTAATTATTTGGACTTTAACGGTTTTATCACCTATAGCCTGGGTAACATCTATTTTACCGGCCACGCAAAAATATTCGCAAAAATGGTGGGATACTTTTACCAGGTATGTGGTTCTTGGCCCTTTATTGGCATTTTTCATCTGGCTTTCTTTGTTCATAGTAACAAAAGCCGGAGATTCCGGAGTAGCCTCTACATTATCTTATTCAGACGGAAGTGTTTCGACTCGTTCGGAAAACATTAGCGCGACTACCAATATCGCCGTTTCGGAAGCCGATATAGAAAATGGCATTAGCCCGGCCGTGATCACAAATTTTTTAATCGGCGTGGTTTTACTAATGGTCGGCCTGCAATTCTCTCAAGAAATGGCCTCGGAAGTCGGCGGTTATGTGAGCAAGTTTTCCGGTATGCCCAAGGCCTTTGCGGGTAAGTTTTGGAGCGGGAGCGGAAAATTCAGTAAATTTGTAGCTGGCGGCATCAACGACAGACTAGTTGAGAGAGGAATGCCAGATTTAAATGTTAATCGTCAAATTGAAAAAGTAAAACATGTTATAGATAGAGATTCAAAAACAAGACAGGATAGAGGTCGTGCAGTGCATCAAGAATGGGCCAGACAAGGTCGTTTTCTTTCTGCGGACCATGCTTATGAAGCTTTGTTCGGAATTGGCGATCAACTCGGCGTTTCCGGCAAACAAGGTCTGCTTAGAAGAAGATCTACCTATAAAAATTTTGAAGCAGCCCGTCAAACAGAAAGTGCCCTGGAACAACAGAAAAATGAGAGAATAGCTGCAGCTGTTGGAAAGGATCCTTCAGTCTATGACGAGGAAATAGCAAGAAGAAAGAGAATAGATAACCTTGAGGATGTTGATATGCATATGATGAATGGTGACATAGATTCGGCTGATGCGCCATTAGTAATTGCTGCTTTAAGGTCAGCGAAAGAAAAAACAACAGACCCTGATAAACAACAAGCCATTGAAGAAGAGATAAAACGGATTGAAAAAGCATCTGCTACTGCCGGCACTTTTGATGTAAGAGGCGGTTTAAGAGTGGATGTATCGGATAATTTAATGAAACGAAGAGAAAGATATGAAGCTGAAAGAAAAGAAGCAGGTATTACTCCAGAAGTATCGGCAGCCATAGATAGTGTGTCATCGGCCATCAAGCCCTTGGAAGAACAAATACACGCGCAGAGAGAAATAATGCATGAAAACGCGCCGGAAGTTGATCCTGAGCAAGCGAGGTTGGCAAGGAATATGGCTTCCGAGGCTTCCAAAGACATAGAAACTGACAACGAGCATGATTTGCAAGATCAATTAAGGCAAGCTCTCCATAATAAAAATCTTTTTAGAGCTCTTGGTATTGTTTCGCATATGTCTAAAGTCGGACATCCAAATGAAATAGTGGAGGTTTTAAATGAGTTTTTTGGAAAAAAAGGAGAGTCCAGAGTTAATAATAACGGGCAAGGCTTAATAGAGGGTGTTCAAAGAATGTTTGTTGGTAAGTTGGGAGGACAAGAACAAATGGTTTTAACTATTTTAGATGATATGGCTCGAGCCGCGAAAGGCAACCATCAATGGGCTTTCTCGGAAATGGTTGGCTCAAAAAATGGCCGATTATACGCGCGTGAAGAACCGGAAAGACAGGAAAGAATTTTTTACGAGATGAGTAAGAAAAATTTAGTATCGGAAATGCAAGCAGGCAATCGTTTAGCACATGGCGGATATCGTATTACCGATAGATTCGGCACCCAATCTTGGGAAGGCCCCATGGCCGGCGTAGCTGCTTTGATGACGCGCAACATAGAAAAAATAACCGACGCTGTATCCCGAGGTTATCATAATTTTAACGACAACTCGCAGCTTTTTTATATGAATAATCCTCACTATATTGAAGCTATGGAACAAGGACTAAAGGGCAACGAGGAGGCTATAAAATCATTGAGAATTGCATTGTTAGGGCTTAGCCAAAAGCAAGTTAGTGAAGGTGGGAAATTCGCCAGTTTGGTGAATGGTGATTTGCATTCTCTTCTTGAGGCTGTAAAACAATCTAGAAGTGGAGGGGCAGGTGTTCCCAGTAGCGTAGATAGTTTTGTAAAACGTTTTAGTTAAACAATATGAATTACGATCCAAAAATAATTGCTAAAATAGATCTAACCGTAGATGCCACGAAACAGGAGTTAATTGGTGTTATGAAAAAAGCTATCATGCAGGACGACTCTTTAGAAAGTAAAAGAGCGAATGATTTTTTAAATCAGTATTTTAAAGTCCAAACAAAATTTATCAATGAGCACAAAGAAATATACAAAGAAATATTAGATCTGCAAATAGCTTGTCGGTGGGTGGCTTTGCCTATAATTAATGACGCAGAAGTTCTAGATTGTTTTGACAAATATATTAGCATTGGTTGGTCCATACCGAATGTTTATGGTTATTTTATAGATAAAGACCAGCCTTATTCTTTGAGCACCTATTTTATTAAGCAAAAAGTCATTAATAGATTAAATACTTATTTAGAGTTGGAAGATCGCGATAAATTAAAGAATAAAATTCAAGATATTTTAATCAACAGCGAACAGTTAATTACCACAGAACGTTTGGTGCAAGAAAAAACATTATTAAAACCCACTTTAAAAAATTGGTTCATTCTCTATTTCGCCGATGTGGGAACCGGACAGACTAATAAATTAAAAATGGCGCAGTTTTTCAGTACAAATGCTAATTTTAGAAAATTAGTGCCGGATGATCAAGAGAAATTAAAAGCGATTTTTAATCTATACGAATTATTCAAGCTTTCCTCTCGAGCGAGAGAGGGTAATGAGCAAGAAATTTCCTATGAAGACGAAGAAGGCCCAGCCGTGGTGCAATACGGCCAAATTGAAAGGATCCCCAAAAGAGATTTGGAATATTTTCATGAATATATCGAAAAGAATAAAGAAGCGTTATTGAAAGATAAAATAATTACCAGAGATTTTTTAGAAAAAATGAAGCAGAGAGAAAATTCTGAGCAAATACAGGAGCAAACAATTAATAAACCTAGCAATAAATTAAAAACCATGATTAGCGATATACCAAAGTATAAAGAAACCAACGAACCCAAGGGTGTAGCCCACGATATTTTTTCCGATGCGGACCAGCAAGAAATCGCCGGCCATAAAGCGTCTACTTTACGCCAGCAGAATGAAATGGATTACGCCGGGGCTTTGGCAAAATTGAAACAGCAATTCTCTTTGCAATTTACCGATGCCGTTTATGAAAGTAGGTTTGATAATTTAGTGTTATCTTATTTAAAAGGCTTAAGAGATGTAATGGAATGCAAAGAAATGCTCACCAGGCCTTTTAATGTAGGAGGGTTAGATTACCATATGGATTTAGCCGAACAAATTGTAGATTCTTTAAAAAATATTCCCACTGCTTTATCAGGCACTTCGTCTTCTCCTGTAGGCGTTACTGCTATGCCGAAGATAACAGAAGCGGCCGCGCCCATGCCGAGCTACGACCAAGTACAGCAAGTAATGGAAAAACCCCAACCCGCGCCCATGAAGGCTCCGGCTGCCAGAGCGGCGACTCCGCCATTGCCGGTGTTCTCCAGCAAAAATCCCGTTCCCAAAGCGGGCGGCGCCATACCCCAAGTTAAACGCTTGAATCCCAATAAGCCAATCGTACAAGATATAAAAATTCCTCCGCAGGAAACTAAATTAATTGGCCCAATAGAAGAATTAGGCAGCTTAGACTTAAAGAAATTCCGCAAAATGGCAGCCACGCCCGTGGAAGCCGCGGAGAAAATAAAAGCGAAAATAGATTTATTGGAAGAACAATCTTTCACGGAAAAAGCCAAAGCTATTGTGGCTTATAAAAATTCTCCGCTCAATAGAATTTATCTGGCCATTGGCAATAAGAGCATAGAAGAAGGAAGACCTGTCGTTGAAGTGATCAATGAAATGGGAGCCGCGGGCCAGGCGGTATTTGCCAAAGAGGAATTCGACATCATCGCCGATTTGAATCGTAAATTAAGATTTTAAAAATAAATGCAATTTGTTGTCCCCCAATTTATTGAAACGGAAAGCAAAGTAATCGGCCCGATTTCCGTGCGCCAATTTATTATTTTGCTGGCTTCCGGCTTGTTAATCTATGTTTTTTGGGAATTGTTTTCTTTTTGGATAGCGGCCATATTGGGCGTTTTCACTTTAGCCGTGGGCGGCGCTTTCGCCTTTGTGAAAATCAATGGCCAGCCTTTTCATCTTTTTGCCTTGGTGTTCGTGCAAACTTTAAAAAGTCCGAAATTGAAAATATGGCATCGCGATACCAAGCAGAATATAAAACCGGCCAAGGAAAAAGAGCCGAAAGTTAAATTACTGCCGATGACCGCGCCCAAGCAAGTCAGCCAATCCCGTTTAAGCGAACTATCGCTTATGGTGGATACCGGCGGCGCTTATAAAGCGGAAGAAATTAATAATAAGCCTCCGACACAAAAATAAATATGCCCAAACAACAAGTAATGCAAAAAAAAGCCGCGCCCAAAGCGCCATCCACGCAAAAATATCTACCCATCGCGGAAATTAAAGATAACATCGTGGTGATGAAAGACGGCACTTTGCGCAAAGTACTAATGGTTTCATCCATTAACTTCGCCTTGAAAAACGAAGACGAACAAAAGGCTATAATATCCGGCTATGTGCAGTTTTTAAATACTTTGGAAATGCCTTTGCAGATTGTCATCCAGTCTCGAAAATTGGATATCAAAAATTATTTGGAAAAATTGCGCCAATTGACAAAAACGCAAGGCAACGAGCTTTTAAAAATCCAAACCCAAGAATACGCCAATTATATCGAACAGCTGGTGGATCTGGCGGAAATCATGGAAAAGAAATTTTTCGTGGTAGTGCCTTATTCTCCGTTTTCCAAAAAACAGAAAAAAAGTTTTTTCAGCCGAGTATCCGATGTGCTGTCTCCCGGGCGCGTTATTAAATTAAGAGAAGATAAATTTCAAAAATATCGCGAGCAAGTGGAAAGAAACGCGGGCATTGTGGCCGGCGGCCTTACTTCCATCGGTCTTACCGTGGCCCCGCTGGACACGCAAAGCTTGATTGAGCTTTATTATCAAATATACAACCCCACCAGAGGAAACCAAAAACAGCTGGGGGAACTAACTAATATAAGAATAGATCCAACTTTATGATAGATCTACGCAGCTCAAAAAACGTACAACCTCGCCAAATTCCGCTGGTAAGCAATTTAACGCCGGAACAGCGCCAACAGCAGGCTTTGATGGCTAAGCAAAAAGATACCGAAGCCAAAGAGATGATTGAAGCGGAAGGTATTTATTTGCAAGGAGTATCTTCTATATTGGATCTTATCGCTCCGGCCGCTTTAAGGGTGGAGCCAAAAGCCATAGACTTGGGCGGTAAATTTTGTTCCACCATGTTCGTGATAACTTACCCCCGTTATATCGCCGTGGGCTGGTTCGCGCCGATTATCAATTTAAATTTGGCTTTGGATATTTCCATGTTTTTTTATCCAGTGCGCTCCGATATCATTCTAAAGCAACTTCGCAAAAAGGTGGGTTCTTTGGAAGCGGAAACAATTGGCGAACACGAAAAAGGGGCGCCCAGAGACCCCATTAAAGAAACGGCTTTAAAAGATATTGAAGGCCTGCGCGACAGCTTAACCCAGGGAACGGAAAAGTTTTTTCAATATGCTTTGTACGTCACTGTCTATGCCGATGACAAAAAAGAACTGGAAGATTTAATGGAAAAAATGGATTCTTTGTTTGGTTCTAAATTAGTGGTAGCCAAAAGAGTATTCTATCAAGCGGAGCAGGGTTTTAATTCTACCGTGCCCATTGGAAACGATGAATTGCAGATTTACTTCAACATGAATTCTTCACCTTGCGCTTCGTCTTTCCCGTTTATCTCCTCGGAACTCACTTCCGATAACGGTATTTTATACGGCATTAACCGGCATAATAACAGTTTAATATTATTCGATAGATTCTCTTTACAGAACGCTAATTCCGTTGTGTTCGCTACATCTGGCGCGGGAAAAAGCTATACCATTAAATTGGAAGTACTGCGCAGCCTGATGTTGGGAACGGATGTAATTATTATCGACCCGGAAAACGAATATAAGCACTTGGCCGATGCCGTGGGTGGCACTTATATTAATATTTCTTTAAATTCCGAAGCGAAAATCAACCCGTTTGATCTGCCCAGAGCCGTGGGCGGAGCGGATAAGCCCGCGGATATAATTCGTTCCGCGGTTATTACCATTAAAGGTTTATTGCGCTTGATGCTGGGCAAGATTACCGATGCCGAAGATTCCATTATTGATAGAGCATTAATAGAAACATACGCCAAGAAGGATATTACGGCCGATGCGGATTTAACCAATATTGAGCCGCCGATAATGAGGGATTTTCAAAATATTTTGGAAGGTTTTGAAGGTACGGAAAATTTGGTGATACGCCTTAAAAAATTTACGGAAGGCACTTTCGCCGGCTTATTTAACAGCCCCACGAACATTGATATGCGCAACCAGCTCGTGGTGTTCTCGGTGCGCGATTTGGAAGACGAATTAAGGCCTTTGGCTGTTTATAACATCATCAGCTATATTTGGAATGTGGTGCGTTCGAAAATGAAAAAAAGAATCATGGTTATCGATGAAGCCTGGTGGCTGATGCAAAACGAAGACAGCGCCAAGTTTATTTACGCTTTGGTAAAACGCTGCCGCAAATATTATTTGGGAGTAACCACCATTACGCAAGATGTGAACGATTTCTTACTGTCCCCGTACGGCCGCGCCATTGTTACTAACTCGGCTTTGCAGATTCTGCTTAAGCAGTCTCCGGCGTCTATTGATAACATTGCTAAAGTGTTTATGCTCACCGAAGGGGAGAAGTACCTCTTATTGGAAGGCAACGTGGGAGAGGGCATATTTTTTGCCGGCTCCCGCCATGTGGCTATCAAAGTAGTAGCTTCCCAAACAGAGGACCAAATCGTCACATCGGATCCGCGCCAGCTTTTAGAAATCGAAGAATCCAAAAAGGAATTTGACCAACAAAATAATCAACCTCAACAATAATATATGCCGTCAAAACAAAAGTTCATTGCCATTGCTATCATTATTTTATCAATTCTATTGGTAGCTGCTTTGGTGGCCGGATATTTTTACAGCAAGAAAGAAAAGCTGGAAACGAATCAAAACACCAATACAAAAACCAATCAGGTTGTTAATACCAACAAAACAACAGCTGGCAACACCAATAACGCCGTAGCAACCAATGAAAGTATCGCTAATACCAATACGGAGCAAGCCAGCAAAACAGAAGATGAACAAAAAGCTATCACGAAATCAGCTAGGTTTTTTACCGAGCGTTTTGGCACATATTCTAATGAGAACAATTTCAGTAATTTAACCAGCTTGAAAGATTACATGACCGGTGAAATGCAAACTTGGACTGACAATTTCATTGCCCAGAATAAAGATAAAAATAAAGATGTCTATTACAGCTTAGTAAGCCAAGCGGTAAGCTCCAACATAACCGAGTATAACGAAGAAGCAAAAACCGCTAAAGCTGAAGTTGTGGCCATGCAGGAAGAAACAACCGGCTTGCCGCAAAAAGTTATTACGAAAGACCGGACTTTAATGTTGGAACTAAAAAAAGAAGGAAATGCTTGGAAAGTAAATAGCGCGCAATGGCGCTAATATAAGCATATTTTATCATGGATATTAATTTAGAGCGTGAAAAGCAAAGCATCGCCGAGGAGTTGGATGCTATTTCAAAAAAAGTGCCGGATCTAAAGAAAAAAAATGATCCGGTTTTATTGAAATACAACATGGAATTAGCCTTAAAAAGGTTAACTCAGCTTTATTATTTAAATTTTTATCATTTAGAAAAAAGTCCAGCTGACCCAGAAACAAAAAAAATCGCTAAAGACGAATTATTAACAGAATATCGCATGGAAATGATAAAGTGGGCGGTATTATTTAAACAATAATTATGCCTGAATCGGCAAAACAGCCAATTGATATAACCTCGTTAATGCATCCTCCGCAATTCAATAATTCGGAAGAATTTTTAAAGTGGTTCCAGGATAATATTGGCGTTCAATTAAAACCGATTATAAATAAAGCAGTTCGAGATATCAATCCGCAGAGGTTGAGCACTGATTTAATAAATCAATTTACACAAGGTCAAATTAATTCGGAAGAATACAGTAGGCAGAGACCGAAAGGTTCAACAGCCGGATTCATTAGAAGTGCTTTAGAGAATATCAGCCAGCGTGCTTTGGAAGGGGCGCATCGATTGCGCGGTTCAAGCCCGGAAGAAGCTAAAAAAAAGGCGCACGATCAATTATGGAATATAGAGCCGCCAGCAAAAAAAGCAGGCGCCATCGCGCCTACGCCAACTGCAGCGGAAGCGGCCCAAGGCGCGGAAGAAGCGGCCGCGGGAGGTGAGGCAGGCGCACCAGAAGGAGATGAGGGGCAAGCGCCGACCGGGGAGGAAGCGCCGGAGTTGCCAGAACAATTATCTCCGGAACAGCAAGCTGAAGCCGGCCGGGCCATGAAACAAGAACAAAACGAAGGAGCACCGGGCGAGGAGGCGCCAACAGAAGGCGGAGAAATTCCCTCCGAAGGAGGCGGTGAAGAAGAAACAACGCCCGCGGGAGAACAGGAGCCGGAAACAATACCTCCGGAAGAAGAAGACGAAGCCGCAAAAAAGTTAGCTAAGGAAAAAGAGCAGCAAGCCGAGCAAACTAAACAGTTGGAAGAACAAGAAGCTCAGCGCGGGGAACCGCCGCAAGAAGGCGGCGCGCCCGGAGCCGAAGCCGGCCAAGAACCATCAAGCGAGCAAGCACCGGAAGCGGGCAAAGGAGAAACTCCCGCCCAAGTAGCACCGGGAGGAGAACAAGGCGCGGCTAGCGAACTAAGCCAAGATAAAAATAAAGCATTATCAGCGGCGTCCAAATTAGCGCAATCGCCAGCCGTGCAAGAAGGAAAAGCGGAACTGGAAAAAGCCGCGCAAAAAGCTACACAAGCCATTATTGAAGAATTGATTGATTTGGGTTGGGAAGGTTATGGATGCGGCTGGCTGCTTACTTTCCCTTTGCTCATTTATTTATTTTACTTGGATTTGGTGAGCAAGGGCATAGATGTGCCGATTTTAGGTAAGGTAAAAATAGTAAAGATGAATATGTTACAGAAATTAAACGCGGGTTTTCAAATTCTACTGGCGTTTTTAGTTTATGGGATTATATTAACGATTATCGTTATTATAGTCGCTATATTTGTTTATTCAGCCGAAGCTGTAGGAGAAGTATTAAGCGGATTATGGGAGACATTTAAAGATTTTTATAATGCAATTGTTGGTTGATTTTTTGTAGTTGCCTAATATTATAAAAAATATTATAATAAACAGAAGATAAAGTATTATTTATGAATTTTAATCTAACTGATACGCAAAAGAAAGTGCTATATGTAACTGCTATGCTAGTGGTAGCAGCTTTTTTCGGTTTTTTAATTTACGTGCTGTTTTTTAAAGCGCCCAAAGAAGAATATGTTAATATTAATGGAAATATGGTGCCTATAACGGTTTTTCCGGAAATTAATTTAAACCTGAATATAGGTGTAAGCGTGGAAAATGTGAATGCTTTTGAAGGGATTCCGGCAATCAGCTCTGTAGCCAACGGCGGCAATACTTTGGCGGAAACAA
This sequence comes from Patescibacteria group bacterium, assembly GCA_041660885.1. GTDB lineage: Bacteria > Patescibacteriota > Patescibacteriia > UBA9570 > JAHJKD01 > JBAZVM01. The sequence continues at coordinate 1,505 of JBAZVM010000004.1, read as the reverse complement.
TTTTGCCCGAAGCCGCGCAAGACGCCACTTTAGCCGCCAATGGGCAGGATATGCAGTATTATAACGCGGAAGACGGAAAATTTTATACTGTTAATGCCGATGGCGAGATAGTCTCGCTATCCGATGAAGCCTTTAAAGGCGTAGAAAAAGTAAATTGGTCCAACAACAGCAATCAAGCCGTGTTGGAATTTCAAGACGGTTATAATTTATATTACGATTTTCAAAAAAAACAGCAATATACTTTGCCCAAAGAAATGGAAGAATTCACTTTTTCCCCGAATAACGACAAAATTGGTTATAAATACATGGCGCTAGACGAAGAAGACAGATGGTTGGGCACAATCAATCCGGACGGCTCCGACCCTAAAGGGATCGAGCGGTTAGGTGAAAATGGCGACAAAGTGCAAGTTAGCTGGTCTCCTTCTGGCAAGGCCATTGCCACTTATAACGATTATATGGATGGTGATAGGCAAAAAGTAATTCCCATTGGATTAAATGGGGAAAACTATAAGCAAATGACCGTGGAGGGCAGAGATTTTAATTATCAATGGTCGCCCGATGGCAAACAAATGATTTATAGCGTATTTGGTTCGTATTCTGATTTTAAACCAACTCTTTGGGTGGTGGATGCCGAGGGAGACGCCATAGGAAATAATCGCGTGCCATTAGAGATAGATACCTGGGTAGATAAATGTACGTTCGGTACCGGCAGCACCGCTTATTGCGCCGTGCCAAATGACTTGCCTACGGGAGCAGGATACAATAAAGATATTGCCAATGATACCCCAGATAGCATTTATAAAATCGATATAAAAACCGGCACGAAAAGTTTAATTGCCGTGCCTACCAGCGCTACCGGCACCAGCGCGTATACTGTGGATTCCATGAATATTTCGGCCGACGGCACTTATTTATACTTCACTGATAAAGCGGAAAAAAATATTCATAAGATTAAATTAAAATGAGAAAAAAGAAACAAAAAGAACCGCATCGATATTATTTTTTTATTCTCGTTGGCTTAGCCGTTTTAAGTTTGCTTTGCTTGGCTATTTATCTGATTTTTTTTGGTACTTTTTTATTTACAGACAATAGCACTACTTCTTCAGTAACCATAAAAAAATCCAATAACTTAGAATTAAATTACGATCCTCTAATTACCACTGTTCCAAAGGAATCGCAAAATAGCAATAAATAAAATCATGCGAATATTCCCTCACAAAAGTATTAATGGCAAAGTGTTATTATTTTTATTTTTTATTTTTTATTTTATTTTACCCTTTTCCTTGCAAGCCCAAAATACTAACACTAATACATCTTCTGCCGCTACAACTTACGCCGATGACATTCTTTATCCCTTGGAAGTCCCCATTGGTAATAAGCTTTATATAGAAAATTTAACCGATTACATAACCACAGTCTACAACTTTGCTGTGAGTATTGCCGGCATTTTAGCCGTGGTAGTTATAATGTATGGCGGCTTGCGATGGGCTACTTCCGCGGGCAAT
>JBAZVM010000003.1:0-111535 GCA_041660885.1 Patescibacteria group bacterium | reverse complement strand
AACCAGTTACCAATACTTAAACAAAGACTACAGAGTAGAAATACAAGATAAGCATGTAGTAGTGCTACTAAACCATGTTGGCAAGAAAGTGTTTAGTTGGATGCCGTTTGAGGAGTAAAATTATTCAAATCTAAAAGACTGCAGAATTTGTTTCATAATGGCCAAGCGCACATTTCGCGTGGCTTCGTCTTTTCCCAGAGCCATGATAAAAATGCCGCTATCCGCATCCCCGCTGTCTATGCAAGCCGCGTCTGTTTCCGTATTGCATCCTTTTTGCCAAATAGCCAAAGCCAGATAATTTCCTTCAATATTTTCCGCCGTAGGCTTTAATGACATCATTTTAATTTTAGTATTGGCATCGTTGGTGGCAAAATATTCAGTGGACACGACATCATGCATTTCAAAACCCGTTCCGTAGTGCGGAGAATCTAATTGCAGAATGGATTGGCCATCGTCGCTGAAATCAACGGACAATAAATCATTGTCTATCCCTTCTGCTTTTTCCCAGCCGACAGGGTAAGAAAAAGAAAAATTCTTATCGACACTGCTATAAGCCAGCCATTCCGGGGTTGCTTGCGCTTCTTCGGAGCCAATCCAATTAATTTCCAAATTGGTTGCCCCTAAATTCATATCCAGTTTAATTTTAGAAACAGTATTATCGTAATTTTCCGATTCGTATACTTTTTCCCCTTTTTTTACGAATTTATCGAAATCTTTCGTGGTCAAACCGGAATCTAAATTCATATACAAACCAACATTATTTGGAATATTTAACATGATAGTAGCGGCGCCGGCATCGATGTTCGCTTCCATTTCTTCTTGCAGTAAGCTTCCGAAAGTTAAATCCAAGGTAGAAGCGCCGGTATCTATATCCACTTTTTTGGCCAGAACTTCGCTTAAATCCAAAATCATGTCAGTAGCTCCGGTATCCAGCGATAAAGACAGAGGCAAATCATTATTCAATTCTAAATTTAAATCATTTTTTTCCGGAATCACGAAAAAATTATGCTCGGTTTTCATTTTTAGCTCTACATCTTGAATATCATCATTCATGTCCGATGTTATTGTTGGTTGCGCAAAACTGCTGACCAGAGACCCTTCCAGCAATTTATCCGCTCCACCGGTTATATCAACTGTGCCGGCTCCGGTACTTATTTCTATGCTGGCTTCAGTGGCGCTTTCTTGTTTATCTACGCTAATGAGATAAGTTTGTTCGCTTGTGTTCTTGGGATAGTTCACAAACAATAGAGCAGCCACAATGGCAATCACCGCCAGACCAATAGCCAAGCTGATCACCGCTGAAAGCCAGCCTTTGCCGCTTAACATAGATAAGCCACCAAAAACTATCAATAAGGGCCATAAATTCCACCAAGGAAAGCTGATTTCAACGGGAAACAATCCGGTTGATTTTCCTAATAATATAATGCCGATAAAAATAACCAATACGCCGAATAAAATTTTTCCGGGATTGAATTCTATTTTTTTTGCTTCCGCCATATTATTTCTTTTTAGTATTTTTAAGAATAATAAATGCGCCGATGCCAATTATTAATACAGCCCAAATTATTTCCCAGCGCAGCCAATGCCAGGACATGGGAAAAAATTGATTAAAAAGCAACACCATGCCCAGGGCGATAATGGCGGAACCCAATAAATTTCTGGGATTTTGATACCATTTTTTACTAACGCTTTCTTTAATCAAAGCTTTGCTTTCTCCTTTTACTTCCTCGTTTTTATCTTCCGGAATAACCACGGCCATAATTAAATAAACCAATATGCCAACGCCATCCACCAAGGCAAATAAAACAAAAGCCACACGCAGCCAGACTGGATCAATTCCAAAATACTTGCCCAAGCCTCCGCATACGCCGAAAATTACGCGATCATTTTTCGCGCGATATAATTTTTTTACTTGTTCTGCCATAATGTTTTATTTTATTTATTATTTAATAATAATAGCATAATCAAGCCATAAATGCTATAATATATTGAATTAATATTTAAGTAAGGAACGCACACGTGCGTTCCCAACAAAAACACTATGAAAACAAAATGGTTTTTACTAACGCTTTCAGCCTTTTTTTTCGGCTGTGTAGCCATTCTTCCGGCTTTAGCTTCTGAAGTATATGATAATTATGGTGGTATTATTTATTATGAACAAGATGGTGTAATTATACAGAATATATTAGCCGCCGGACTAAAAGAAGAAATCGGTGAAGGGACATTGCCCTCGTTATCAAAAAATGGCAAATGGCTTGTGTATTACGATAACGATAATTATCCGGTTCTTTATAATACGGAAACTGAAGAAAAAACCGTTTTTGAAGATTTACAAAGCGAGCCGGTAAGCCAACCAGTTTGGTCTCCGGGAAATAAATATTTTACAGTGGAGAGCCACACTTCCACTTCCGAATATGAATCAGTTGTCAATAAAAAAGGCGAAGTGGTTGCCTCTTTCATGACTGTGGATGAGTTTGCTTGGAAAAATAAAAATGTCATTTTTTTTACTTCAATGAATGACGTGGAACCACCAAGACCCCGAGGTGACGGCGGTGGAGAAGGTTTTGGAGTTTCAAAACTAAATGTTAAAAATAACACATTAACTGATTTGAGAATGCCGTCGGAATTTATTGATTACACTTTTGATAGTATAAAAAATGCAAAAATCGTTTATACCAAATACGAGGTTACTGATTATGAACAATGGCGGGAATTAGAGGATCAAACTGTTACTTATTGGAAAATGAATAAAAACGGTTCTCATACTTTTAGCCTGGCCACTTTGCCGGAAACCGGGGAACATTTAATTGCCGCAACTTTAGGTGACCAATATGATGAAGATAAAATTAATGATTTTGGAAAATATCATAATACTAGTTGGCATATATTTACTTTACGAGACGAAAATAGTGAAAATCCGGAAATTTATATTGTTCACCTAGACGACGCTTCCAGCTTATTCAAAGTGGATGACGGTGATGCTCCCACTTGGTAAATATGCCCAATCATGATTTGTGGGAAAAAAAATTAAACGCGAAAGAAAAAAGAAGGCGCGCTAAAAAGAATAAAAAGCCGAAAATGCTTGTTTCCGGAAAAAGCGTATTTCGTTTAAAAAAGATAATTGAAAAGTAATTAAATCAAGCGAAAGCTTCCCGATTCCAACATTTTCCAAATAAATTTTTTAGAATCAAAATAAGTTTTAAATCTGTTATTTTCCGTTTTCAGCCTGATTTTTATTTCGCTTTTATTCTTGGGAAAATCTAATGTTTTCTTCTTAATAATATTGATATTATTTGCGTCTTCATATACAACGGTTATCACTTTCCCTCTTTTCTTGTTCATCAGAGCCGCAATAATAATTTCCGTTTTTCCATCAGTTCGAAAATCTGCGCTTTTAAACTTGGCTAAAATGGGCTTATTCTGAAATACTTTTATGCGCTGATTATTGATGGTTAAATATCGATGATGCAAAGAAATAGTTAATTCTTCTTCCTCTTCCTCGACATCTTCTTCGGTGTCTAAATAAATAATAGGATAATTCGTGTTTTTTGAAACGCCTCCAGTATCATACGCGAAATAAACCGTAGCTGTGGCATTGGGAGAATCGGGAACAATAACAATACCCTCCTGTCCTCTTTCCGGATCTGATCCGGGAATATTCGTATATTCATTTATTATTGTTTTATCCTGCGGATTTATTTCTAACAGTTCATTCGCGCTGTCGTATAAAACATATAACAGTCCGGTGTCGCTGCTGAAAAACACATCGGAAATATCGGTTTGTCCAGCTACCGGTGTAAAGGAATCTATCAATGAAACTGAACCGGAGTTTGACAAATCAACATCAAAAACATAAACCGTGCCGTTTTCTTGCATGCCAGTATAAAATAAACCGCCTGAAGCGCTCGCGGTATAAGGGTGATACCCGTTTGGTACAAAAGCTATCGCTTCCAAACCTTGATTGGAATCGGTACTGTTCATCCAGGTAGTCAGATCCCATGATTTTCCCGTTTGCAACCAAGTGGAAATATCCAATTCAATTATAGTATCGGGGTTTTCCACGCCAATATAAACATTATTGCTTTGTTGATCCGCAATGGTTATTCCTTCGTAATCTCCGCCATAATATGAAGTATTATCGATATTGCCTAAAGTATCCATCTGTGTGACATATCCGTTATCCCAAACTAAAAATAAATCCCCTATTCTGCTCTGCCAAATGACTCCGGAGGGCTCGTATCCGGCCGGTAGGTTGCCCCCTATTTCCGTACCGGGATTTTCCGCGGGCCAAGCCGTTGTCGCGGCAAAAACCGGGCTGCAGGTGAATAATAGTATTATTAATAATAAATATTGTTTCATATTCTTATAATATTAAGAATATTTTTTGTTTGGCTGTCTTTCCAAAAAGCAGCTGAACATTCGATTGAGGAATGCTAAAATAATTAGCTAACGCCGAAATAATTGCTTCATTGGCTTTTCCATCTTCCGGCACTTCTTTTACATAAACTTTATAAGTAACATCATCTACTTTCTCTATTCTTGCTTGCTTGGCCTTGGTTTTGGCCAGTACTTTTATTTTCATATTTTTAATAAAAAAATAATGCTAATTATATATTAGCATTATTTAGTTGTTATCAACAAATTATTTTGCCAAAACATCATAGCATTCCGAGTAATTCCGCGGCACTCCGTAATAATGAGAGTCTGCTATCATCCCCTTTTCGTAATCGTATTCTTCATAGAATTTATACAAATCCAGCCAATTTGTTACTCGGCCGTCAAGCATATATCTGCCAAATTGAATTTTCGTGATAATCGGAGAATCCTGATCTAAAAGGGTTGCTAGGCGAGAACGATCTTCGCTATAAACAGGCTTATCAGCTGAAATAGAAGTGGAATACCAAGCCGCGGTTGAATCTTTAATCGATGAAGTAACGACGGATTCATCAAAAGGTATATATTTGCGAAGGCTGCTTTTTGTTGATAACGGATTACCTCCTAAAAAAATATAAATTTCGTTATTAGTTTCAGGATCAATTACTACAATATACTCCAGCGTAAAATCGCCTTTTTTTAATATTGAAGCTACAGTAGATTTTGAAATGGGATTTATAAAACCCACATCTTGGCCCATTAAAGGTTTTTCCTCGGTTCGCGGATAATCCCGAGAATATTTTTCCTCGCATCTTTCTATGCGTTCTTTTTCTCTATTTTCTTCTTCCTTTGGAGACTGAACTAATTTATAAAACCAAAAAGAAAAACTTATATAAGCAATAATAGTTAAAACAAACAAAGCTAAAATCCATAATATTTGTTTAGGCAAGCGTAGAATAAAACGAACAAAATATATTAAAACAAAATAACTGATAAAATTCCATAAAACATATAACGGGGCCATAATCAGGCCGGCTTTGGACCATGAATCCACAAGACTGAAAAAAATAGATAAAATATGAAAAATATACATGCCTAATGCAAATACCGGAGGAAATAAAAAAGAAATACTTTTTATTAAAGGAAAAACGAATAAACTTATTGGTATAAGAGATAATATAGCCAGATTGTCTGATTTATCGCCGTATGAGACATCTAATGAAGCCGCGACTCGATCCTCCATGGGCAAAGCCAATATAGTTACAGACTGCAGCAAGCAAAAAATGAAAATTATTCCTGTGCCGATTAAAAAAAATTTGGTTTGATCTTTTTGCGGATAACGCGCACGAAAATATAGAACAAAAAAAGTAGAAACTATTAACGAAAGAAAAAATAAAAAATAAATTAAAGGCAAGGCTAATTTATCATAATTATAGATATCCGCCACGCTAATTCTGAATAAACCAAAGACAGTGATAATCAATAAAAATACGGCTTCAACGGAAAATAAAGCAATAAAAAACCATTTAAAAGATGCGGTTGCTTTTTTCTTTTCCATTGTTTTTCGTATGTGGTTGTAGTTTTCTAGCAATTTCATATTTTAAAACCTATTTACTTAAATAATTATTTCGCTAAAACCGAATAGCATCGCTTATAATTTTTTCCCGCGCTTCGACCGACATCATCTATCAGCATACCTTCGCGATAATCATATTCTTCAAAAAAATTATACATATCCCGCCAATCCGTTTCGCTGCCATCGGACATATAACCTCCAAATTGAACTCCGGTTATAATCGGTTCATTTTGATCCAACATGACAGCCAAACGAGTGCGATCATAGTCTGAAATTTTTCCATCGCCATTTTCTAGAAACGCATACCATGTCGTTGCTGAATCTTTTATGGGAGAAGAAAGGACATTTTTATCAAACGATTTATATTCAATCACATTGGTCATTTTATTTCGCGGATAGCCGCCAATAAAAATATAGATTTCATTATTGTCTTCCGGATCTTTAACAATAATATAATTCAGGGTATACCCACCTTCGTCTAAAATAGATACCAACGAAGATTTTGATATTGGACTAATAAAATAAGCATTTTCTTGCAGAGAAAAAGTGGAATCTTTTTTAAGAAGATGATAATTAAATGAATATTTTTTTTCGCATGATTCGGTTAAAATTATTTCATCTTTTTTTTCTTTTATGGGATTATCAATATATTTGATATGAAAAAAAACAAAACAAAGATACATTAAAAAAGCTATGGCAAAAATCACTATAAATAACAAAATATGCTGATGCACTTTAGTCGTCTCTCTTGCTTTTTCTCCTATTTTCTTTTCTATCTTTTGACTAAAATTGTAATTATCGTCTAATATTTTCATAAATTTATGTAATCAGGAACATCAATAATATTTAAAAAATACCAATGACAATATCACGGTTTATCTTTTTTGTCAAGAGTAGACGGATATTATTTGGCTGAAATCAGCCATTTTTTATGGTAAAAAATTCTATTTAAAGAAATAATTAAATAAATATCCGGTAAAAATAATACCAATGCCGACCACGGCGGCGAAAATTAGGATAAGTTTTGTTTTCATGATTCTTTTCAAGATCATAAATTCCGGCAAAGATAAAGCGGTAACGGCCATCATAAAAGCCAAGGCTGTACCCACGGCCACGCCTTTTTCCATAAGAGCGCTAACCAGCGGAATCATGCCCGCGGCATTGGAATAAAGTGGAATGCCGATTAAAACCACCAAGGGCACGGCGTACCATTTATCCGCGCCCGCGTATTGCGCTAAAAAATCTTCCGGCACATACCCATGGATAAACGCGCCCAAAGCCACGCCGATAATTATAAACAACCAAACTTTCTTAAAAATTTTAAAAGTATAATTCTTGGCGTAAGTTAATCTTTCTTTCCAGTTTTTATTTTTTAATTGTAATTCTTTTTTATTATCGTAAATTGATTTATCGATTAAATTTTCTACATTTAATTTACCAATGATAAATCCGGAAACAATGGCAATTATTAATCCGCTGACAATATAAACAACAGCTATTTTCCAGCCGAACATGCCGAGCATTAAAACCAAAGCCACTTCGTTTACCATGGGCGAGGCTACCAAAAAAGTAAATGTTATTCCCAAAGGAACTCCCGCTTCCACAAAGCCGAGAAACAAAGGCACGGCGCTACAAGAACAAAAAGGCGTAACAACACCAAGCAGAGCTGCGGAAATATAGCCAAAAAATGAATGACGCTTGGCTAATATGTCTCGCGCTTTGGCCGGTGAAAAAAAAGTGCGAATAATTGATACGATAAAAATTATTACAATTAAAAGAACAAATATCTTTAAAGTATCGTAGATAAAATATTCAATTATATCTTGCCAAGTTTTATCCATTATTTTTTACTAATATTCCTAGCCAAAATTATTACATCATGTTAATATTTTATCATGAAAAAGTTAATTGCGACAGTTTCCTTCTTCTTCCTGCTAATACCATATATCATATCGGCCGAACAAGCGGATAATTTCATCTACCCTATGGGTATATGGAATGTTTCTACGCAGCATGGTGATCAAATTGGAGATAATACATGGCATATGGGTATTGATTTGGGCTTTGAAATGGGCGCGGGCGCGCCGGTATATGCCAGTGCCAATGGCGTGGTAGTGGATGTGAAAGAACGTTCTCAATTTGGATTAGTTATTCTTGTTGAGCACGAATTGCCTAACGGTTCTAAAATAGTTTCTCTATATGGCCATTTAAAACCTTCCATGCCCCTGGTAGCGGACGGTCAGGAAGTTAAAGCCGGTACGCAATTAGGTGTTTTGGGTGAATCTTGGGAAAACGGCGGATGGTCCCCTCATTTGCATTACGGCATTCACAAAAACCCCTACAATAATGTTTGGGTCTATTATGGACATGTTACAGACCCAAATATCGCCAATGATTGGTATAATCCTGTAACCTTTATCCCGGAAAATTTAACAAAAGATACTTGGCTGCCCGAATTAACTATATCATCTGATTCCGGCCAAGTGATTGATAATTATTTATCATTAAGCGGTTATGCCACGGATTTAGGTTCTGGAGTAGAAACCATTTCCATATCCATAAGCGATGATGGGGAAAAAACCTGGCAATTGCTAAGCACGCTTTCCGACCAAAGCACTTATCCTTTTTATTATTACGGGTCTTTAACCGATATTAAGGACGGCAAAATATTTATTAAAATAAAAGCCATTGATAATTTTGGAAATAAAAATAAAAAAATTATTCAATTTATCAATAAGACCAATTCTTCTATAACAGATCATGTAGCAGTAGTGCAAAACGCTCCTTACGTCGGCTTTGTAAAAACTTTATGCCAAACAGGCGATGTGAACGCGAGCTTGGCCACGGACAGCGAAAAAATGAGTAAAGCTGATATTGCCATCGGCGATGTAAAGGGCACGGGAGAGCAAGATATTATTCTAGCCGAAGATATCAATAACACCGGCATAATTAGAATAAAAACGGAGAATGACTATTTACTGGGTAAATTTACAGCCTTTCGCTATAAATACCAAAAGGGCATGCGTGTAGCCTCGGGTGATATAAACGGCGATGGCATAGATGAAATAATTGCTGGTTCTGGACCGGGCAAAACATCATTAGTAAAAGTTTTCGACCGCTATGGAACTCTTCTTTGGCAAACAGAGCCTTTTGCCAATTCATATACCAGCGGAGTGGATGTTGCTTCAGGAGATATCGACGCTGATGGCGTGGACGAAGTTATAGCCGGCTTATTATCCGGTGAAAAAACTTTGATTGCCGTACTTTCGGAAAACGGCGAAAGACTGCAAGTTTTCCGCGCCTTTGAAAAAGAATATACGGGCGGTTTAAATATCACAACCGGAGACATTGATGCCGACGGTGCGGATGAAATCATTGCCGGCACCGCCGGAGACCGCATCGCTGAAGTAAGAGTGTTTGAAGCTGACGGCAAACGGAAAAAAATATTTTACACGCCATTCGGCAACACTTTTTTCGGTTCTGTTGATGTGACAACTTCTGATTGGGATGAAGACAGGAAAGATGAAATTACCATGAGCCAAGCCAGCGCAGGCCAAGCTTGGGTAAAAACTTATCGTTATAACAATAAAAAGAAAGTGTTATTTACTGAATTGGTCTTTGATGAAAATTACGAAGGCGGCGCTAGAATAGCCGGAATGTAAATCAGTTATTTTTCATAAGCTCCCGCGTCGCATTTTTTTAATCTTCTTTTTCTTCTTTGATCGTATTTTACAGTTTCATTATCAAAATCCGTACAAGAAGAATGTTCTATAGCATCAATGGCCGGTGATTTTGAAGCCAAGGCCAAAGTAAATGTATAGCCGCCGTTATCCGCCAAAGTATCTTCTACGATCTGTTTTTTTATCCCGCCGTGATCGGATTCATGATTAAAATAACAGGAATCATTATCGCTGATATTATTACCGAAAGATTCGATAAACTTTTTATGTTTTTCCGACGCACAATTGTTTTCCGCGATAATGGAATTCTTTATTTGAAAATAAACGCCTTTATTTTCTTGATAGATTGCGCCGCCTTTATTTGAGGCGTCGTTGCCATAGATAGTGGAGAATAATATTTTTTGCTGGCCGGCGCTGTGGTTATAAATCCCTCCGCCCAAAACAGCGGAATTGTTGTACAAAGTGCTATTGCCAACGAATATTGTATCTTCATTGTAAATTCCCCCGCCTTTTAAAGCGGCATTATTATCCGCAAGCAAAGATTTTTTAACTTGAACATGATTGCCATTATAAATAGCCCCTCCTTTTTCCGCGCTGTTTCTGTACATATTTACTTTATTCAACATGATATTATTATATATCTCCACATAAATACCTCCTCCGGATTCGGCGATATTATCGCTAATATCGGTTTTTTTTATGTAAGCTTCTCCTTGAGCATAAAGGCCTCCGCCATCTCTGCCGGATTGATTATGGCTGATGGATGAATGCTCAATGCGCAAATAATACCAATCATTACAGGAATTTTCCGGATCCTCGCAATCAAAGTATATCCCTCCGCCGTTATAATCGGCCGTATTATTCGTAATCGTGCTTCCTTCTATATTCAGCCTATCCCAATGATAAAGCCCGCCGCCGATGGAATCGGAATAGTTGCCCGTAATCACGCAATTGGTTAAATAAGCGTCTCTGTTCAAATACGCTCCCCCACCTTCCGCGCCGTATATTTTATTATTTTGCAATTTTACATTAGTCATTTCTAAAACCGCGCCATAACTTAAAATTCCTCCCCCGCCCAAATAATAATCGTAGTTGGATTCGTAAATACGCAGTTCGCCGTTTTGTATGGTTAAATCCTGAATGGTCACTTGCGAAGAACTCCAATCAAATATACTGTCTTCCAAATCAAAAACGCGATCCAAATAATTTCCGTCGATAATGGTATCGTCCATGCCGCTGCCGATGATGGTCACATCGTCGAACACGTTAAAATCTCCGGTGGCGTTTTCTTGCTCATCAACACCTTCTATAGTAATGGTGTAATGCCCGCTGGGAATTTGTATCGTATCCAAGCCTTCTCTTTCATTGCTGGTATCAATCGCTTCTCTTAGAGAACAATCCGCATCGCAAGTTCCGTCTAGTGTGTCTGCTTCTTTGGTTACTGAATATGTTTCCGCCGCAACTTGTTTCAATGAAATTAAAAAAAACGCAACAAATAAAATTACGCAGATTTTTTTTATTTTCTTCATGACAAACTATTAAAAAAATAATCAACAATACCTAAACTCCAAAAACAGCAAAGCAATATCGCCGGAATAAACACTGCCCATAATAGCCACGATCGTTCGCCTTTTTTAAGAGCTATAATGCCGGTAATTACAGAAGAGAGATCGCAGATAATGGCAAAAGCCATAAAAATTATACCAATAATCAAACAGATTTTTTCGTTGTCGGGCTGTGATAATATTGCTTGTACAATGATCGAAACAATAACGCCGAACCAGGCGACCAAACCCAGGCCGATCGCCAACCAAGCTATTGTTGTTCTGGGCTCTTCTTTAAATTTACCGATTATTTGTTTTTTCATAATTAAATATTAACACAAATATAAATTTTTTGATAGATTATAGTTTCTACAAACTATCTATACGATGATATTAATAATATGTTATTATTAAGGGTAATTACCATTAAATATTGAGGTATGAAAAAAATATTACTGTTTGTCTGCTTGATAAATTTAGCATTTTTCTATGCTCCAAAGGCGGATTCCATTACGGTTTTAAAAAAGGTGTCGAATGTTCATGTTTTAGTAAAAGACAATACTTCCGTCACCTTAGCCTGGAATAAGGTGACAAACGCAGAGAATTATAAAATTAAAGTATTAAATAGAAACAAAGGATTAATTAAAATAGTTTCAACGAAAAATTTAAGAAAAAAAATAAATAATTTAACACGCAATAAAGTTTATTACTTTAAAGTTCGCGCAAAAAAAGGTGAAATTACCGGGCCTTGGTCTGATCTAAAAAAAGTGCGAACCGCCAATACGGACGACGAAATCGAAGAAGAAGAGATCACTGAAACAACGCCAACTTTGGATTTTTCCGCCAATGCATATTCCGGAAATGAATCCGCCGTGTCTATCGATGTTGCGATTAACATAAGCGCGGCTTCATCGAACAATATAACCGTCTCGTACGCTACATCGGATAATACGGCTATATCAGGATCGGATTATACCTCAGCTACTGGCACGCTAACCATTCCCAGCGGAGCCACTTCCGCCACTCTTTCTTTAAGCTTGGTGCAAGATATCGATAATGAAAACAACGAGACTTTTTATATTACATTATCAAATCCCAGCGGAGCCACCTTAGCGAGTATAAATAATCCGGCTACCATAACCGTGGTTGATGATGACAGTTTAACCATATCAAGCCCCGCTTTTGCGGATAATGGCTCTATTCCCGTGGAATTTACTTGCGATGGAAGCGATGTTAACCCCGAACTCAATTGGATTTCCGCGCCTGCTGGAACGCAAAGTTTTGTTATTATCGTGCGAGACATTGATGCTTCAAATTTTATGCATTGGGGCGTAAAAAATATTTCCTCCAGCGCATCTTCCGTATCGCAAAATAGCGTTCCTTCGGGCGGAACGGAATTGCCAAATGATTTTTCCTTAACTCAATATAGCGGCCCTTGCCCGCCGGGCGGAGAAAACCATCGTTATCAATGGGAAATTTATGCTTTAAATACCGCGACTGTAACCGCTTCCACAATTTCCGAATTGGAAACAAACATGCAGGGAAATATTATTGAACAAGATTATATAACCGGAACGTACGGATCTTGATTAATTATATTGCCTTGGCGCATTAAAAGACCCGCCCCATGTGCAGCCGTCTGACGAATGAGTATAAGTGCCTCTAATTCTTTTTTGCGTGATTCTTCCTTTGATTAATCCATCCCAGCTGGTGTCATCAACAGGATAAGTGAATCTTACGCGAAATTTATCATTCTTTTTATATACTCGCCCGGTCATGGTAACACTAGTTTCATCGAACCAAACGGCATTATTAACTTTTAATCCGCCTTTTCTTTTCAAACTGAGTGTTTGAAAAGAAATATATCCGGTATTGCCAACGTTTTCCGGCTCGCAGGGATCGCTTGTTAATTCCCATGTCCCATTATAAGCATTGCCATTAAATCTATCCTGTATTGTCATGGCTTTTGTTTGCCCGGGCATGGCTGCATAAAGCGCCAAACCGATGAACAAAACAACGAGCATCAAATAAAAAGTTTTTTTCATTTTTTTTATTTAAATTATTATTTTTATATTATACCATTAGCCAAAATATGGGGCAATTGATATAATTATAATATGAAAAAAATATTATTTTCACTTCTAATAATTTTTCCCGGCTTTTTTATTAGTACAACAGCACAAGCATTAAATGACGACATCTGGAAAAACGTGGATTCATGGGTTTATCAATTGCAGGACGCGGATACGGAAGCATTAGCTAGCACCGCATATGATATTGTGGTTATTGATTACTCCAAAGACGGCACAGACGATGAAGCGTATACCTACGAACAAATACAAAATTTGCGAGATAGCGGAAAAATCGTTCTTGCCTATCTATCCCTTGGCGAAGCGGAGGAATATCGTTTTTACTGGCAAGACGCCTGGGCCAATGATCCGCCCGCTTGGCTGGGGCCGGAGAATAAAAATTGGGCAGGCAACTATAAAGTGAAATATTGGCACGATGCTTGGTGGGAAACTGGGATACTTCCCTATCTCGACCGCATTGAAGCAGCGGGTTTTGATGGAGTCTATTTGGATATTATCGACGGATATTATTATTGGGGCAATCACGGTTTTGGTACGAAAAAATCCGCCAACCGCATGGTTAAACTCATACAAAAAATTCGGGAAAATCTGGAAACGCAGAATCAATCTATCATTTGCCCGCAAAATGGCGAATCAATTATTGATGATGCCGGAGCATCATACCGCGATCTATACTGGGAAAATACCAACTGCATTGGTATTGAAGATTTATTTTACAATACTTCAAAATCCGACAGAATATATCGCAAAAAATTATTAAAGCGCTATGCCAATCATAATAATTTGATACTGAATGTTGAATATATCAAAGAAGAAAAAGAAGCTGAATATCTTTATAAAGCAAGCAATCAAAACTTTTCCGTAATTCCCTTTCGCGCCAATCCGGATAGAGAATTAAATACGTATTAGAATTAATCAATATTTATAGTCTCATTTTTTCCAAGAGTTACAAAAATATTATTTACTCCTGGGCCATCGTACCAATTGATGTCGTCGGCGGAAGCATGGGAATATGCTTTACTTTCTGCTTCAGATTTTATTTTAAGAGAAACTGCCTGGCCCTTTGTTAAATTTAAATTACTTAGAGGATAAATATTAATAAAATAATCATAACCAGGGCCTCCAATAATTTTTCCATCAAAAAAATAAAAATTCTCATACCTATCTTCTTCTGGAAATTCTATTCCGGTAGGATTTGTTCTATAATGATTGTATGTTCCCGTTTCTACATTCTTGGTTGCACCAATATCTAAAGTCATTTCTACGCCACCGTCAGATAGACAACCGGTATCTGGGTTATTATCGCTATCAATGGCAATACTAAATGAATAACTAGTAACGTGATCGCCATCAAACGAAGGCCAATCGCTATTATTCTCTGGCCATATGCCATCGAAAACAGTCAAGACATAGAGATTATCCTCATCAATCCCGAGGTAAATATCTTTAA
Source organism: Patescibacteria group bacterium (assembly GCA_041660885.1). GTDB lineage: Bacteria > Patescibacteriota > Patescibacteriia > UBA9570 > JAHJKD01 > JBAZVM01. The sequence goes on along the minus strand of JBAZVM010000003.1, from coordinate 96,821 downwards.
TGTCAATAAAGTCTATTGGATATGGAAAAGAATTATCTTCTGGGTTTCCCGTATAGTCCCAATCGCCGGTTTTATTTACTAATATTGTTCCGGTTGACAGAGCTTCTTTAGCATTTTCATAGCCGGGAACAATTAATACTTTATTATTTATTACCACTTTTCTTCTAATGCTATAAATTTTTTTGCCTGAATATTTGTAAAAGGTTCTAATACGCCTTGTTTTCATTAAAATGATATCTGCCGAATATTTTCCATATTTATCTGTGGCCACAGTTTTGATAATTTTATATCCATCAGACGGATCATTCTGGCTTCGCAAGATATTAACAGCCACCCCGGCCTTTTTGGGAATAACTCTGCCCGAGATCGTGACTGTATCGCCTTTTACCATTCGTGTTCGGCTTGATTTCATCCTAATGCTAGGACTTGTATCAGCATTTGACTCTAAAACAAAAAATAAACCAAGCATTAAAACAAAAAATGGGATAATAATTTTTTTCATATATTTAATCTGCCTTATTATTATCATATTCTTTCTTTTGATTCTTTATCAAAATAGTCTCTCCATATGCTTTAATATATCAAAAAAAACACCTTTAATCAAAGAATATTTTTATATCTAGCGAATCAAGATATTAAATTATGGACGATGCAAATAAAGAGGCAGGGGCGGCAGGAATCGAACCCGCAGTTGCGGTTTTGGAGACCGCTGGTTTACCATTAACCGACGCCCCTATAGATGTAGAGACAGGACATTGTTCTGTCTCTACGCAATTATTATTTCGTTTCTTTGTGCGGAGTGTGCTTGTGGCAAAATTTGCAATGTTTCTTCAATTGCAGTTTACCCGCTTGGTGCAACTTCTTTTTATTCTTTTTGGTGTAATGGGTGGTTTTCTTGCACTCCTTGCACTCCATTTTTACCAGATTATCTTGTGACATATTTTTTCTTAATTTTCAATTATTAATTATATCTTCTTTCAAACGGAGCCGAAGGTCGGATTCGGACCGACGACCTACAGTTTACAAAACTGTTGCTCTACCAGCTGAGCTACTTCGGCCTATTATTATTAAAAAAACTCTTTTTGTCAACCTATTTATAATTGCGCAACCGCATCTGTTGGCTCTTCTACTGGCAGCGGCTCTAAGCGCTGGTTATATTCATTGGTCCAAAAATCCGTATCATATCCGGTAGCAATTGATAATTTCTTTGCTATTCCAAAAAAAGCCACATCTTTACCGGCAATGGCAGTAATATTATTTTCTTTTAAAATGCGCAGATCGTTATCATCTGGTTCAATTTGGTATAATTCTTCATAAGCTTTTATTAAACGATCCCGCGCTGTTTCTAATTTTTTTATTTTATCAGCTTTTAATGAATCTCTAATCTCCGGCTGAGTAGTAAATTGCGACATATTAGCCCCCACACTCACATATTCGATATCATAAGCGGTCTGTCTTACAAAAATATCACCCAGTGCTTTCTTTACCATCTCTTGCGTTTCCGGCGGTTGTTCGGTTAATTCTAACTTCTGAATGACAGACAATGATAATTCCACATCATCATCTAACCTTTGCTTCCAATATTCTTGTTCTTTATCTTGAAAAACAGGTGGAAAAGAATACTCTCCGGGAATTCTTGGGATCAAATACTGGCTAGGCCCTGCCATTGTGGATGGTCGAACGAAAGTAGAGTCAAGAATTATTGCGCGCGTCATAATCATCTGGCTGGGCGGAACTCCCCAATCATATATTATTTCTTTCCTTAATTCTTTACTGCCAACCGGAACCACATTTCCATTCAACAATTCATATGACCAACCATCTATAATTTTTTGGCCATTTTTATCAACAGACGAACACATATAAAAAGAATCTAATTCCAAACCGGTTTTTTTGAATTCTTGAGTAAAATCAAGGTTATGTATGGCATTTTCCGTTTCAACATTTTCACGAGGATCCCAAGGAGTTTCCAAATTATTTATTCTTGGGTTAACTTCATAAGACGTTTTATACAACATCTCTTCCATGTCACGCGCATCAATGGCTTCGTTAGCTTTTTCTCTGGTATATTCTGCGGCACCAAGCGTGGCCAAAGGAATTCCTACCAATAATAAAACTCGCTCAAATCTAGTGCCTTTTAATTTATCCCAACGACTTTTTCTCTTACCTGGAATTTCTGTTCTTTGATCAGCAATAAAATTCATGATATCTATTTTCCTTTTAATTCTTTAAAAGTATAAACCCAGCAAGAATATGTAAATACATTTAAAACTCCTCTTAGCAATAAACCAATAACCATCAAAACTATTAAGGCAATAGCGGCGGCTATTCCCACTCCAATCCATTTAAACGCTAAATATAATAAGAAGCCGACCCCGCCAAAAATTGCTAAGATTAATATCAGGGAAAAAATTATCACTAAAGCCGCGCCAAAGCCAATGCCGTAAATAATCAAAGCCATGATAATGGATTCGCCTAAATTCTTTTTAAGCAACGCCCAGCCGGATTTAATAGATTGCACAATCGTTTGATTTTCAATAACCGCGTAACAATAAATATAATTGCTTAACAAAGCAAAAGTTAAACTTAAAACGATAATCAAGAGAATGGCAACAATTAATAGCAATCCGCCAATCACCCAACCGATCACAGGAATGATCATGAGCAACGCGGCCGGAATGATTAATACGCATATCACCGCGCCAATGACGGCCACCATAGCCAATTGAATGCTCAACACGCGCCAAAACTTTCCGGCGCCCACATAGAAACTTTCTTTAAAAGAAGGTTTTTTATCTTCCTGCGCTTGATGAACACCATGAAACAAGCCGCCGCGCGCCATAATGGAAATAACAGCCGCCACCAATACAAAGAGCAGCACCAAAAGCATTAATACGGCTACGATATACCAATAATCTTGAATAATGGAAAAATCAAATTCGTTTGTTAAATCATTGCCGAGTTCTGAATCGCCTAAACCGCTGAAACTATAGTTTCCGCTGTAAGAAGACCCACCACCTATTAATAAACCAAGTAACCATAAAATTTTATACTTTTTGGTAAGCTGGTATGATTTTTTTAAGATGTCGCCGTAATTCATATTTTTTATTTTATTGTATCCCGGGAGGGACCTACTTCGCCCTTCGGGCTACGTAGGTTAAAATTCGAACCCTGAATACTTATTTAATATTAAAGTGTTTATAAGCGAATGCCTTACCAGATCCGGTTTTTAGATACTTTTCAAATTGTGCTGCGGTTTTTCTTTCTTCAAAAACGAAATAGCATTTTAATTTTAATGGTCTTCTATTTTTTGTCGAATTTACATTACCGGTATTATGTTCTTGAATTCTTCTATCTAAATTATCAGTTGAGCCAATATATAAATTATTATCAGCTGCACTCTTTAAAATATAAACAAAATACATGCTTTATATATAATATTAAGGAAGACACGCCCACCGAAGTCTGTATAAAACAGAGCAACGGTGGGCCGTGCCCACCGAAGTCCCGCCGCAGGCGGGACGAAGGTGGGCAGGGAGGGATTCGAACCCCCGAAGGCCGGAGGCCACTTGGTTTACAGCCAAGCCCATTTGACCGCTCTGGTACCTGCCCTAAATAAATACAAATGCATTATATTCATAACACATTTGTATTTAAAATACAATAAATTTTAATATTCGTCAACTAAGGAACAAATTGCCCAACAACTGGATATTTAGATATCGCTTGCTTGGCATGATAGCTGTAAAAAGCGTCGGTTAATTCCGTACCGGCTATATGAGAAAAATGGCTGCCATTTCTGAATACTTGCGTTAGATCATATACCTTGCCATCAACAGCCACATAAGCCGGCATGTTATTTTGTCCGTTATACTTTGCCAATTCTTCCTCGGTAAAAGATTTTTCCACCGCTTTATTTTCCGTATCAATGGCTGTATTCGTGCTGACGGTATTATTTATTATATTAGTGGACTTTTTTTCATAGAATTTATCAATATAAAGAAAAGCGACGAAAAAGAAAATGAAAAATAAAATCAATGCTATTTTACCTGGCATCTGCCAAATACGCCATCGTTTAAAAGCCAGATGAATGGCATAACTAGTATGAATAATAAATGAAGCCAAAATAATATAAGAAAGATAGCTTAGATGTATCTTAGTGCTTAACTCCGCGCTAATTATTCCCTTGCTCATTCCGTAGCCGCTAATAAAATAGCCAAACATGCTGCTTAGCAATATCCATGCGGCTATTCTATCAATTTTAATTAAATATTTCATTAATTAATTATTACTAGGTATGCTCGGTTGAGATTCTTCAAATTGCGTTTTTTCTTCTTCTGTTACTTCGCCATCGGCGCATATTTCTTCTATCAGAGTTTGGCGCTCCTCCATATCTTCTTGATTAAAGCTTTCTCCTTCAGGACGTTCGTTATTGCCAGTATTTTCCATTTCTTCCGGCGGTTGTCTATTTGCATCTTCCTCGCCACTATTAATTCTTTCACACATACTTTCGATATCCATCTGCCCCATAGGCCCTCCTTGCCCCATTGGCGGAACGTTCTTTTTTATATATTTATCATACACGAAAAATCCGGCCACGGCTAAAATTATTACCAGCGCGATGATGTTAATAATAATGATAATTTTATTCTTTGGTTTTTTACTAATTTTTTCTTTCATAATATTTATAATTAATGATTATTCATAACGCAAAGCGTCTATAGGATTAAGCCGAGATGCGCGCCGAGCCGGATAATATCCGAATACCACGCCGATCACCACGGAAACGCCGAAAGCCAAAGCCACGGAATAATATGTGACGGAAGTGGCGGTACCCGAAAATTTTGTAATCAAATATGAAGCCAACCAGCCGCCGATTATACCGACAATTCCTCCGATAAAAGTAAGCATGATGGATTCCGCTAAAAACTGCTTATTTATATCGCTGCTTTTGGCTCCAATGGCTTTTCTTAAACCGATTTCTCTGGTTCTTTCTGTTACCGATGTTAGCATCATGTTCATGATACCTATACCACCGACTATTAAAGATATGGCCGCGATAGAACCCAGAAGCATAGTTAATGTACTTGATATTGAGCTGGCCATTTCCACCATTTCCATGGAACTGCGCACGCTGAAATCGGCGTCGTCTTCGCTGGCTATGTCATGATTAATTAATAATGCATCAGTAATATTTTGCTGCACTTGATCCATAGCGTCTTGGTCCGCTACTTTTACGCTGATACTGGATAAAGTTTCGCTGCCAGATAAATATCGTTGTAAAACCGTTAAAGGGATTAATGCCGCGTCGTCCGTGCTATTCATACCGCTGCCGGTTTCCGATAGCAATCCAATCACTTTAAAAGTTATACCGTTGATTTTTACAGATTGCCCTACGGGGTCAACTTCTTCACCAAAAAGATCTTCGGACAAAGTTGCTCCCAGTACTGCTACTTTGGCCGAACTGCTAACTTGGCTTGAAGCGATAAACATACCGCTATTTAATGTCACTTCTTTCACTACTTCGTATTCCGGATAAACTCCATAAATGGAAGCGTTCGTATTATTACCGGAAGCCGTGATTTGATAACGGCTGGAAGATTCCGGGGAAACCTCTTCTACATCGGTGATCGTTTTAATGGATTCCACATCTTCCATGGTCAAAGTTTCCGCGCTGCCCTGGCCGGAACTGATCGGGCCGAAGGATCGCTGTTGGCCCGGGCTGACGGTTAATAAATTAGCGCCGCTTTCTTCTATTCTATCCGTAATAGATTGCTTCGCACCCTGGCCGATAGAAACCATGGCAATAACCGAGCCGATACCGATGACAATACCTAAAATTGTCAAAGCCGAACGAGCTTTATTGGCGACAATGGCTAAATATGTTTCTTGCAATAAATCTTTATAGAGCATAATTAATTGCGATAATCTTTTATAATTTCTCCGTCTTTGATTTGAATAACGCGATGCGCCAGTTGCGCTATTTCTTCACTGTGCGTAATCATGACGACAGTATGGCCTTGCTTATTTAAATCAATAAATAAATTCATAATTTCATAACCGGATTTACTGTCTAAATTACCGGTTGGTTCATCGGCTAGCAACACGTCCGGATTGTTTATCAAGGCTCTGGCAATGGCTACTCTCTGCATTTGCCCTCCGGAAAGCTGGTTAGATAAATGATCCCATAATTTTTCCTGACCCAAGCCGACTTTCTTCAAAGCCATGGCCGCTTTTTTTTCTCTTTCCGCGTTACCATTGGGTTTTTCCGCGTAAATAAAAGGCATAATGACATTTCTCATTACCGTTGATCGTTTTAAAAGATTAAAACTCTGAAAAATAAAACCGATATTTTTCAAACGAATCTCCGCCAATTCATCGCCTGATAACGAAGAAATATTTTTACCGTTAAAAATATATTGCCCGCTAGTCGGCGTGTCCAACATGCCTAAGATATTCATCATGGTGGTTTTTCCTGAACCGGACGGCCCCATAATGGCAGTAAATTCCCCTTCTTCGATTTTCAAATTAATATTCTTCAATATCTGGCTTTCCGCGTCTCCGACTTGGTATTTTTTATAAATTTTTTTAAGTTCTATCATAATTATTGCATCATGCCGCTGGGCGGTCCGCCTTGCGTTCCTCCACTGCCCATATTTAAAATGGAGCCGGAAGCCTCTTCTTCTTCGTCGTCTTCCTCATCATCGGAATCGGAAGAAGTGTTTGTTTTTAAAATTACTTCATCGCCCGCGCTTAAACCGCTTAATATTTCCGTATTGGTATCATCGCTTATGCCAATTTCCACTTTAACCGTTTCCACTTGTTTATTATTAAGGATTTGAACGTAATTACTATCGCCTTGAGTTTTAATGGCCGAACTGGCAATAATCAATATATCTTTTTTTGATTGCGTGATTATGTCGACATTCACGGTCATGCCATTTTTAATTCGCTCGTCTTGAGTATCGAAAGCCACGGTCACATTATTGTAAACTACATTATTTTCCACCGTACCGATAAGATCCACTTCCGATACTGTTCCGGTCATTTCCAAATCGGGCAGAGCGTCAAAAGTTAAATTGGCTTTTAACCCCACGGAAACGCTGGGCACATCCACTTCATTTATGGAAACCACGGCATTCTTCGTTTGTGAGATTAAAACTGCCAAAGCTGTAGTGCTAGTGACACTGCCTCCACCGGTTATTTTTTCTCCTTCTTCGTAATTGATGATAGCTACCGTACCGTCTTTGGGAGCGGTTACGGTATAATCGGACCTTTGCGAGATTAGATCGTTTAATTGGCTTTGTTTTTCCGCCACATTTAATTCTTGCGCTTCTATTTCATCTTCATTAGTGCCGGCTTTAACATCTTCCAGGGCTTGTTTGGCTTCAGTTACTTTAGCTTCAGTTTCAGCTAAATCCATGGGGTGGGTAATTTTATAAGTTTCTATTTTTTGTTTGGCATCTTGAATTTGGCTTTTATATGTTTCTTTTTTCGTATCATATTCAAGATCGTCTTTGCTGAGATCATCCAAATTATCTTGCGCTTCGTCTCTGTCGTCTTTAGCTGTTTCCATTTCTTGATCTTGTGTTAATTTCAATTTTGTTAAACTGTTTTCCGCGGATGTAACCGCGTTTTCTGCTTTCAAAATATCCGCATCAGATGCTGGTTCTATTAATTTGTCTAAGCTGTTCTGCGCTGTTTGTACGGCTAAAGAAGCCTGATAAATTTCATTTTCCAGCGTTTCATCATCGATTTGAGCGATTAAGTCTCCGGATTTAACTTCTTGCCCTTCTTTTACCGCAATTTCTGTAATTTCTCCACTCACTTCCGACATTAAATTTATCTGGTTGGCATCACCCACTTGCCCGCTACTGGAGACCAAAGATAAAATATCACCTTTTTTAACAGTGGCCGTAGTATAACTGACTTCTTCGCTTGTTTTGGTTAGAAGCTGCGTATAACCGAAATACACGCCCGCGCCGATCGCTAGCAATAAAATTAACGAGGTAATTTTATGATTTTTGATAAACTTAAAAACAGATTTCAACATTGTCATAGCATTAATAATTATATTTGTTCTAATGCTAATACTACTTGCGTGAAGTGAAAGTAAATAAAAAAACTATATTTTGATGGTTACTTCCGTACCCAAATTCAATTCTGAAGTAAGGCTGATGCTGCCTTTATGTAATTCAATGATTCTTTTAGTAATGGCCAACCCCAAACCGGTGCCGCCGGATTTCTTGGATCGTGAAGCATCAACGCGATAAAACCTCTCAAATACTTTTTCTCGTTTATCTTCCGGTATGCCAATGCCATTATCAATAATTTTAATAACAGCTTGATCTTTTTCTTTATCCATTTTAACGATGATGTCCCCTTTTTCTTTGGAATATTTTATGGCGTTTTCAATAATGTTCATAAATGCCCTGGTTAATAAAGCTTTATTGCCATTAATCATCCTATCACCATTAGCGTTTATTTTTGAATCAAGAGTTATATTATGCTTTAAAGCAAGCATTTTTAATTGATTAACCGCTTCTTCTAAAACGATTTTAACATTTATTTTTTCCATTTTCACATCTCTATCCGCTAAAGACAATAATAATAAATCTTCGATTAATTTATTCATTAAATCCGCCGATTTTATCGAGGTTTGTAAATAATTTTTTGTTTCTTCGGATAATTTTTCTTTTTCCAGTTCGGCCATGTTCAAATTTATTTTTATTATGGATAAAGGCGTCTTTAATTCATGAGACGCGTTTTCCACAAATTGTTTTTGCAAAGCGAAAGACACGTTCAAACGCGAGATCATGGCGTTTAAATTGTTCACCAATTCGCTAATTTCGTCTCCGATATCTTCGTGCTCAATTTGTTTATGCAAGTTCTGCGAATTAATATCTTTTGCGGTTTTATTAATTTTTTTTAAAGGATTCAATAATTTACCGGAAATCAAGTAACCGCTGCCGAATGATAAACAAGTTAACATTAAAAAAGACAAAACCAATATTTTTCTAATCTGCGCCAAATCGTTTTGCCTGGTTTGGCGCAAAGTTTCATTGAAATCAAACTCCTGCATGGGCACGGGGTTCACCGGCATCATCACTTCAAACGGCAAATCGCGCTCTAAAAATTTAGGCAAACGATCATTGTAATGTTCAGTAATAATATAATTAGCCGTTCCGATAAAAATCAGATTGGTGATCACAAAAAGAAGCGAATACCAGAAAGTTAATTTAAAACGTATGGTTTTATGAAATTTCATATATTTATACGGTATCCTTTCCCTCTTAACGTGGTAATTATTTCTTTATTCGGATCGATTTTTTTTCTTAAATTTTTAATATGCGTTTTTACCGTATCCGTGAATAAATCCACTTCCCGATCCCACACATGTTCCAATAATTCTTCCGTGGAAACTATTTTGTCTTTATTGCGCAACAGATACTCCAGCAAAGCCGTTTCTTTATTGCTGATAGCGATTTTCCTGTCTTTATTTTTTTCTTTTTTAATTATTAAATTTTGTTCCGGCACCAATTCATATCCGCTGAATTTTAATCTTAAAGTTTTATTATTGCTATTGCGTTTTATCACCGCTTTAATCCTGGCCACCAATTCACTCAAGTCGAACGGTTTGGTTACAAAATCATCAGCACCGGACTCAAATCCTTCCAGCTTGTCATAAATCTGGCTGCGGGCGGTTAACATGATTATCGGCGTATCGTTTATCTTTTTCCTTAACATATCGGCCAGTTTAATGCCGTCGATTTTCGGTAAATTCAAATCCAGTAGAATACAATCGTATTTATTCAATCTGGCTGTATTGTAGCCTTGTTCCCCGTCTTCCGCGTAATCCACGGCAAAACCCTTCATTTCCAGGGTTTTCTTCAAAGGCAGAGCCAAATCTTTCTCATCTTCTATTATTAATAAGCGCATATTTGTATTTTATACTTTTTTAGCTATTACAGGAATACACTACACTAAGTGAAGCGAAAGTAAAGCGTTATTATTTACAATTTACATATTTGACTTATAGATGGTAAATGATAGATTGACACTACAATGCAAGTATAGATGGTCTATGCTTGTATATCGCTCTTTGAAAAAACCCGGCACAATAGTGGAGGCAACATGCCGTCTGGTAACTGTCCTGAATGTGGCCATATCGTGGCCTTAAGCGCGGAATCCTGCCCTAACTGCGGCAATACCAATTTTGAAATAAAAACTGGTAAAATAGTGCCTCTTAAGTGCTGGTCTTGTGATGGTGCGGGATATCATATTAATGATTACCATCGAAGCACAGGCATCTTTCGTGAAAGGTGTCGTTATTGTAACGGGAGTGGTCGTATCCTAGGTGAAGAAACAATAGATGTCCGTGACACCAAAAAGTAAAAGAGCAAAGGAGCTTATCGTAATATCGACATCAGGGAGTCTGCATCTTCCTTAAAGCATTGGTCCAGCTTTAGGGGAGGTAACCACCAATCGTTCTTTTTCTTCAAGGAGGTATCAGGAGGGACCATTTTTATAAACATTAGATAAATAGTATTTATAAAAATTAAAATAATCCCAAGTTTTAATAGGGATTATTTTATTTAGCATTATATTTGAGCCGATGCGCAGATTCGAACTGCGGACCACCTCCTTACCATGGAGGTGCTCTACCAACTGAGCTACATCGGCGTTAAATTTTTACAGATCTTTCAATTGCTGCTTATACTGCGGGAGATTATTATTTTCCGGATTCACTTCTTCTAAATTCTTCAAAGCTTCTTTAGCCATTAATCTATCTTTAGCTTTAATGCTGGATAAAAATAATAAATCCAAATTTTTCGGGTTCTTGGGAGCGATGTCCACGGCTTTCTTATAATATTTCACGGCTTTTTCTTGATGGTTTAACAATTCATACAAAGAACCAAGCTGGCGCCAAATCACATCATCGTTCGGACTGATTTCTTTAATAAATTCAAAAGTCTCGCGCGCATGGTCGTAATCTTTTTTCGTGACATACAAATCGCCCAAACCTTTATAAGTTCCCATGTTTTGCTTGTCCAAGCTGATGGCTTCAATATATTTCTTTTCCGCTTCCACGTATTTCGCTTGCTTGGTCAATTCTTCCGCGTCTTGCACCAAGCCGTTAACTTTTTGGCGGATAGCTTCTTTATCTTCTTGTTTTAAAGGCTTTCCATGCAAGGCTTTGTTTTTATACTCTTTTTGTAATTTTATAGCCTTACTATAAATTTCGCCTAAGCGCTTTTTCAGCCTTTTTCTTAAAGGGGCGGATTTTACCGTGATCTTGGTTTTAATCTCGCGCAGATTGCGCTCCAGCCTTTCTTCCACAATGGAAACTTTCACCTGCTTTTGTTTGTGATGCTTCATCGCTTCTAAATCGATAGCCGCCAATTTAGAAAATTTTTGTATGACAATAAAGGCAATAACGATTAAACAGATAGCGGCGATTGAAGAAACAATAATATAAAATATCATTTTTTTGTAAAATATTTATTAGCGGCGCACCCGGAGCACCGGCATTTTTTGCATCCGAAATAATGTTCCACGATTGTTTCATCGTCTACGCGCACGAGCACGGAATGCTTAATTACGTTCCAGTCGATAACGCGGCCTTTGCCTTGTTCGGTTTGGATCATGCTATCGAGCGGAGGCAAATCTTGGCTGCACGCCCTGTAGCCTTCAGCCTCATAATTTAAACAGCATTTTAAGCGTCCGCAAGCGCCGGAAAGCCTGTCGCTTCCTCTTTGCTGCACTTGCTGCAATCTGGCCAAATCCGTGGTAATATTTCCCAATTCTTTTAAGAAATTGGCGCAACAAACGCCGCGTCCGCAAGGCCCGATGCCGCCGATATTCTTTAATTCATCGCGAATGCCGATCTGTTGCAAACGGATTACCTTTTTATAGTGCGTAGATAAATCTTTTACCAAATCGCGGAAATCCACGCGGCTCTCGGCCGTAAACGCGAACACTATTTTCTTGCCGTCGAAAGTATAATTGCAATCCACCAATTTCATGGGCAAGCTGTTTTTTCGTATAAACTGCTTGCACACTTTCATGGCGTCTTTCCTGTTTTCCTGCTGTTCTTTGATTTTCTTGAGATCTTCCAAATTGGCCGTGCGCTCCACTGGCGTGAGCGGTTCTACTACGTCTTTCTTTTTTAAAGTATGCACGCCTACCACTTTACCCGCCTCGCCGCCTACGGCTGAAGTGAAAATTACCCAGTCGTCTCTTTTAATGTTAAAATCGGCCGGATCGAGAAAATAATTCTTCTCCCAGGAATGGACATTGGCTTCAACTACTTTTTGCGTCTCTTCTTGCATTTTATAGGCTATAGCGAATAAAGCTTCTAATTTGAATGTTCTCGCCGATCTTGGCAATATTTTCCGTTAAATATTGACGAACTGTTTTTTTGTCGTCTTTTAAATAGGGCTGCTCCATCAAACAAATTTCCGTATAATATTTTTTTAGCTTTCCTTCTAAAATTTTTTCTATCATTTTAGCCGGCTTCTTTTCTTTCTTTAACTGTTCCCGGTAAATATCTTTTTCTTTATCAAGAATATCCGCCGGAATATCTTGCGGTTCCTTGTATTGCGGATCAAAAGCCGCCACATGCATGGCTAAATCGTGCACCAATTGTTTGAACTCGGAATTTTGCGCCACGAAATCGGTTTCGCAGGCCACGTTAATAAGCACGCCCACGCGGTTGCCCGGATGAATGTACGAATCCACCAACCCGGATTGCGTTTCGCGGGTGGATTTTTTAGAAGCGATTTTTTGCCCTTCTTTGCGGAATAATTCTATGGCTTTATCGTAATCCCCTTTAGATTGGGTAAGAAATTTTTTGCAATCCATCATGCCGGCGCCGGTTTGAATGCGCAATTTTTTAATCAAATCGAGAGAGATTTCCATCTTTTTATTTTAGAGTTTAATTATTAATTATTTGGCAGGAGCGGCTACGGGCGCGATTTCTTTCTTGTTTTCTTTAATAGTTTCCGCAACGGCTTTTACAATGTAGTTGATTGATTTTATAGCGTCGTCGTTTGAAGGTATGGGATACTGCGCGAGATCGGGATTGACATTGGTATCGGCCATGGCAATAATGGGAACTTTGCGCCGGACCGCTTCTTTGATCGCGGTTTTTTCTTCTTTCATGTCTACCACGAATATGGCATCGGGCAACTTGCTCATTTTTTCTATGCCGCCCACCATTTTTTCCAACTTCTCTATTTCACGTTGAAAATTCAACTGTTCTTTTTTTGTGTACTTTCCCAAATTACCTGTATCGCGGTCTCGTTTCAAGCGCGTCAACTTTTGCGATAAGCGCGTGACATTGCTGAAATTGGTAAACAACCCGCCGATCCATCTTTCCACCATATACGGCATGCCGCAATCTTTGGCGTATTTTTTTACGATTTCCACGGCTTGGCGCTTGGTGCCTACGAATAAAATGGTTTTATTCTGGCTGGCCAAACTTTTAACCACTTTCAAAGCTTCTTCCAGCTTTTCTTTGGTTTTTTCCAGGTCGATGATACAAATGCCTTGTTTTACGTCAAAAACAAAGCGCCCCATCTTGGGGTGTTTCTTACTTTTGCGATGCCCGAAGTGCACGCCGCATTTCAGCATCTCGGATAAGGAGATTTCTTGCATAATGTTTCCTTTGATTCTGCTGCTTTCCGCAAATTAGCAGACCCTTTTTGGGCAAGGAGCTAATTTACCGCGAAAAACAGGAAATTAATTAGTTATTATTACAACGAAACTATTCTAATATATCCAACGGTTTTTGGCAAGCCGCGAATCATTTTAGAGATAGTTTCTTCAAACTCGAATTATTATTTCATTTTGCTTTTGAGGCAAGTGATAATAATTATTCCGCTAATAAATTCTTTATAATCTTAATCATCACTTCCTTGTCTTTCGGATCGCTTTCGGCAACAAGCAAGGCTAGCGCGGTTAAAGCGTTATCATTTATTTTTCTTTCGCCGGTCTCCTTGAAAAGGTAACCTGTTTTATCTAAAAAATAAACGAATAAAAACGCGGCGGTTCTTTTATTGCCGTCTACAAACGGATGGTCTTTGATAATGAGATAAAGCAAATGTGAAGCTTTGGCTTCAATGGTGGGATACAATTCTTTCTTGGAAAAAGTTTGGTATAAACCTTTAATTATTCCATCAAAACTTTTATCTCTTTCTCGCCCGAATAAATTTCCCGCTTCTTTCTTGGCGATTAATTCCTTTTTCACTTCCGCAATTATTTTCGCGCAATCTTTATATTTCAAAACGAATTTTGTTTTTCTCCCCTTTTTATCTGCCAATTCTCCTTTATCATACCCATTTAATAAAGAAAGAGTCTTGGAATAGTCCGCCAATAAATTTAATATTTCCGCCACTTGGCCGGAAAGCAATTCTTTTTTGGATTGCTTTTGCAAAAATAAAACCGCTTCCTGCAATTCGTGGAATTTATTTTGCGCTTCAAGCAGTCTTTTTTCATTTATTGCATAACCTTGAAGCAAATACTGTTTTAATATTTTATTCGCCCAAATACGAAACTGCGTGCCTCTTTTGGATTTTACGCGATAACCAACGGAAATAATGACATCTAAATTATAGAAATTTGTAGGCTTTGTAGAAAAATCGGAATTTCCGATTTTTCTCACAGATTCAGCTTCATTCAGCTCTTTTTCGGCATAAATATTCAAAATATGCTCATTTATAGTAGAACGGCTTTTGTTAAATAATTCCGCCATTTGATCAATAGTAAGCCAAACGGTTTCATCTTTAAAATGAACAGTTACCTTAGTTTGCCCATCATTGGTTTGATAAATGACGATTTTTGATTGTTGCTCCTTTTTTTTCATAAAATCACTGTTTAGAACCTGATAATTTTCCATAATTCTTAGATTTAATTAATTATACTATATTTATTTAAATTTACATAAAACAAAAAAAGCGCCGCAAAGGGGCGCCTATGTAAATATATTAAACAATTATTTTATAAAGGTCAAACTTTCATATTCTAAAATGGAACCCCTCCTTTTACTAGCCCATTCGGTGAGTGTGTCCCCTCGTCTCTCTACCCGCCGCGGGGCAGAGGTGGGGGTGGGGATGGGGGTTGGAGGTTATTTAGGTAATAATTTTTTTAAACTGGAATTATTTATTAACGATTTCATTTGAACGATCGCGATTTCGTTTAGATTTAACAATCGGTCTGATTGTTTTATCCCCTTTCTAATAAATTCAGCGTTAAAAGTTTCCAAATTCGCCAAGCACACAAGCTGGGCGACATCCGCGTAATCGCGTATATTACCATCAAGATTTTTATTCTTTTCTCGCCATTCTTTGGCAGTCAAACCAAATAAAGCCATGTTCAATACATCCGCTTCATTGGCATAAATCATGTTTATTTTCGCTTTTGGCAACCGTTTTGGAATTAAATGCGCTTTAATGGCGTCCGTGTGAATACGATAGTTAATTTTGGTTAACATGCGTTTCGTATCCCAGCCAAGAGCCAAACGCGCATTTTCTTCTTCTTTTAATCTTTGGAATTCTTTAATCAAATAAAGTTTAAATTCCGCACTTATCCAGGAAGCAAATTCAAAAGCAATGTCTTTATGGGCAAAAGTGCCACCCCCATATTTGCCAGATTTAGAAATAATTCCAATAGCATTTGTTATTTCGATCCACTTTTGTGGCGTAAGCACAAAAGCGTTATTACCGGCTTCTTTTTTAAAGAGGTCGAATTCGACCTCTTTAAAATTGGGGTTATTCAGTTTCTCCCAAAACCCAATAAATTCAATGGTACTTCTATTACGCATCCAATTTTTAATTACATCTCTTGGCTCAACACGATTCTTATATCTGGCTATATCGGTTAGAGATATATAATCCTTCTTATTTTTCTGAAACATGCATATTTGCAGTCCTTTTGTAATAATTTTTTTCATATTGTCGTTATTTTATTAAAAATAAAAATTAAAAAACAAAAAAAGCGCCGCAAAGGGGCGCCTATGTAAATATATTAAACAATTATATTATAATGGTCAAACCTTCAAGTTCCAAAATGGAACCCCTCCTTTTACTAGCCCATTCGGTGAGTGTGTCCCTCGTCTCTCTACCCGCCGCGGGGCGGGGGTGAGGGTGGAGATGGGGGGTTGGAGGTTTTTTCATTAATAAATATGCTTTGCGTTATGGTATATGCCGATTATCATCGGTACAAGAAAATAATAATTTTTCAAAATATTCATTATATTTTTCTTGAGTTTTTATATTTTTTGATAATTGAATGACCGCAAAAATAATTTTAGCTGTTAATATCTGCGTTTCTAAAATTTTAAGAAATTCGACTCTCTGCTTACCACTATGTACTATTTCGCTCCTTAGACGATAAATTTTTTTTAGACTTTTTGAAAAAAATATTCTATCAATAAAATTTTTTCCTAATAAAAAAGCGCCCCTCTCTGATATTTGCTGAGTAGAACTCTTTAAATTATAATGAGATTCATTATCTATATCTTGAGTTAATAATATTTCCAGGGCTATACAATGATACAAAATCTTTTCTACACCAATAGCATCTACACCTTTACCAAACCAATCCAAAGAATGAATAATTTTTTTTTGTAAATAATCTTTATTATTATTTAATATAATCTCTTCACATTTTTTAGCGAATTTATTATTAAATAAACTAATATATTGATTTAAATCTAATAATGAAATAATATCTTTGTCCTGTCTCTCATAATTTGTCTGGCTTTTGTTATTTTTATTATCAATAATAATTTTTATATTTGTAAACCATTTTTTTTGATACAATGCGTTTATATTTTCTACCCATGAACTTTGATTCGAAATTATTAAATAGATTATATTAATAATTTTTAATACTCTTTCTTCAGCCAAAATGCTGCTTTTTTTACAGCTATATCCCCTTAAATATATACGAGCTAAACATGCCCCTTCGTCTTTCAACGACTTTACATCTTTTGCTTCGTTCAACTCTTTAATTAAATTAATGTTATGAGGAGATATTAATTCAACATCTGCGAATTTCCAATTATCACTAAGCCTAATATTATATATAGGAATATAAATAGTATATTCCTCTGTTTTTACATCATTTAATATTTTATCTAGATTTGATAAAAAAATATCCTTGAATTTTTCTTTGTTAACTCTAATACTCTTAGTAACTAGGTCCTCTATGTCTTTATCAATAAAATGTGCTTCGATATTACTAAACGATAATAATGTAAATATTATTTTTTTATAAGCATCATAACCGTTGTTATTAAGATTAATAAATTTTCCGTCTATTTGTTGTTTGACTAGATAAGAATGTGCTAGTGGTTCACTATTAATAGTTGCATTTTTTATCAAAAAATCAACATCTTTTTCAATTTTTTTCCAAGTTTTTTCAAGCATAATACAAAAATTTACTTATTTTTTATCACCCCAAATTAATTTAGTTTTATAGCTGTTTTTTTTATTATTTTATCAAGATTATTAATAATTGAATGCTCCCAAATTCTTATTAGATGCCAGTGCTTTCTTTTATAGTACTTGTTCACCTCTCTGTCTCTTTCTCTGTTCCTTAATAATTTTTTTCGCCAAAATTTTTTTCTTGTCGTTGGTAAACTATAATGCTTTGGACACCCATGCCAAAAACAAGAATCAATAAAAATTACCGTTTTATGTTTTGCTAGGACTAAATCAGGTTTACCGAAATATTTTGTAGAATTTTTTCTATATTTATAACCTTTATGCCACAATGCTTTTCTGAATGCAATTTCAATAGCACTGTCTTTATATCGCACTTTTGCCATTATCTCGCTTCTTTTCTTTTTGGAAAAAATATCCGTCATTATTTAATAAAGCGAATTTGTAAATTGAGTTTAATATATTGAATACCTTTTTCCTCATAAACAACACCGTATTCATGACGCGTGGAACTTGGTGTTTCAAGTCTTGTATTATTCAATAAATATTCTTCAAATTGATCGCGATTATTCAAATGATAGCAAAGAACTTCACCATTTTCTTTCACAATGATATAACCGCCATGCGCGGTCGCAAAACCGTCCCATTCTTTATTCGGAGTCATGCCCAAGGCGATAGCCGATAAAAAAATTTTAATTTTGTAAGAATAATCGCTATTTTTTAAATCATATTTATGTGATAAAGTTTTATCGATAGCCAGTGCTTTGATTAAATCTTGAATATTGGCTCCTTCTCCCCGATAATATTTTAAAAGAGCATTGGCAATTATAATCGGAAATATTGTGTCTATCTTTCGTAAGTTACGATTAAAAATTGGATTGTCAGTTCCACTATACTCGATGCTGCCACCTTCTTTAATAATTTGCTCCATTCTGTCTCTAATTTTGGATTTTCCGACAATTTTATTAATACCGTTCAAGTCAACTTTTTTATTATTGATTCTAAAAATAAAATTTGTTGCGCCAGAAGCATTAAGCAATGTTGAAGCGGATCCCAACATCGATTTGATACTAAAACCCAAATCAAGCGATTCATGCGACGCACTATCATATATCTTTAAAAACAGATCGGCTTTTTTTTGACTTCCCGCTTTTATCTGCGAACAATATAATTTTGTCATGAGATCATCGGCAATGGGAATATCAAAAGAACTCGAGGAAGCAGACTTTATTTCTTCAAAAATTTTATCGATTTTGCCGCTCAATATATTTCTATCGACAATTTCAATTTGTTGGTTGTTATCGTCTGAAATTTTTATATACCCCCATTTTTCCGTAATATTGTATTTTTTTAAACCTGTTTTTGCTTCGTTTCGACTTATTTCTAAAACATCAAAATATTTATTCTTCAATTTGTTTAAATTTTCATCGGCGGCAAAAAGCTTACCTTCTTCAAGTATTTTTAAAAAGGCGTATATTTCGCTCCATTCTCCTTTATTGCCTTTAAGCATATTGATTCAACGTATTAACAATTTGTTTTGCTGTAGCCGATATCGCATTTACGGCAACTGCATTGCCTAATTGCTTCATAGCTTGCGTTTCAGTAACGGGAAAAATAAAATTATTTGGAAAACCCATCATTTTTTTTCCTTCAGTGGGTGTCAATCTTTTTATTTTACCAGCAACTCTATAAGAATCCCAATTCCTTCGATCCTTTATTCCCGAACCTCTGCCGCCGACACGCAAAGTGTATCCTATTTTTTTCTCACATTTTTCACCGAAGATATCAGTCATCGTTTTTGTGAGTTTAACCGGTTCGGGAAAATTAAATTTAATATTTTTATTTCTAAAACCTATCATAAACAAACGGGGCCTATGTTGCGGTAAATTAAAATCCGACGCGCGAACAATTTTATAATAAAATGAATATTTTAAATCGTGCTCTATAACTCTTTTTATTGCTGCGAATGTTTTTCCATTATCATGCTTTAACAAATGGCTTACATTTTCCAAGAAAAATGCCGCTGGCTTCTTATCTTTTATTATTCTGACTATATCATAGAATAAAGTTCCCCTTGTATCGGTAAATCCTTTTTTATAACCAGCATGACTGA
Organism: Patescibacteria group bacterium; assembly: GCA_041660885.1. Lineage (GTDB taxonomy): Bacteria > Patescibacteriota > Patescibacteriia > UBA9570 > JAHJKD01 > JBAZVM01. The sequence goes on along the minus strand of JBAZVM010000003.1, from coordinate 77,261 downwards.
AAGGCTGACATGGAAAACCTGCGGTCAAAATATCAAACTCAGGTATCTCTTTTTCATTGACCTTGGTAATATCACCTTTAAAATTATTGTTTTTGAACAGCTCTGGCTCTACTTTTTTAAAATTTTTCTCATATGTTTTTCTGGCATTATCATCCCATTCGCTGGCAAAAACACAACGCGCACCTGCTTGATGGAAGGCTAAATGAAAACCGCCTATTCCTGCGAATAAATCTATAAATTTATATTTTTTATCATTAATCTTTTTTATCATACTTGGTTATAAACATAACATAAAATCCAACGTCTCGCAACGCCGCAAACCCATCCCAAAAACCCATTTTCCCCCTCCCCTCATCCCCGATATTTCAGATAATCATCGGATACTCAATGGATTATTCCAAAATCATACACCTCATACACCCTTAATCCGCAAACCACGGGAGGATAAGGATATGTTGGCGCGGAAACGGGTGCGCCGAAGGTGGGCGGGCATGGGCTGTTTTATTTCTTTATTTTTTTAACATCACTTAGTTTTTTTTGATTATACCTTTCTAACTCCGCCCGAACTTTCTGTTCCATATTTTTATGCGACACACTTCCCGAATTGCCCAAAATTTCCTTATCATTCAAGATTAAAAAATCGTCTAATTTTCTAATCCAATCGCGCATATACATTACTCTCTTTTCCACGCTTTGTAATTCAGCAAACGATAAAAATTGTTCAACCAATAAATTCAATCTTTTAATTTCCAATTCTTCCAAATAATTTTTAGCAATTTGCGCTTGATCGCGGGTGATTATTTCGCCTTTCCAATTGGTAAGGCCTAAATTCTTCTTGCCGCTATCAACGCGGCTATGCACAATTTCAGAAGCGGTCAACCCGGTAATCGCGTAATGGAATTTGTTTTGCACGACCGAAAAAAATTTCTGCGCGTAATCGGTTTTAGAACTGTAATCGGCGCTGGTGGCGAAAACATCCCTAACCTTTTGATAAAAATTGGCTTCCGAAGTGCGGATTTTACGAATACGCTCCTCTAATTCCTCAAAATAGGTTTTAGAAACATTACCGCTTTCCAAGCGCTCATCGTCCATAACGAAACCTTTGATGATGTACTCTTTTAATTTCTGCGTTGCCCAAATGCGAAATTGCGTGCCCTGGTGAGAGCTAACACGGTAACCAACTGAAATTATGACATCAAGATTATAGTGATCAACATCTCTCTCAACAACCCTTTTCCCTTCTTTCTGAACTATTCGGAATTTCCGAATAGTTGAATTCTCCGTTAATTCTCTCTCTAAAAATACATTTTTTATATGTTCATTGATAGTTGGTACAGTTTTTTGAAATAATTCCGCCATTTGTGCCTGGCTGAGCCAAACGGTCTCATTTTTAATTTTGACCTCAATCTTTGTTTGGCCGTCTTCTGTGTTATAAATGATGATTTGATTATTTGTATTCATAACTTCTTTCTTTAAATTGTTTAATAATAATATGGCAAATTCGTATTTTTGACAAATAAAAAGGATGTGATATTGTGTATTTACAAAAACCTGTATTCCGAACTGTCACTGGACGGTGGCGTGGCCGGGACACCCGGTCTAGGAACGTGGTTGGAAATGACCCTTAATAAGGGTCATTTTTTATTATTCCTATCCCTCCCCATTGGCAAGGGTTTTGTTTGATGTAACGCCGAATCATGCGCAACGAATATTCGTGACGGATGATGTGGTCGTGGTATCGCGGTTGCCAACAAAAATTATGTTCCCCATTTTTATCGCAAATCCGTTTCACCGATGATTTGAACCCGCGGATAATGGACGGCAAATTATTTTTTTGCGGACCGAATTTATTTTTTTCATGGTGCCATGGTAACCGTTCGGGTAATGGGATGCGTGCCGGTGGTTTTCGTAAAGACGCATTGCCGTTGTGTTGGCGTGAAAACGCATTGTGAATGTGTAGAGACGCATTGCAATGCGTCTCTACAAAACGTAATGCATTGTCAATTACAATAATCGCGTGCACATGGTTTGGCATGATTACCCATTCATCCAATCGTACAGTACGCCGCAATTTTTCCGTTTTTAATAATTGATCGCGCACGATTTTACCGATTTTCGATAATTCCATTTTATTATTTTCGATTTTTCCAAAATACGGCAACATTTGCCAGGCGCAAATGGTAACAAAATAATATCCGGATAATGAATAATCGTAATGTTGCAATCGCGCGGATGAGATTCGATATTTTTTTAAAAATAAATCATTGGGCATTTTTTTCAAACAAAAAATAAGGCGGGAGTCGCCTTATTTCTACTTTATTCGATTCTATACCAACATTAAACGGGTGTCAAAATCATAAATCCGCAAAATACAATAATTGACAAAAGATATAAAAATAGATAGAATAAATCGGTCTAATTTACAAAAAATAAAATATGAAAAATCCCTTCAAAAAATGGGAAGGAAATAAAGTATTTGAAACAGTTAAAGTAATAGTAATTTCTTTAGCTATTATTATACCTATCAGAACCTTTTTAATGGAGCCTTTTTACGTAAAAGGCACTTCCATGGAACCGAATTACTACAGCTATGATTATTTACTAATAAACAAGCTGAAATACCATTTGCAAACACCGAAACGCGGAGATATCGTGGTGGCTAAATTCGCCAGCGATAAACCGTATGTTATCAAAAGAATCGTGGCTTTGCCCGGAGAAACCATAGATATTAAAGACAAACAAGTGAGAATCACCGAAACCAATGGCAACTCTTTTTTATTGGAAGAACCATATTTGGATCCGGCTAATTTGAAAAACGAAACATTAAATTTTAAAATTCCAGACGACCATTTCATGCTTCTCGGCGATAACCGCAAAGTAAGTTTAGACTCCCGCCAACAAGGCCCCATAGAAAAAAAAAATATCAAGGGTTTGGTTATGGTAAAAGTGCTTAATTTCAGCCCCATTGTGGATCTCGTGCAGAGAATAATGCCTTAATAAATACATTTGACTTTTAATTAATTAATGCTAAGATAGCGCCTATATGAAAAAAGACATTCACCCCAAATATTATAAAGATGCCAAGGTGGTTTGCGCCTGCGGCAATACTTTTAAAACCGGCTCGACCGTGGAAACAATCAACACCGAAATATGTTCGGCTTGCCACCCGTTTTTTACGGGTAAGCAAAAATTTGTAGACACGGCCCGCCGCGTAGAAAAATTCGAAGCCAAACAAAAGAAAGCGGCCGCTGCAAAAGCCACCCGAAAAAACGTTAACAAAAAAGCCAAACGCGCCAAGAAAGCTGCCAACAAAAAACCCAAGGTAGAAAAAGAAGCGTAGCTAGGCTTTATGGCGGATATTACTTCCCATTTCCATAAACTTCAGGAAAAGTTAAAAGGTTTAGAGCAGGATTTAGCCAATCCTGTTATTATTGGCAATCCGCAAAAATACATTAAAGCCAGCAAAGAATACGAAGAAATCAAACAACAGGTTGATGTTTTTAATAAACTGAATGAAACTTCCGGAGCTTTGGAAAACGCCAAGAAATCCGCGATCAATGAAAAAGACGCGGAAATGAAAAGCCTGGCCAAAGAAGAAATTTTGCGCCTGGAAGAGGAAAAAAATAAACTGGAAAAAACCATTGAAATAACTTTACTCCCGAAAGATCCGCTTGATGAAAAAGATGTGATCGTGGAACTGCGCGCCGGAGCCGGTGGAGACGAAGCCGGCTTGTTTGCCACGGAATTATTCCGCATGTACACCAAATACGCGGAAGAAAAAAAATGGCAGCTTAACATGATGAGCAGCAGCGTTACGGGCGTAGGCGGTTTTAAAGAAGCGATATTCGAAATAAAAGGATACCATGTTTTTGGTTTAATGAAATACGAAAGCGGCGTGCATCGCGTGCAGCGGGTGCCGGAAACGGAAAAATCCGGACGCGTGCATACATCCACGGCCACGGTGGCGGTTCTGCCCGAAGCCGAAGACGTGGACTTGGATATTAAAGATTCCGATTTGCGTATCGATGTATTCCGCTCCGGCGGCCATGGCGGTCAAAGCGTGAACACTACCGATTCCGCCGTGCGCATCGTGCATATTCCTTCGGGCATGATCGTGACCTGCCAGGATGAAAAATCTCAGCATAAAAATAAAGCCAAGGCTTTAAAAGTTTTAAAATCCCGCTTGCTCGCCCATATCCGCGAGGAAGAAGAAAAAAAACTGGGCGCGCAAAGGCGCTCGCAGATCGGCACCGGAGACCGCAGCGAAAAAATCAGAACCTATAATTACCCGCAGGATAGGATTACAGATCACAGAATTAAACAAAGCTGGCATGAAATTCAAAAAATTCTCAACGGCAATTTGGATATGATTATCAACACCCTGAAAGACGAAGACTATAAACTTCAATTGCAAAAAATGCTATAATTATAAAATTAACAAGTAACTTACATCATCATGAAATCTTTAAAAATTATTGCGCTGCTTTCTCTGCTCGTATTAACCGGGGCTAGCTGTTTTAACGCGAACGATTCCGATTCCGGCGTAATTATGAATGAAATGGATTATTTTAACACTTACGTGGAAGAATTAAATCTAGCGGACGCAAAATTAGAAACGCTTCATTCCAATTACGAAGATAGCGTTCCTCTGGAAGTTAAAGCCGAAGATGAAATAACTTTTGATACCGCGAACAAAACAGAAGCCACTACCCAATTGGAAGCCATGAAAACGATTTTATTAGGGACAAGCATGAAAATCTCCGCCACGGAAAAACAAAATACCATAGAAGGCTTATTGCAAGATTATATCGCGAAATATGAAGCCTATGTAACCAAATATGATGAAGTTGGGCAATATTACGCCAACCAAACTTATAAAACAGATGCGGCCAAAGCAGTGGAATTTGAAACCCAAATACAAGAAGCGTATTCCTCTTTCCAAACAGCGGAAGACGCCATATTCACTCAATTGGAAACTTACCAATCTACTTCGGTGGATAAAGCCAGCTTGAGCAGCGAAGACCCTTTGGAAAGATTAAACGCCACCATTGATTATTTAACAACGGATTCGGAAAATCTATATAACGCTTACATGGATGATTGGGATGTTGTCAGCGAGCCGGCCACGGTTCGAGAAAATTACCAAACTTTATTGGATCACAAAGAACAAACTTTCAGTTCTTTGGAAGAAATGGATTTTTCCGAGGCCAATACGCAATCGGTAAAACAATATTTTGATGAAAATTATAAAATAGCCTTGGAAAACTTTGTAACGGATTTTAATACATTGTTAACGGATTACGACGCGGGCAAAGTAACCAGCGAAACCATTGCCGATTACGATTCCTCCATTCAAACCGATTACGAAAGCATTATCGATAGCCATAACGAAGTGATTACGCTTACTAACGAAGCTGTTTTAAACGAATAATGACCATAGCCAAGCTGCTTGAAAAAGCCAGCAAAAAACTGCGCTCTTTTACGGCTACTCCCCTTTTAGACGCGGAAGTATTATTAAGCTGCATGCTTCATAAGCCGCGTTATTTTTTATATTCTCATCCGGAAAAAAATATTGCTAAAAATACAGAAAATAAATTCATTAAACTGGTGGAAAGAAGAAAAAAGGCAGAGCCTATCGCCTATATTACCGGTTCTAAAGAATTTTTCAGCCTTCAATTTTTAGTAAATAAAAATGTGCTTATCCCCCGCCCGGATACGGAATTAATGGTGGAAGAAGCTTTAAAATTATTATCCGGAAAGAATACTATAGTAGATGTTGGCACGGGTTCGGGCTGCGTGGCTATTGCCGTAAAAAAGAATTCTCCGAAATCATTAATGCTGGCTTCTGATATTTCCTCTAAGGCTCTGGCTATTGCTAAAAAAAATGCCAAGCTGAATAATACCAAAATAATTTTCTTTAAGAGCGATCTGCTTAAGAATATCCCGGCCAAATACAAAAATAAAATTGATTTGATTCTTTTTAATCCGCCCTACTTAACCAAAAACGAAGCGAAAAAAAAGAGTTTGCGTTATGAGCCTCAAATAGCTCTAACGCCAAATGATTTTCAAAAATTATTGAATTCTTTCTTTAAGCAAAGCCAAAATTTTATGGCAAAAAATGGCTTCATTATGCTGGAAAGCGGGCATAAACAAAGCGCTATAGTAAAAAGAATCGCGTTAAAGTATTATCCTCTAGCAAAAATAGTTATCCTAAAAGATCTGGGTGGATTTAACCGCTTAATGAAAATTCTTACTTAGTAATAGTAAGTTGATCGCTCCAAACGCCGATATTGTCTTTATCGTATTTGGCTCTTACTTTTATTTTATAAGTGGTGCCGGTTTCTAAGCTGCTGATAACTTTCTTGGTTGTGGTCGCCTTGATTAAGCGCAGTTTTTTGCCGTCTTCGTCCATTAATTTTATTTGGTAGGTTAAATGAGCGCCTCGTCCGGCAAGAAAGGTGACCATAGAATTACTTTGGTTGAAGCTGACATCGCGCACTTTGCCCGGTTTGGTACGGAAATTTTTGTAATCAGACCAAGCGCCGGTTTCGCCAAGGCTGTTTATGCCTCTGACGCGCGCTTTATACGCTTTATTGGCCACTAAATATTTCTTCCTGATTATACGGCTGTGCTTGTTCACGGAAAAATATTTCACTTTCACGCCTTTTTTGGTGCGCAATTGCAAAACATATCTATCCGCTTTGGCATCGGCTTGCCAACGTACTCGCACTTGCCTGGCTTTTCTGTATTTATCCGGCACCCGCACATTTCTAATTTTAGCCGGCGCGGAACTTTCCGGACCGGTTACGGAAAAGCGGGAAAGATGATCCGTTTGGATGATCACGCGATTATTTTCCGTATCCACCACTCCGGTGACGCCATCGGGCTGCCACATTTCTTCTTCCGGGCTCCAATATTGCGCGGCCAATTTACTGCTATCAACGGCCACGCCGCTGATTTCCCCGTCTGTGGCAATGGGCATGACAATTGTAGCCGGAATATTAAGCTGGGTGACTTCTTTATCATCGGATGTCACGCGCAATTCGTACGATAAACTGGCTTGCAAACCATTGGATGTCGGAGATACTTCAGCCACCGGAGATAATTCCACGGATACATCTCCGGAGAACACCGCGCCATAAGGCTGAATCATGGCAGCAACTCCGGCATCATTGCCGATCGCTATTAATTCGTCTCCACCTTTGGTTATGGAAGAAACACCAGGCACATCTTGGCCCGTGCTCATCATGGTTAAATCTAAAGAATTTGAAGCATTTTCAATGTTCACCGTGTTAACAGAACTGGCATATAATTTATTATTGACCAAGCCGGAAGCAATGACTTCCCATTCTCCGGCCACCAAGGCCAAAGAATAGCCGTTATTACTATCAATATCAGCTTCGGCATATCCGCCGTTATTGGAATACGCTATCACTTTGCCATCCATAATAGTGCCGGTGCCCACGCTTACTTCACCGGATAAAGTTTTATCGGCCGTGCGATAAGATAAATCCGCGTCAGCCGTACCGGCTGCGGCCACTGTGGCCGTCACCGAGACCGGTTCCATTAAACTTTCCACATTAGGATTAGTTCCGGCGTTTATGGTAAAAGTCCCAACAGGTACTGAAGCGCTATAATCGCCATTTTCATCCGTTTGCGCGGCAATATAAACAACTTCCGCGGGATTTACTTCGTCATCAGAAGCTTGTAAGGCCGATAAATTAGTGAGCACTAAAGGAGCAGCTGCCACCCCATGGCCTTCGTTATCGGTAACTGTACCGGTTATAGTGGCCTGTTTTTCCGCTACGGGGATATCTACATTAGCTTCGTTTCCCGAAGCAGCTGTTGTTTGCAAATAATTTCCCGAAGCTGCCACAATAGTGGCTAAATCTTCATTCTCCAGCTTTACTCCCAATGTCCAATCGCCCGGAGCGACTGTCATGCTGTAGTTTTCATCGCTTCCGACAATTGCAGTTTCCACTGAACCTTTTGTGTTCATGGCTACGATAGTGGCATTTGTGCCCAAATCGGCTATAGCCCCGCCAGATAAATTGGTGATACTGCCGCTGATCACCGCGTCTTCATCGGATAAGGCAAGATTTTTTTCGTAAGTGCCCGCGTCTACGGTGACTGTTTTCTTTTCCGAACTCGGCAAATATAAATTCGCGCCCGGCTGAGTAATCATGCTGACTTCAAGCTCTTCCGCGGAAATCGCGCTGGTGGGTAAATTTATTTCATAGGTGCCATCCGGATCTATGGCGGTAAAATAAGTATCAGTAGCGCTGGCGCTTTGTACGACAATGGTGCCATAGAAATTCTCCACGGCCGCGCTGTTATGGTTTACCGTTCCTTGTATGGTAATATTATTTTTAAACACTTCTAAATTTAAATCGTCTATCGTTTCATTATTAGAGGCCACGGATGCGGTCGCGGGACTTTATAAAGTATACTCGGTTACCAAGCCGGAAGTACCAAGAACTATAGTGTAATTGCCGGGACCCACTAAAAAAGAATATTCTCCGTAACTGTCAGTGGAACCGTATTGCCTTTCCGGTGAACCCTCTCTCGTTAAAAGTAACTGCGCTCCGGAAACTACGTCATTATCTTGATTGATAACTTTACCGGTTATATGCGAGCCTTTATTGATTGCTTGAATGTCTCCTAAATTTTTATTCTCATTATCCGCCACGATAAACACAACATTTTCATCTAAAAAAGTTTGCGTACTGGTTATTTGCGGATGATCCGGCCAAACCCGATATATGCCGGGCAGCAAATATACATCAACAATGCCGGAAGCATTTACCTTTCTTCTGGTAGAAATGCCGTCTGATCTGATAAAAGTAATATCGGCATCAAAATCATTGCCGGTTAAAATCGCGCCGGAAGAATCCAAGAATCGAGCTTGCACGCGAGATTGCGTGGTTGTGACGGTAAAAGTTAAGTCTGTGCTTTCCGCGGAACTGTCTTGCGCGAAAGATACTTTCTGCGCCGCTCCCGCGAACATCCATGGGTAAGAATCGGCATTGGTAGTGCTTAAATTGGCATCGGCTTTTACATACCAATCACCGCCGGTTATAGATATGCTATATAAGCCGTCCGCTCCGGTGCTGCCGCCTACATCTGAACCCAGAGTGCTGCTTAAAGAATACGCCACTACATCAGCGTCAACTGCGGCGCCTAGATCGTTCACTACCGTCACATTAATGGTTTTGGGCGCAGTCACTAATGTCCATGTGCCTATTGCTCTAACTGAGTCCCCTGCAGTATAAGTGAAGCTATACGGATAATTCGTGGTGGGACGGTTATAACCGGTCGGGGGAGTTAATTCCACTGTTAAAGTTTTACCATCGAGCGTAGCGCTTTCGTAAACAAAACTAAAATTTCCGCTGACATCTGTTGTGCCTGTTACCATAATATCACCATTGGAAGTGTGCATTTCCACGTGCACGCCTGAAGCGGCTGAAGCATCTGGATACTGCAGCGTACCATTAACTATTTCCACTTCCGCGGCCAAAGCCGGCAGGGCGGAAAATCCCATAACGCAAAAAAGCGTTAGGACTCCCAATTTCAAGCCAATTTTGTTTTTTAACAATGACATATTTTTCCTCCAAGTTAATTATATTAAATATATTATACTACAGAGCCGGTTGAACAACAAATTTTTTTAATGGCAATAATATGATATAATAAATATATATTTTGATATCTAATAAAAAATAACCAAAAATTATGAAAAAAACATTGTTAATTTCGGCTTTAGCCCTTTGCTTTGGCTTGTTCCAGGCATTACCAGCTAAAGCGGAAAATATCTTTTTTGACGACATGGAAACCGGCGCCAACGGGTGGACATCCACGGGATTCTGGCACCAAATCACCAATCCGGAAAATATCAGCGTCAGTTCTGCGTTGAATCCCGATTTAATTTCACTGCCAGACGACGGCTCTTTGCCTTCCGCTTACTCCGGTTCCACTGCTTGGTGGTATGGCGAGGATGCCACCGGCACTTATATCGGCGCCTATAACACGGCTAATCAAACCGCTAAAAACGGCGGGCTATCAAACGAGGCCAACACCGGCTACTTGATGTCTCCGGCTATTGATCTTTCCGCGCAAACCAATGCTACTTTGGAATTTGCCACATGGTGGGAAATCGAAGGCGTAGATGTGAATACATACGACATGATGTATGTGCAAGCTTCCACCGATGGCGTAAATTTTACAGAATTAGACAGCATTAACCCTATCAACGATGTAAACGGCGAATCATTTAAACCATATACTTCCGGCGGATTAGGCCAAGCGGGCCAGTGGGTAGACCATACTTTTAGTTTGGATTCTTACGCCGGCGGTACTGTTTATATTCGTTTCTATTTTGATTCAAGAGACTACCGTTATAACGCTTTTCGCGGCTGGTTTGTCGATGATGTGGCCATAACTAATGAAGGGACTTCGGAAGCTGATCCGGATTTTTCTACCAACATCACCGCCGAACAATCTTGCGGAGATTGGGGCATTCAGTTAAACGGCGGCACTTTTGAGTTGTTAAAATCGCAAACCGTATCCATCTCTCTAACCGACGCCGCCGGTTTCTGGATTAATTCTTATGGCACCAATAAAGTCGTTGCGTCCGGTACCGCGGATAATACCGTTTTGCTTCCAAAGGGGAAATACGTAATTTTCCCTATGTTAAATGGAGATTGCCCTTCCGCGGCTGCCGCATACGCCGATGTTGATATTAATAACGCCGCCCCCATACCGAATGTAGTGCAATCAGGCGGATTTATTGATCTTTATGGCAATAACTTCACTTCATCATCGCTAGTCTATTTTGTATTAAACGGCGTGGAAACTGCGGCTTCAGAAGTGGCGGCCATAGGCAACAATCAAATAGAAATTACTCTACCCTACTTAACCGCGGGCCTTTATAACATTAAAGTAGTCAACGGTTCTCAATCCACGGTTCTAAAAAATGCGCTTACCGTCACCACCGATTACGCGCCAACTTTAAGCAGCGTTTCACCGGAAACTATTGTGAATGATGTCGATAACGTTTTAACCGTAAGCGGATTCTATATAGAAAATGGGGCAAAAGTTATGATTGGTGATTTTCCTTGCTTAAACGCGACGGTCGCAAGCGATGGATACTCCTTAACTTGCACCGCGCCCAAAGGCATGAACGCCGGATACTTGAATATAACCGTGCAGAATCCGGATGGCCAGGTAGACACGCTTGTCGGAGAACTCAGCGTAACAGATAACACCGAAGAAATGTTCAGCTTAAATTCCGGAACGATTGCTTATATAAATCAACCAGTAAAAAGAGTAAGGCTTGCCAGCCGCGGCACCACTCGCGCTACTGTCACCTTTAAAAGGATTAAAAAATCTAAGAAAGGATACCAGCTTGAAATTAGAAAAAGCGATGATTCTCTGGTAAAAAGAGTGCGCACCAAAAAGAAATTCACGGCCAATACTAAATTAATAAAAGGCTTAAAAACGCAAACAAATTACAAGGTAAGAGTGCGCGCCATTAATAAAAAAGGTTACTCTGTTGTTTGGTCCGATTATAAAACTTTCAAAACGAAATAAATCAATCAAGTTTAAAAGTATCTATGATACTTTCCGTTTCCTGCATACGAGCAGTTAGACCAATCGGCGCATCATGCACATGAGACCACGAAAATACATAATCATCACTCTCGGCTAGAGAATCTTCTCCGGCCCATTGATCTTTAGTGTAAACGATAATAGAAAACATGGTGGCATAACCATGCGGATAATACTCGGAAGTTGTGGGCAATCTAAAATGTAAAACCGTTCCGTAATCCTGGACACTCTTTTTTACTTTTAAACCTTTCCACTCTTTAGAAAATTTCAAATTAAAAGAATAGGGAATGTTATGATAATAACGCCAAGATTTAGTTTTGAATGAAATTTTTTCCGACCAAGGCCCGGGCTGTTCATAAAAACCAATGGCACGCACTTTAACGGAATAATTCTTTCCCTTTTTTAATGGATTGACGAAAATATAATCATTAGTAGTCTTACCGGAAAAAACCACCTTCCCCTTTTTGTTTCTCACTTTTATCTGGTATTGCGAGGTATCGGCTTGCGTATCCCATTTTACTTTTACTTGATTTGATTTAATTTTTTTCACTTGTACGTTTTGCGTTTGCTCCGGCGTGTAATCTGTTGCCGTAAGCAACCAAGTGACCATGTTGTCAAAAATAAATTGCGTACTGCTGTCGCTTTCCGGATGCGGCGCGCATAAAATTACTTTTCCTAATCCATAAGCTGTGGAAACAATAGCCGCTTTTCCTTGCACTTCATAATGGCTGGTCTGAGCGCTATTAAAATTGGCCGCGTAAGTAGCGAGCACTTCAATATCATTCTCATAACCGGACACTATATCAAAAGCGGGGCCGCCGCTATAAGTTAGCCAGTGCGTGCCGCTGGCATATTCTCCGTTTATTTCCGTATTATCGTTAAAAACAAAACCATCTGTATAAGAAACAGTGGTAAACCAATCTAAATAATCTATAGCATCCACTTGAACTAATCCAATCATATCTAAAACTCCATAATCATAAGTTAATTGTTGCGCGCCGGGAATAGAACCCCCGCAGCTGCCGAAATAATTGCCGCCATTATTAACATAATCCAAAATAGCGGCCTGCAAATCAGCGTCTTGCGCTTGGGTTATCGGCAACAAGCCTCCCGGATATATTAATAATTCCACGTCTGAAGAAATACCCAACTTTATTTCGTCTGTTGTTTTTGTGGTTACGTTATAATTTGTTCCAAGCAGAGAAACGAAAGTCCCCTCTCCTCCTGTTTCTATCACCCAAATATCCTCGCCAACCGCGCGGCCGGCAAGCGGTAGAATTAATCCTATGGCTAATCCAAATACTAAAAATATTTTTTTCATTTTAATTGCTTAAAGTATCAAATGTTTTTACATCACTCCATTTTCCTTTATACCAAGTTCCATTCATTTTTCGTTTTGCGCGCACTTTTATCTTGTATTCCTTATCAGCTGAAAGATGAGTAATGGTCTTTTTTACTTTTCGAGCCGAGCCCGTTAAATAAGATTGGCTGATTTGCACAGTTATTCTCCTGAGAACATGGCGGTTACTGTCCATTAACGCCACAATATAATGCTTTACTCGCTTTTGTTTTGCCCATTCTGAATCAGCCTCGTTATTAGTAATGTTATTAATATGGAGTTGTTTCACTTGGCTTGGTTTTGTTGGCGCGGTTAACACGGAAGTATATTCTGAATCATAAATACCATTATTAGATTTTATTTTCCAATAATATTGTTTGGCTGATTTTAAACCGTCAACCAATTGCGTGGTTGTTAAAATATTTTCCACTGTATTAACATTGGCGGAAAAATCTGCCACCGTAGAATAAGCCAAGGAATATGTGCAACTTGTGCAAGAAGCATCCCATGTCAAAGTCAAATCTTTTGCCTGAGTATTAACCGCAGTTAAATTTGTTGGCGGAGAAGTATACTCGTATGCGCCGATATCAAAGGCGCTTCCTTGCGGCCGCGGCGAATTTGCATAATCGCTCGAAAAATAAGCGGATAAATCCGAACCGCTATCTATGGCCGGGGAACCGGCTAATAAATTAAAATCTTCGGTTCCGCTGGCAATGGATGTAAAAACGGGATCGCCTTCCAAAGAAGAGGCGTCAAAACCCAGCGCCTGCCAAGAAGATAAATCGGAATAATCTATAATAGGAAAACCGCTGCCGCCGATGAAATTATTGTTATTGAATAAATTATTATCGGTTACAAAACTAGTGCCCAGGATATTTAGCAAGGCATAATCATTGCTATCAAATATATTATTTTTAATTAAAACGCTGGTGGTTATTTCAGTCCCGATGCCATAAGAAGTATTATGATAAAAAGTATTGTTCAAAATTTTCAAATCCGCACTGCCCCCTTCAATAATTCCATGCCTATTATAATAAAAAATATTATTGTTTATTAAAACATTATCAGTATAAGTAGTATCGGCTCCATAATTGCTATTATTGTAAAAATAATTTTTGTAAACATCGGCATTGGAAGTATAGTCTAACTTTATTCCATTATAGTTGCCGGTAAACCAATTGGCTGATATTTCCACTTCGGAAATTCCACCACCGACTGTTCCATCTCCATAAATGGCGTTTTGCGCATCGCTGAAATTGCAATGGTCAATTATAATATATTGAATGCCATCGGCCAATGTTATTGCGTTTCCATTGGCAGCCAATGTGCCGTTATTATGAAATTGCAAATTGTTTATATCCAAATAACTGGCTTGTATGTTTAGATTATATATATCTGGCGCTATATCAATGAGAGCGTTATAGCCGGGCCATATGTTAATACTTGTATAATCAGATGAAGTTCCGGAAACAGCTGAAGTAATATCAATTTGGCTGGTAATAACAAAATCGCCTTTTAAATAAACCGTATCTCCTCCGGTGATAGAATTGATTTTGCTTAAACTCTGCCAAGGGGCGCTCTCTGATCCGGCATTGGCATCGTTGCCTGATGCGGCGTCAATGTAATACTCGGCGGCATAGCCGGTTTTAACTAAAAATAGAGAGATAATGAGAATCCCCGTAAATACAATAATTCTTTTCATAGTAATTAGTATTTAAGTTTATTTTATGCTAAAATTATAGCACATTAATTATTTAACTTCTATTTGTATGCCATTTTTCAAGCCAGCTAAGCTCACGCGCAAAGACATCAGGGAAAAAGAATCCATGGTGCGAGGCCGCCAGGAAAAAACTAAAAATTTTCCGGAAAATATTTTACCCAATGAACTGATTTTAACGAATTACCAAAACATACCCAATCAAAACGAAATATTTAATTTAATCGATAATCATACCCGTGAAAACGAGCGCGGTAAAACCGAAAAAGGCGAAAATAAAATCATCTTTCATTTTACCGAACCGAAAAGAGCCGTCAGCATCGGCCGGCAGCTCTCTCGCGCTTTCAAAGGAAGCGATTTGCAGATTACGTGGAGCAAAGTGAATAAAGAAGTAAAAGTTTACTTGGATTTTAATAACGTCCGGCACTCCCCGTCTGACAATTAAACGTATTCTATGTCGCATGAAGGTCGTACACCGCGCCAAGAAATTCAAGCTTTGATGCAGCAGGATCTTTATCTGCTTACCCCTAAAGAAATGGCAGATCTATTCCGCCGTCTTATAGAAAAAGAAGGGGCATTAGAGGCGTATTTGGAACAATCTTTTAACGATCCACGCAATGTGGCCATAGCCAGTTATTATGAAAAATATTTTCCAAATATAGTCAAACAAGCTATTGATAGGATATTTGCCGATAAATACGGCGAAGCCTGGAGTAACAGCGAATTACCCATAGCGCTGGAACAGCGGTTTACGGCGGATCAACTGCATTTTCTTTTTACTAACAGATTATCCATCCAACCGACTTTTGGCTGTTCTCATGGTTGCCCTTTTTGCGGATTCGACGCGGTTAAAGGAGTGCGCGGGCATATCGCGCCCCAGCAGTTAGAAGCGCTCCTTTTAAAATATAAAGACAGTATTAACAACTTTTACCAATACCCAAACTCAATGATTCCATACAATTATTACACCAGATTAAATTTTGCATCGGATTTAGGTGATTATCGTGGCATCGATTCAAGTGAATCACTTTGGACAGGGGCAGAATTATACGACATGGCAAAAAAATATATTAAAACTAGTGAAATAATTACTAGAAGCGAGGATGAATATTGGTTGAACGCCGTGCGAAAAAGAAATGGCATGCGTACTCTTGATAATGCTACAAAAAAACGATTAATCGAGCAAGAAAAACGGGGTAAAGGAATAGATTATATAAATATGAATATTCACGGTGAAAGCAATAAACCACATGACAAAGGAATGGGGGTCAGTGCCACTGATGAACGTTCTTCAACATCTTTAAAGTCGCACTCAGATGTTTTATTATCTCCTCGTGGTTTTTATTATTTACTGAAAGGGCATATAACGAACGTATCCGAAGGAGCTCCACAAGGCTTAGTTGCAGTTCCAATCGGATCAATAGAAAGAGGACCGAATGCTTATTCGGCACTTACTGTTGGTGCGAAAATAAAGGACGTTCTAGGCAGATATTTAGTTATAATAGATCGCATATTAGGATATGAAGGATTAGAATGGGATGATGATTTACCTGAAGTATATATTTTTAGTGCTGATTTAAACGAACCCGGTAAAAGAGTAAATTATGATGGTTATACCTATCAAATAGCTGGTATTACAGATATTGATTTAACACCCAATAAATATTTAAGAAAATTACGATTAGTTGCCAATAATCGTACATTATTAGCTGATTTGTATGAAAAATATTACCAAAAACGTGATACAGGAATAATTGAGCGTCTGGCACATGAGCCTACTTCGATTGCTAACTTAGAAAAATTCAAATCTTATCTCCCTCAACATACCGATATTGATTTGTCTGAATTAAATCAAAAGGAATTGGAAAAATATTTGTTGGAACAGTATCGAATATTTTTAATAACCTCCCAAATTCAGTAACAATGCAGGCAAAGAAGTGAAATTTTTACTTAGACTTTAGTAATTTCCGGCACCCCCCCCCTCTTCCACCTGATCAAAGTCTTCGTAGAACTGCCCCACGGACGCAAAAAGAGCCGTCAGCATCGGCCGGCAGCTCTCTCGCGCTTTTAAAGGAAGCGATTTGCAGATCAAGTGGAGCAAAGTGAATAAAGAAGTAAAAGTTTACTTGGATTTTAAAAGCTAATTCGCGGTTCTGAAAGTTTTGATCTTGCTCCATTTACTCACATAAATCGTCTGCCCCACTTTATTCTCTGACCGGACTTTAATTTTATATTTCTTGTCCGAATTTAAATTGGTTATCTCCGTGGCATGATCGCCGCTATCAACAGAAAAATATTTTATTAAATGCTTATCCTTATCCATTAATTTTACCGTATAGCCGGTAACTCTGTTTTGCTTCTTCCATTTAATGCGCGCGCTGGTAGAAGTAATCTTTGCTTCAGGCACTTTCACTTCCGTAACTTTTTTTGGATATGTATAAAAACTGGCGATGCTAGAATAATCAGATATATATTCTTGATAATCAGTAGCGTAAATAGCTTGTACCGCGTAATAATACTTTTGCGCGGGTTTTAAGCCGGCGTTATTTAAAGAAGTATCCGCGCTGTTAAGAGAACCTACCACGCCATCGCTTAAATCATCTAATTTACCGATTTTTACATTATAACTGGTAACAGCATAACTGCTATCCATTTCCCAAGAAATATCCGCATTTTTAACAGACGGTACGGCATGCAAATTATTCGGCGTGACGCTTAGAACCGGTCTCTCATCCGCGCCGATATCAGTTATATTATAAGGCCTTGTTTCATTATCGTAATCCGTTGTTAATCCGCTTATATCGATTCCGGCATCAATAGCTGGCGAAGTACCTTGCAAATGAGAGTCGAGCGCGCCGGTTGCGGTTGAAACGAATAATGGATCACTATTTAAAGAATGAACATCATTGGTGGAATAGCCCTGCCATTCGGCAAATGTGGCATAATTCGTTCCATCGACGGAACCATGCGTAGTAATATTATAATAATCATTATAATCGCAATTAGATCCGGTAAAACTTCCGCTATCCGCGTAAACGCCGATATTCGCCGTATGAAATATATTATTCTTAATGGTGATATCGTAAGTTTGCGCTATACCAAGCTCTGTAAGACGAATAGCTGGAAAATTAACAGTGGCATTATAAGTATTATAGAAAGTGTTATTAATTATTTGAATATCATGATCATCGGCAATTATTAACGCGGCGGGCCAAGTATAGACATCAGCGCTGCCAATATTATATATTATATTATTTTTCACTACGCTGTCTGTGCATCCCTGTTCCAAAGCAACGCCAAATTTATTAAAACCGTAAACTGTATTGTTTTCTATTAAAGCGTTAGGCGAGGCATGTAAATAAACACCAAAATTATCATCTCCATCGCCAAAAACCGTATTATGGCTGAAAATTGCGTTAGTGCCACTTTGCATGTATACGCTAACAGAGGTGGCTATTCCGGATGAAGAGAAAAAAGTATTTTCATGGATATAATTATAGTTTCCAACCGATATTAAACTATAGCTTGTCCCATTCCCAATACTTAAACCCTGTATTGTAATATAATCGCCGGAAACCTGCATGGTGATAGCGGCACTATTACCGTCTATAATTCCAGTAGATCCCTCCCAACTAGTAAAAACAGTTGGATTGTCCGCGGTGCCCGATTTGGTAGCATCAATTGTAACTGAATCAATAATTGTTCCTTTGCAATAAACCGTATCTCCGCCAGACATTACGGAAACGGCTTTAGTAACGGTTTGATATGGAGCCGTTGCCGTTCCCAAACCAGTTAGATCATTACCCGCGTCTCCGTCTACATAATAATCTGCCGCGAATGCCGGCAAAGCCATTAAAGCGGAAAATATTATTCCGCAGAGTAATAATTTTTTCATATTATTATTAAAATTAATTTTTTGTTTTAAAAGATTTTATTTTGCTCCATTTGCTAACATATATATTGTATCCATCTTTTAATTCGGATCTGACTTGAATTTTATACTTTTTCCCTGGTGTTAAACCGGTAATTTCTTTTTTCTTTTTATTGGTATTAACATCAATATAGCGAATCAAGCGTCCTTTCTTATCCATTAATCTAATGGCATAGCCGGTCACGCGATTTTGTTTTCTCCATTTAGCTGTCACGCTGGTAGATCCTCTGGTGCTGACCGGAACTTTTACATACCCTACTTTCTTAGGATAAGTAATAAAATTTGCAATGTCGGAGTAGTCTGACAAATATTCTTGATAATCAGTGCTATATACGGCTTGAACCGTATAATAATATGTTTCTGCGGGTTTTAAACCTGTTAGCGCAGTCTCATTGGTCGTGGTGGTTATATTCGTGATTGTTGCATCACTTAAATCTTCCAGTGTCCCTATCTTAATATTATATTCAGTAACACCATAAGCGCCGTTCATAGCCCATGAAAGATCCGCTTTTTTTATTTGGGGCACGGCAGCCAAAGCACTGGGCGTGCTAGATATAACCGGTCGCTCATCCGCGCCAATATCAGTATAAACAAAAGGCCTGGGCTCGGAATCGTAATCATCAGTCACGACGGAATTATCTTGGCCGGCATCAATACACGGTGAAGTAGCTCGCAAATGAAAATCTTCCGCGCCGGCCGTGGTAGAAGTTAATAAAGGATCTACTATTATCGAATGATCGTCCGCGTTTGAGGCGTCTTGCCACTCTGTTAAAGTGCTTTGATTAAAGCTGTTCCAGTAACCGATCATGGTTACATTATAAAAATCATTGTAATCGGAAGAAAAACCAGTGCGTGAATCATCTGTTACCATAACACCGTAATTAGACGTATGAATTATATTATTTTTAACTGTTGTATTATAGCCGGGAGTTCCGCCCAGAGTTAAAATCATAATGCCAGATATATTTACGGCATCGCTGTAGGTATTGTAAATAGTGTTGTTGTTAATCTCTGCAAAAGAAGTTTCACTAAGAACAATTCCGCTATTCCAAGTATACCCCGGATCGCCTGAAATATTATATATTAAATTATTTTTTATAGTTAAAATCGAGCAATCTTCGTCTGATGCTATGCCCAGCCTGACAAAATCATGAATTTTATTTTTTTCTATGACAACATTGGTCGTTGTTTCCAAGCCAATTCCATAATTATCATCGCCGTCGCCATATATTTCGTTGCCTTCTATCGTTACGTAATTATTGTCTGTTAAAAATATCGGAAGGACCAGTGCGCCCGCTTGCAAACCGTAAATATTATTTTCGGAAATTTCTATATATTCCGAAAGAACGCCCCCGGCGCTATAAATGCCATAATTAGCAGCGCCTGTAATATTTAAATTACTTATTTTAAGATAACTTACTTGGCCCAAAATAAAAGCAGACGCGTTTCCAGTAGCGTCAATTATTGGCGCATAACCAGGCCAAGCGGTAATAGTTGTATAATCATCAGCCGTTCCCGAAACAGTATTAGTAAGAGTGATAGTGCCATCTGTTACAGTGCCTTTGCAATAAACAGTATCGCCGCCAGCCATAGCGGAAACGGCTTGAGTAATTGATTTATATGGCGCCGTAGATTCGCCGGTACCGGTGATATCATTGCCATTATCGCCATCCACGTAAAAATCTGCCGCAAAAACCGGTAACGCTATCAAACTAGCTAAAAAAAATCCACACGTTAAAATTTTCTTCATATATTAATAAATTATTATAATTCGGGCCCAGAGTCTGCCATAGTGCTAAATGTCTTGGTGATGCTCCATTTGCCCTTCAGCCACTCCCCGTTTACTTTCTTTTTCGCGCGAATTTTTATCATGTAAGTTTTTCCGGATTCTAATCCGCTTATAGAATATTTTACGAACTTATTGTTGGCATTATTCACAAACTTCTTTTTCTTTTTTACTTGAATTGTTTGAATCACTTCACCATTTTCGTCCATCAATTTAATAACATAATTAAATACCCGGCTTTGCTTTTTCCAGCGCCATTGAGAATAATTATGAACCGTAATTAAATTCTTTGTCTTTTCTACACGGGCCGGTTTGGTGCCGAATGTTAAAGTATCTGAATAATCCGAAAGATAAGTATCATAAGCCGTTTCGTAATAAGCCTGAACCTTGGCATAATATTTCTTTGCCGGCTTTAAACCGGTTATAGTAACTACCGCGTTTTGGTTGCCAGTAATGAATGTCCCGTTAAAAACGTCTTCATTTACATTATATGCTATATTATAACCAGTGACTGGATAATTCGAATCCGTAAGCCAAGAAAGAGTGGTTTCTCTTACTTTGGGATTAGAGCTTAAGCTATCGGGCGTAGCAACCAGAGGTGCCTCATCCGCCCCGATATCGGTAATATTATAAGGACGATCCTCTCCGTCAAAATCCGTAATCACTTCCGCTAGATTCTCACCGGCGTCAATGGCGGCTGAAGTCTGCCAAATATGCAGATTTTCATTGCCGGCGACGAGCATTTGAAAATTGGCATCACCGCTGACGGAATTATCGTCGTAAATAGTGCCCGCTTGCCATTCCGCTAATGTACTGAATTCGGCGCCAGCTACAGAACCTATAAGATTAGTCTGATTATAAAGATTATGATCTACTTCTAACCCGGTATAATTGTAATCCGAGCTAAATCCATAATTGGCAACGACAATAATATTATTTTTTACAGTGATGTTATAACAATCATAGCTGCTGGTGGCCACGCTGATTCCGCTGGCCGGATAATCCAAATCGTAAATGTTATAAAAAGAGTTATTTAAAATTTGAATATCATGCGAGTCTCCCACAAAAACACCGGCGCTGTAAGCCGACATGCCGCCGCCGATATTATATATCCAGTTGTTCACCACGGTAGAATTTTGCGAAACAACATCGAAAAACATGCCGTTGCTTAAATAATCATGAATTTTATTCTTTGCAATGGTTAAATTATCACAAGACATCAGATACAAACCGTCTCCCATGGTTGCCCCTCCATTTAAATCGTTATCTGTTATCTGGGAATTGGTTACGCTCAAAACTAGCGCCCTAGCGGCTGACCCGCCGGTTAATCCGTAAATTAGATTATTTGATATTATAATATTATCCGCGATTCCATTAGTTTGAATGCCGTTCGTGACAGCATTTGTTAAAGCTAAATCATCGATTTTTATGTATTGCGTATCATTATCGATGAAAAAAACCGTATCAGCTCCATTGCCGTTTAAAACCGCGTCATAACCTGGCCAAGAGGTAATTGTAGTGTATGAACCGGCAGTTCCGGAATGTGCGGCCGTCAGGGTGATGCTGTCTGTTATATTGCCCTGGCAATAAATAGTATCTCCGCCGGTTATCGCGCCCAAGGCTTGGGTAACAGTGGCAAACGGAGACGCTTCTGAGCCTAAACCTGTGGCATCGCTGCCGGTTTCAGAAACATAAACATCCGCGGCAAAAACCGGTAAACATAAAATTAATCCTGTTCCCAATAAGAAAGACAATAATATTTTTTTCATATTTATTTATTATAAAGTTTTAAATTCTTTAATAGTGCTCCATTTGCCCAAGAGATAAGTATTTCCTGATTTTACTCTACCCCGCACTCTTGCTTCGTAATTGGTATTGGCGGTTAGATTATGAATAGTTTCAAAATTTTCGCTGCCAGAAACAGTAAAATATTTGATACGGTTATGATTATCTTTGTTAGTTAACTTGAGAACATAGCTGTTTAATCTGTCATGTTTCTTCCAGGTGATATATGCCCTGTCCTGTTTTAAATGAGCCGAAGGTACTTTTACGTTTTTTATCTTTTTTGGATAAGTAATAAAACTTTTGGTTTCCGAATAATCGGAGTAGTAAGCTCCATAATCGGTTTCGTATACTCCGGCAATGGCGTAATAATATTGCTTGGCCGCTTTGAAATTAGATAAAGTGCCGCTGGTGGCTGTAAATTCTTTGGTCTTTTGCGTGGTGAAATCCTCTACTGTGCTTCTTTTCACAATATATTTCGTAACCGGATATTTTTCATCAGCATACCAAGACAAATCAACTTTCGTGGCAAAAGCCGATTCTTCGGTAAAAACCGGTGAGGCGTTTACCAGCGGCCGTTCGTCCGCGCCGATGTCGGTTTTATTGTATGGACGAGATTCTGAATCATAATCCGTATCCACTTCAACCAAGTCAAAGCCGGCATCAATTGCCGGTGAATCGTCTTGCAAATGAAAATCCTCTACGTCAGTGGTAACGCTGACAAGGGCTGGATCGTCCACAAAGGAACGAGCATCCGGAGTTATGGATGACGCCTGCCAATCGGCTAGTGCCGTATAATCCACGCTATCCATGTTGGCCAATTTATCAACATCATAGAATAAATTAAAATCGGTTTCCACTTCGTTCATACTGTCGGTTCTGATGTAATATCCGCCATCCGTCTGATAAAAAATATTATTTTTAATAATCGCATCGGTAATATCGTCGCCGATACCTATACTATAGGAATCATTGCCTGTATTGTTAATGTCAAAAAAAGTATTATTGTATATCCAAATATTATCTATCGAAGAAGCATATACGGCATATCCATGAGACGCAAAGTTGCCAATGTTATAAACTACGTTATTTTTAATGGTAATATCGGACCCGCTGGTATTGGGCACTATTCCAACGGCGGAAAATCCATGGACTGTATTATCGGCAACTACCAGATTATCAGAACCCAAAAAAGTTATTCCATACTGGTCCAATTCTCTTGATCCATAAACATGATTACCGGAAATTATGGAATTATCCGGCCCACCGTAAATGCCGTGATTAATAACTGCGCCGGTCATACCGGTAATAGTGTTATTGGTTATTTCAATATATTCTCCGGTGGCAAAAATACCGATGGATTCGACATTATTTATGCTTAAGCCGTTAATTTTTTGATACGAACCGCTAGTGCCGGCGCCGCTTATGCCCTGTCCGTCTATCAAACAATCATAACCCGGCCAATTGGTAACGGTAGTATAATGATCCGCAGTTCCGTTCTTGGTGGCATCAAAAGAAAAACCGGAATTTACCGTACCGCGACAATATACCGTATCTCCTCCGGCCATAATTGTAATTGCATAGCTGACTGTTTGATAAGGATTGTTTTCCGAACCATCACCAGTAGCGTTGCTGCCGGTATCACCATCCACATAATAATCCGCGGCCCAAGCAGGAATAGCTATTAACGAAAAAAGGGTGATGAAACCAAACAATATTTTTTTCATATTTATTTATTCTAAAGTTTTAAATTCTTTAATAGCGCTCCATTTGCCCAAGAGATAAGTATTTCCGGATTTTACTCTGCCCCGCACTCTTGCTTCGTAATTGGTATTGGCGGTTAGATTATGGATGGTCTCAAAATTTTCGCTGCCAGAAACAGTATAATATTTAATTCGGTTATGATTATCTTTGTTAGTTAACTTAAGAACATAGCTGTTTAATCTGTCATGTTTCTTCCATGTAATATAAGCTCTGTCCTGTTTTAAATGAGCCGAGGGTACTTTTACGTCTTTTATCTTTTTTGGGTAAGTAATAAAACTTCTCGTTTCCGAATAATCGGAATAATATGATCCGTAATCAGTCTCATATACTCCCGCGATAGAATAATAATATTGCTTGGCCGCTTTAAAATTAGATAAAGTTCCGCTGGTCGTTGTAAATTCTTTGGTCTTTTGCGTGGTGAAATCCTCTACCGTGCTTCTTTTCACAATATATTTCGTAACTGGATATTTTTCATCAGCATACCAAGATAAATCAACTTTCGTGGCAGAGGCCGATTCTTCTGTAAACACGGGTGAGGCGTTTACCAGCGGCCGTTCATCCGCGCCAATGTCCGTAATATTATAAGGCCGTGTTTCGCTATCGTAATCCGTGATGGCGTCGATCGTATCCACTCCGGCGTCTATAAGAAGAGAGGTCTCCTGCAAATGCAAATCGATATTGCTCGCATCAATCGATACGAAAGACGGATCAAATCCGTATGAATGTTCATCGTAACCTAGAACAGACCATTCGGCCATGGAATTATAATCTGTGACGCCATCAATGTTTCCAACTTTATCAACATCATAAATATCATTATTATCGATATTAATGCCATAGGCTACTTCAGCGGTAAAATAATAAACATAATTAGCTTTATCAACAATATTATTTTTAAAGGTGATGTCATAAATATCATCGGGATCATTCGCCCATAATATGACGGCGTACATATTATTGGTAGCGTCGTAATTATTATAAAAAGAATTATTATAAATACGGATATCATTATCACGAGTCAACACAATACAACTTTTTAAAAAACCTACGCCGTGGCCGTTATTATAAAACCAGTTATTCCTAATAATCATATCGGAATCATCTCCGTCCGCGGCCAGAACAATATCCGTAAAATTATGAAATTTGTTATTTTCAATAATAACATCGTTAAGCAGGCCGTAATAAATGGCATAAACATTAACATCTTCACCGTCAAAATCATTGTTGGAAATCAAAGAATGGCTGGAATTGCCGAACATCATTACATAGGTGCCGGGATTTGCCGTAAAACCGTAAATATTATTATTAGTAATTTCCCAATAATCCGATGCTCCTCCTATGGATGCGTAGATGGCAAATAAATTAGCATTGGTGATATTCAAACCATTGATTTTAACATAGTGCGCGCCATTTCCACCCATAAAGGCGTAATCATTCCCATTAGCATTGATAGTCGCGGTATAACCGGGTCGAACCGTTATAGTGGTATAGCTGTCGGCCGTGCCGGCTTTGGTGGCGTCAAGATCAATTAAACCGTCGGTAATTGTCCCTTGGCAATAAATCGTATCTCCGCCAGACATAACAGCCACGGCTTTGGTAATAGTTTTATATGGCGCGGTGACCGTGCCCAATCCGGCTGTATCATCTCCTGAATCGCCATCTACATAATATTCCGCGGCCAAAGCCGGCAAACATATTATTAAGCCGGAACAAATCACCAAAGATGCAAATATTTTTTTCATATATTTATACTGAGTTTATCGAAGTATTATTTTAAAGTAATAAATTTTTTTGTTTTACTCCACGCTCCCCAGTAATTTACTCCGCTTACAGTTTTTCTGGCGCGGACTTTAATTTTATAAGTTCTGCCGGGTTGCAAACCTTTAACTATTTTATATTTTTTATTAGTTTTGACTTTCACCATTTTTAATTTTTTGCCTTTGGCATTCATCACTTTTATTTGGTATCCTGTTACCCTATTTTGTTTTTTCCATTTTATCTTCGCTTGATTCGTGCCGATAAATTTCGCGGGTA
The DNA here is from genome assembly GCA_041660885.1 of Patescibacteria group bacterium. Lineage (GTDB taxonomy): Bacteria > Patescibacteriota > Patescibacteriia > UBA9570 > JAHJKD01 > JBAZVM01. Next base: position 51,301 of record JBAZVM010000003.1, on the reverse strand, counting down.
TGGCCACTTTTTTAACTTTAGCCGGAAGTGTAACGAATCTGGAGGTTTCCGAATAATCCGAAGAATAAGAAGCATAATCCGTTTCATAAACCGCTTGCACCGCGAAATAATAAACCGAGGCAGAAGATAAATCGATTAAATCCATGGCAGTTAAATCGCCGGATAACTCCGTAGCAGAGCTTAAATCGCTGTTAGCGCTTAATTTAATATTGTAAGAAGTGGCTGTGTATCCTTCGGGCATTTGCCAAGAAACACCGGCTGTTTTTACCGCTGTCGTAGCGGCTAAACTTTCCGGAGCAGCTACCACGGCCAATTCATCGGCGCCGATATCTGTTATATTATAAGGCCTTGATTCATTATCATAATCAGTCGTTACTTCATCGGTATCAAGGCCGGCATCGATAGCCGGCGAAGATGCTTGCAAGTGAAAATCGTATGCTACGGAATTAGTGGACACGAATAATGGATCAGCTTCCATGCCATGCGCATCTTGATAGGCATTGGTTTGCCATTCGGTAAACGTTGTATAAGGATCGCTGCCAAGATAACCAACAATATTTAAATTATAAAAAATATTATAATCCGAAGATGAACCGACTATGGATTCCCCATCGCTATATATACCTATGTTCGCAGTACTGATTATATTGTTAATAATGGTAATGTCGTGGCTATCAAGGTCTACCTCGTTTAGGTATATGGCAGGCATGACATTAGTTTCATTATAAATATTATATAAGGTATTATTGTATATTTTTAAATTATAAGTATCAGTAACATATATGCCCGCTCGAGAATCACTGTCGCTGCCGCCAATATTATAAATATAGTTGTTAGAGACGACGGAATCATAAGTATTAGTGGAAATTACAACACCGAAACGAGCAAAATCATGCACTTGGTTGTAAGACACAGTAGAATTTGGGCAAATTTCTAAAATAATGCCAACCGATGAGAGATCTGAACCGTTTCCATAAATATTATTGTTACTTACTTCAGCATTGCTAATATTTTTTAAATAAATATATGATTGATCATCCGTGTTGACCAAGTTATAAATAGTATTGTTAGAAACAATTATATTACTACCCGCTTCCGTACCTTTACCCACAACGCCTCCGTCATTGGCATTGGTGAGATTTAATCCGTTAATGTTAAAATAACTGGTGCCAGTTGTAATTTTAATCACATAATCATTAGCCGCTCCTCCGCCATCTATGGTGGCCGCGTATCCCGGCCAATTGGTAATCTGCGAGTAAGCCGAAGCCGTGCCTGAAGCCGCGGTCGGTATGGTAATGTCGTCGATAATAGTACCCCGGCAATAGATGGTATCGCCGCTGGCCATAACACTTAAAGCTTGCGTTACCGTGGCATAAGGCGCATCCTGCGATCCGTTTCCAGTGGCATCGCTGCCGGTATCGGCCACATAGATATCCGCGGCTTTTGCCTGCAAACACAAAACAAACCCAGCAAATAAAGCCAGGGTTAATACTATTTTTTTCATATTTGTTTATTAACGCTAATATTTATTAACGCGGATCACGCCAAATTTCCTGACAGCCGGCTTGAGCAGTATCAAAATCAGGGCAACGGCCGTCTCCCTGACCGGCAGAGCCTCCGCCGGGATAGCATATTACTTCTCTTTTTATGCTATAAAGGGAGGAAAATTGATCGCAGCAAGGCGCCGGTACATAATACGCCACTTCATTTTGATAGGTGCAGATACTAATAGAAGCCGGTGGGTTTTCCACGGCTTTAGCGCTTTTTTCGCTTATAAAATCTTGCACCCATAAAACACTATTATTAGCGTTTACGGTGGTAGTTGTATCAAATTGACAACCACAAACCATCAAACTGGAAAATATTACGAACAATAAGATTTTTTTCATTCTTTTGTTTTTATAATCTAATTTATTATAGCACAAAAGACGAAAAATATATAATTTTTTCCTAGTTATTTTTATCAGGGCTTTTATACGAGGGGGTATTATTTATTTTTCCTGGGCTTTTTTCTTGGTGAATTCGGAAAACCCTTCAAAAGCTTTTAGCACTTCCATGGGCACGGCAAACACCACGGTATTGGAAGCATCGGAAGAAATATCGTTGATACTGTTTAAAGTTCTAAGATGCAAAGCGCCGGGTGCGGCGGAGATAGTTTTAGCGGCCTTAGCCAAATTTTCCGCGGCCAATACCTCTCCTTGAGAATTAATAATGGTAGCTCTTTTTTCTCTTTCCGCTTCAGCTTGTTTGGCCATGGTGCGCTTTAAATTTTCCGGAAGCTCAATATGCTTCAATTCCACGGAAGTCACATCCACCCCCCAAGCGTCCGTAGCTTTATCTACTATTTCTTTAATTTTCTTAGCCACGGCTTCGCGATTGGCCAACAGCTCATCTAGGCTGACCTCTCCCACAACATTACGCATAGTGGTTTGCGCCAATTGAGAAACGGCGTAATAAAAATTTTCTACTTCTAAAATAGCTTTCTCCGCACTGCCGACTTTATAATAAATAACCGCGTTAACTTTTACCGAAACATTATCTTTAGTTATGGCTTCTTGATCCGGCACGTCTACCGCTTTTATACGAATGTCCACTTTATGAATTCTCTGAAAAATGGGAATAATTATTTTCCAGCCAGGCATGTAAGTGCGAGAATATTTTCCCATGGTAAATAAAATTCCTCTTTCATACTGATTAATTTGCCTAATGCAGAGCAATAGTAAAAAAACCAAGCCAATGAACCCGAACACGAACATTGTAATTAAGGCACCGATGATTTCCATATTTTTTTATTATTAATTATTATTTGGTTTATTCTTTTTGGGAATAAAGGAAATTGTTTTCTTAGATAAATCTTTCAAAGAAACCGGGGGTTCGACGGATTTATTCTCCGGCTCCAATTTTACTTGCGGTCTTGGCATTGGTTTATTTGCCGGCGGTTGCGGTTTTTTTTCCGGTTCTTTCATTGGTTCTTTTTTTTGTTCTATATTTAAGGGTTCCGGTCTTTCTTCCGGCTCATCTATTTTTTTGGCAATTTCCATACCGCTCCAGCGTAAAATTTTCTCTTCCACGATTTTCTTCGGACGAGCGTATCTTTCTCTGGAAACGCGTACTACTTTTTGCAAATTATCGTTTTCTCCAACTGACGGTGGCAAGCCAATAGCGGAAAATGGATCAGATGAAACGCCATCAATCATTAATTTAATATAAAAATTATATTTGGGAATGTTTACCAAATTGTCCGCGGTAAAACGGGGAGTAAATTCTGGTTCCAGCTCTTCAGCATCAATGGCACCAATACGGAAACACACTATAGTGCCCACGTTGCCGAATACGGAAGCTTTCACTTCATCGCTGAGCTGCTCAATATATTGGTGCGCCATGATAAGATTCAGCCGGTACTTTCTAGCTTCAGATAAAATATTGGCAAAACTTTCTGTGGAGAAATTTTGAAATTCATCGACATATAAATAAAAATCGCGCCTAGTTTCTTCCGGAACATCCACGCGGCTCATGGCTGCCAATTGTATTTTAGTAATCATCATAGCACCCAGCAAAGCGGAATTTTCTTCGCCTATTCTGCCTTTGGATAAATTCATTAATAATATTTTTCCATCATCCATCAACTTGCGCATATCAATGGTACTTTGCGATTGGCCGACTATGTTTCTGATAATGGACGAAGCTAAAAATTGTCCGACTTTGTTCTGAATAGGCGCGATAGCTTCTGTTCTAAACTTTTCGGAATAATTAGCAAACTCTTCGGTCCAGAATGTTTTTACTACCGGATCGGTTAATTTGCTCACTACTTTTTTTCTATATTTTTTATCCACTAAAATACGAGTAATGCCAAGCAAACTGCTCCCGGGATATTCCAATAAAGCCAAGATGGAGTTGGTAAGAATGTATTCCATTCTGGGACCCCAGGAATCCGCCCAAATCTTTTTAAATACTCCTACCAAGCCATAAGCAATGAGATGCTTATATTCCGGATCCACTTTTTCTAAAATATTAAAAGCAATGGGATAATTGGTATCGGAAGGATTGAAATAGACGATATCATTAATGCGATCGTTTGGTATAAATTTCACAATTTTCTCCACTAAATCTCCATGCGGGTCAACCACGGCTACTCCCCGATTCTGGCGAATATCTTCAATAATCATATTTTCCAGCAACGTGGATTTTCCCATGCCGGTCTTTCCAATCAAATACATATGACGGCGGCGGTCATCAATTTTTATGCCGAATTTTCGGCGCTGATTGCGGAAATTTGTTTCCGCGAAAATTGTAATTTCGTTATTATCCATATTTTATGCCACTGGTAAATTCGGCGGAGGGCCGCCAACACTACCGGAATTATTATCTTTTTCCAAACTAACTGGTTGAACTTTTATCGGCTGTTCTATTGTATCAGGAGTTTCGCCTTCAGGCCATGCCGTGGTGCCATCAACATTATCCATGGGCTTATAGCCTTGCTCGCGCTGCAATTTTTCATGATAAGCAATTTGCTCATCGGTTTGCTTTATTATAATCGGTTTAATCTTTGGTTCTGCTTCGGCGGGTTTTGGCACCGGGGTGCTAATATTTAAATCTTCCCCTTCAGCCACTACTTCGGTTTTTACTTCGATCTTGGGGCCTTTCTGGGTTTCCTGCTGTTCCAAGTTCAATTGAGTCGGCGGCTCCATACGGCGGCTTTCCGCTTTTTGTACAAACGGCGCGCGTACGTCAATCTGCGGGAAGTGGTACAAGCTAGCAAGCTCTTCCGTGTTCATAGCGTAGCCTTCGCCTTCGCCGCGTTCCATATCCATCATTTTATAATTGCGCATCAAGCTGCGCTTGCGCCAAAATAAACGAGTTTTCTGAAACGGTTGGTAATAAGTATCAAACCAATAGGTGTCATCCAAGTCCACCGTAGTCCACCGGCCTTCATGAAAATTGTTTAAAAATTTATATTGGCGAATGGCGCCCATAAAACTGCGATGAGCTTTTTCTATGTTGAACATTTCCTTTTTGGCAAAATATACATAGCGCACCTTGCATTTAAACGGCCAGCGGGAACGCTTCATGTCTAATTCCGTTACCATTTCTCTTTCGTATTCCACCAAAAAAATTCTTTTGTCCGGTTTTTCCGTGGCGTGATCCCCACCTTCCACGCCGCCAAAAACAGTATCATGCACGATATCTAGAAATTTTACCGGTATGTCTAAAATTTTATCTAAAATATTCGGTCCGGCCGCTTTATGTTCGCCAATTACTTTATTAATCTGTTCTTGGCATTCATGGCTTAAATGATCTAATGGCTCTGGTTCTGTCATTATCTGATACCAAAAATGCTCGCCCGGCTGCATGCGGCTCATCATTTCCAGAACCGCGGCTAAGGGATCGATAAATTTTCCGGGCATGGGATGTTCCCATCCGCGCCATCCGCGTATGGGATAAATATCAGGATTGTCTAAAAGCAATTGGGACCCATACAGATCATATGTGCCGTCTTCTAGCATTTTTAAATTGATTTTATTGGTATAATCTTTTTCTTTGTCTACCAGTTTTATTTCCGCATCGGGATACTGAGCGTATACAGCCGCTTCAATAATATCTTGATGCCCCACCCAGCAGCGAATATAGAATTGGATATAGCCGCCATCGCTTTCTATTTCAAAAGAAATTAAGGGCTGAGACCAGCCGCCCCAATACTTTTTAGTAAAGGTGGGCACTTGTTTCACCCCGTAAATGTGCGTGAACATCTGTTCTACGGCTTTCATACTTTGCTCGTTGTCTTTGGGAACGTTCACAGAAAGTAAAACGTATTTTCTCTTATGTTTTACTATTCCGCGCGTCCATTCCAGCCAGCCATCAAATAAAAATTTAACAAAAAAAGGATAAACAAATATTAAAGCGCCATGCTGTATTAAGAACCAAAATACGGCAAAAGGATTATTGCCGTTTTCCTGAATTATAGCCCCTGCTATAGCGCTAATGCTATCCATAATTAATTCTTGTATTTGTTTTTATTGAACTTGCTCCGGCGCAATAATATAACGTCCGTCTGCTAATTTTTTAAATTTATTTTTATTAGTCAAAGCCAAATAAATGGTATTCTTCTTCACTATTCTTTGTTTAAGAACTTCTTGCAGCAATTCGTCTCTGCCCATGGGTTTTTGCTGGGCTTTTAAAATGTTTACCAGCACATCGGCCACCACGCCTTCTTTATAGCCCCATTCCTTCAAGGCGTATATGCCGCGACCCACTAAAACGTATTTATCGTTGAGAATTAATTCGTTATGCACGGTTGGCGGATAGGCTTTTTTCTTGAAAACAGAAGTGATTTTTGAAGCGATTTCAGTAAAATGCATGGGCTTACCTTCTTTTTTCATGATAATATAAATTTTATCATTCATGCGCTTCGGGATTATGCTGCCCCAATTTACCAAGCCGTATTCGTTAAAAGGATTTTTAGAAATTTGTTGGCTTATTTCCAAATACGATTCTACGGATTTTTCGTTTAACTGAGCGCTGTGCTGTTTAAAAAATTCCGTTTGAGAAAACGCGGTAAAAAGATTTTCCAAAGTTACGGGTTTATTTTCTTTGGCAATAATAGCGATCAATTGTTCTATGGTTTGATCGACAAAATCCAAGGAAGTAAGATGCAGCCTCCAACCGGAACGATATTTAGCGCTGCTTTGAACGTAAAAAAAACGTTTATCTAACAATTCGCCTAAAGTAAATATAACGGCTTGTTCGTCGCTTTGGTTATGATTGGTAATAAAAAGCTGGCTAAGCATATACTCTTCTTCCATTATTCCGCCGTACTGGCTGAAAAGATTGCTTAATACATGCTCTACCGGACGAATGCTGATATTAAAATTCTTATCTTCCACAATTTTTCTTACGCCCAAGCTTTCGATCTGTCGGATGCGTTCTCTGGTTACCTCGTAACGCTTACCAATAATTTCCAAAGTTTCTTCCGGGAAATCACAAAGACCAAAGCGTCTTTTTAATACATCGGCCTCTTTTTGGTTTAATTTCTTAAGCAATTGAGCGATAACCTCTCCGGGATTAAATTCAGATTTTTCTTGATCCTCCTTGCTGGATATGATTTTGTCTAAAATAGACGAAGAAAACAGTTCCCCCTTATCCTTGTTTTCTATGTTTACGGTGTTCATATTTTTTAATTAAAAAGAAATATAAAATTGAACTCCTATAATATAGCAGAAAGTTGACAAACTGTCAAATAATTTAAGATATGTTAAAATCTAGTGCTATTAATGGTAATTCCGGATTTATGCACAACCTCCCCAATTACTTTAGCTTTTATTTTATTTTTCAAAGCAATATTAATAACTTTATCCGGTTCCGGGGTTATAATTACCATTCCCTGCCCCATATTCCAAGCTGAATAGGCTTCTTTCTCTGTTACTTTGCCAATTTTTTGGCAATATTTCATTATTTCTGGCGGTTCAAAAGGATCATTTATAATTGCTCCTAATCCGGATGGTTTTAATACTCTGCCTAGTTTTCCGGGAATGCCGCCGCCGGTAATATGGGCAATGCCATGAACTTTAGCCTGCGGTTTTTTATCATACCCGCCAAACATGGCTACGGCCGCTTTGGTGTATATTTTTGAAGGCGTTGAAACTTTTTCCCAAATAGTTCTATGATTATTATTTTTTAAAACCTTGCGCACTAAAGATAATCCGTTGGAACGAAAACCATTTTCTTTCAAGCCTACCAGATAATCCCCTTTTCTTATTTTTCGTCCATCAAATAATCTATCCTTGCGGCCGAACCATACTACTGTTGAACTCCAAGCATAATGAAACCTGCCATACCCGCCGATATGCGCTCCCAATTCCGCCAGCTCGCCGTTGATAATGGCTACCCCCGCTTCTCTAGCGGCTTTCACGTAACCGGAAGCCAATTGTTTAATGGCGTCCATATTTCCGGCCAAACTATTCACATCTAAAACCGATCCGGCTAAAACCGGTTCGCCTCCGGCCATTACCGCGTCATCGCAGGTCATAGCCAGCAAATCATAAGCCATGGTATTATGCATATTCAAACGCTGAGCTATTTCTACTTTAGTGCCAATACCATCAAACCCCATGCAAAGCACGGTATTTTTCGGCATTTGAGAAACATCAATCACTCGAACGCCGGAAAAAGTTTTGTTTGGTGAAAATATTTTTCCCAAGCCTTTTCTATTGGCCCATGTTTTTTGCGCGGCTTGATATAAAATCTTTGAAGCTTGATCACCTAATTTTACATCTACTCCCGCTGTTTTATAATCCATAATGATTGTTTTAATCTAAAAAATTTTTAAAAACACGATCTAACAATTTCATGGTTTTTTCCGTGATGTTTCTTGGTTTATGGTGCGGCACATCTTTGTGCCGTTGCCTGCCCGGTAAAGCTCTAGGGCATTTTAACCTTCGACAATGATAATTATGGCATAATTGCCTAACTTCGCCGTCATGGCAATGACAAGTATGATCTACGGGGGTAACAACGGAACGATGGCGCGGACAATTCATTTATATTTACTTAAAATAATTAACAGCGTTTTGATAGATCTTTAAACCGGTAGTTTTCTTTATTGTAGACCATTCCGGCAAATTAGTTAAATTTACCGCGTCTTCCGCGTGCGGCATCATGCCAAGAACCCGGCCGGTACTATCGCAAATGCCGGTTATGTCTTCTAGCGCGCCATTAGGATTAATAGGAAATTTTCCTTTGGCCGGAGAACCATTTTCATTAACGAATCTAAATACTATCTGGTCGTTGTCTTTTAAAATCTTAAGCGTCTTTTTATCAGTATATAAGTTGCCTTCTCCGTGCGCCACAGGGCAAAAAATAATATCTTTAATGCCTTTGGTAAATACGCATTTCTTGGACTGATTTCTAATATACACCCAGCGGCACTGCAATCTAGCAGAAGCGTTGTACTGCAAAGCCACTCTTCTTGATTCGTAATCGCCGTCTATGCCCGGCAGTAACCCCAAATTAACTAAAACTTGAAAACCGTTGCAGACTCCCAAAACTAATTTTCCGTCATTGATGAATTTTATCAATTGGCCGCCTAAATTATATTTTATTTTATTGGCCAAAGCATTACCCGAACCCGTTTCATCGGCATAAGAAAATCCGCCGGGTATCATAAAAATCTGATAATCATCTAACTTTTTCCGATAATCTATTAAATCATTGACATGTACAATTTCCACGGTTGCTTTGGCTTTTTCCCAAGCGTATACCGCGTCGTTTTCTCGATTCAAGCCGTAACCGGATAAAATTAGTACTTTTGGCTTCATATTAAAAATTCTTAAAAGTTCTTTTATAATTATTTTCCAAGTCATTGATGGAAACATTAATGACTTCTTTGCCGGATAATCCATTAATAATAAATTTATTTTTAACAATTTTTCCTATCAAGGAGGTTTGATTATTTATGAATAATTTCTCAAATATTTTCTTATTTTTTGGAGAAACAGTAACAACCAATCTGCTTTGGGTTTCTGAATATAAAGCGATATCGTCTTTATTAACATCGTCGCTTTTTATTAATTTAGCCAAATCTATTTTCATACCCAAACGGCCGCCAATGCTTGTTTTAGCCAAAGCCATTAATAATCCTCCCCATATAATGCTTTGCGCAGACGCGATTACTTTTTTCTGTATGGCTTTTTCTAAATTTCTATAAAGTTTAATGGCAGTTTTATAATCGACCACAGGCACTTTACCGCCATCAATGCGTAGCGCACGATAATATTCGCTTCCGGCTAATTCATTCTTAGTTTCACCGAGTACATAGATTAAATCTCCTTCTTTTTTTGCGTCTAAAGTAACACAATGATCTGTGTTTTCAATCACACCGGTGGCAGAAATTAAAAGAGTGGGCGGAACAGAAATTTTTATCGGATTTCCTTGTTTATCAAATCCTTTAAAATCATTAAACATGCTGTCTTTACCGGAAATAAAAGGAGTTCCAAAGGCTTTGGCAAAATCATAAGCCCCGCGAGCGGCTTCTTTTAATTGGCCCAAGCGCTCCGGTTCATTGGAAGAGCACCAGCAAAAATTATCCAATAAAGCTAGCTTATCAAGCGAACCGCCGACACTCAAACAATTTCTGACAGCCGTATCTATGGAGCATCCGGCCATATTATAAGGATCAAGTTCGCTATAAGTGGGATACAACCCTTGCGAGCAAACCACGCCTTTTTTAGAATGCAAAACTGGCCTGGTAACCGAGGCAAGAGAATTCACTTGCCCGTGGCCATGCAAAGGTTTCACGCGTGAACCGCCCAGAACTTCGTAATCGTACTGATAAGAAACAAAATTGAAGCAGGCATTGTTTAAAGAAGATAATAACTTTAAAAATATTTTTTTCTGATTTATCTTCTTTATCTTTGGTGTTTTTATTGTCGGCTTTTTCCATTTAGTTTTTAAAATATATTCGGGATTGCCATCGTGCATGAATTCCAAATCCAAATCAAGCACTGTTTGATTATTATACTTCACCACACATTTTCCGGAATCATTAAACTCTCCGATCACCCAAGCATCTACGCCTCTTCTTTTCATCAGATCCATGAATTGATCTACTTTTTCCGTTGGTACGGCCAGAGACATTCTTTCTTGCGATTCGGAAATCCAAATTTGCCAAGGCTGCAATCCGGGATATTTTAGCGGTACTTTCTCAAGCAACACTTCACAGCCACCCGCTTCTTTGGCCATCTCACCGATGGAAGAAGACAATCCGCCGGCGCCGTTATCGGTAATGGAATTGTACAAATTTTGTGCTCGGGCCTCTTTTATAATGGCGTCTGAAAATTTTTTCTGCATATACGGATCGCCAATCTGTACGGCCGTGGCCGGGCTGCCGGAAGAAAGAGATTCCGAAGAAAAGGTAGCTCCATGTATGCCATCGGCTCCCACTTTTCCGCCAACCATAATAATTTTATCTCCGGGTTTGGCTTTTTTTTCGCAGCTGTTTTGCCCGTTAATTTTTCTTGGTATCAACCCTACTGTTCCCACGAATATTAAAGGCTTTCCTTTATAGCGCTCGTGAAAATAAACGAATCCTTGCGGCGTGGGAATACCGGAACAATTTCCTCCGGCGTTTACCCCGGCTACCACACCTTCCAGAATTCTTTTTGGGGAAAGCATCTTATCTTTTTTTTCTTTATCCCTGTATATCGGCTCAACATCGAAAGGAGAGGCAAAACAATAGCCATATTTATTTATCACGGGCAAAGCGCCTTTGCCGAAACCTATGGTATCGCGGTTTACGCCCACGATGCCGGTAATGGCGCCGCCGAAAGGATCGAGCGCCGAGGGTGAATTATGAGTTTCCACCTTATCGGTTATTAACCATTTATCATCGAAAATAATGGCGCCGGAATTATCTTTAAATACGGATACGCAAAAATCCTTTTTTCCCTTTTTACGGCGTATTTCCGCCGTAGCCCGCTTAATATAATGCTTGTACAAACCGTCTTTTATTTCATCGATTTGCGAGGCGAAAATAGTATGTTTGCAATGTTCGCTCCATGTTTGGGCGAGCGCTTCCAGCTCAATATCAGTCGGTTTTCTTTTGTGTTTGCCAAAATATTTTTTTATCGCTAATAAAGATTTCAAATCCAAAGCCAAAGGCCCGCGCCTTTTTCCATTTTCTTCGGCTATGCCTTTTTTGCCCAATTCTATTAATTCTTTATCGCTAACATTTAAATCGACATTCAAAACATTGATTGCGTTCTCTAGATTTACTTTGGGCACGATAATATCCATGCCATCTTCTTTCGCGTATTGCTCTATATTTTTTATGTGAATTCTTTGGATCAAACTGTTGGCCAGACTATCGCCTATTTTTTTCGCTTCTTTAATGCTGATTTTCCCTTTGATTAAAGTACATTGAGAAAAATATACATCTTCATCATCTTGAAATTTTATTCTTAGCATGTCTTCAATAATTTCTTTGGCCGTATGGCCGGTATTATCAGTAACACCGGGCAAAAAACCGATTTCTGCAGCGTAATTAAAACCTTCTTTTATGGCGGATTCCGACAAGAAATATTCCTGAACAACAGGATTAGTCAATGCTGAAGCAATGGATTTTAATTGTTCGGTGCTGAAAGATTTGTTGATAGTATAAACATCAACTAAAAAAACTTCCTTTATTTTAGGGAAGTCCGAAGATAATTTTTTTAAACGTACTTGCGCACGAGTATCTAAAATGTTTTTTTTGTATTTTATCTCAATGCGCGTAGCCATTTATAATTATTTTTTAAATATTTTTTGAAAGATTAATAAAAATGGAGAAGCCACAAACATAGATGAATATGTACCGGCGACGATGCCGACGAATAAAGTTAGAGCGAAATAGCGGATGCTTTCACCGCCGAAGAGGAACATGATGAATAAAACGAATAAAGCGCATAAACCGGTGTTTAATGACCTGGTAATGGTTTGATTGATGCTTTCATTGATCACCTCTTCAAAAGTATCAGCGGAGCTTCTTTTTAAATTTTCTCTGATGCGATCGTAAACAACGATAGTATCATTCACGGAATAACCTAAAATGGTAAGTAAAGCGGAAATAAACAAAGAATCAACTTCTATTTTTAGAAAATGACTTAACACTACGTAAAAACCAACTACTATGGTTATGTCGTGCACCAGCGCGATAATGGCGCAAACGCCATATACCCAAGATTTTACCGGACCCAAAGAAACTTTACGGAAAGACCAAGCTACATAAGCGATAATGGCAAATATTACTATAAGCAAAGCCCAAATTGTTTTGCGCAATAATTCTTGGCCAATGGTCGGGCCTATGGCTTCAAAACTCAATTCCTCGGCCGCGCCCAGTTCTTTTAATTTATTCACGATATTTACGCGCTCGTCGTTGGTGATCACTTTCATTTTTAAAATCACGCCTTTATCTCCGGAATTTTGCACTTGGATATCGCCTAAATTCAGATCAGCTAGTTTAGCTTTTACATCAGTTTCATTCGGCCTATTTTCCGTGTACTGCAATTCCAATAAGGAACCGCCGGTAAATTCTATACCGGGTTTAATGCCCCAATAAGCGATGAAAAATATGCTGACCGCGAATAATATGGCAGATAAAGCGTACCAATAATTTCTTGTTTGTATGATGCGGTAATACATATTATTTTTCTTTCTTTGTTATTTTAGGTACTCCGTAAAACCAAGTATTTTTTATTTTAAATACCTTTAAGAAAGTTCTGGTAACCGTAATGGCGGTAAACATGCTGATAAGAATACCAATGGCTAAAGTCACGCCAAAACCGCGAATAGAACTAGTTCCCAACCAACCTAAAACCAAGGCGCTGATCAGCGTGGTTAAATTGGAATCGCGAATGGCCAGCCACGCGCGGCCGAAGCCTTGGTCTATGGCATTATCCAACGAGTTGCCGCTACGCAGTTCGTCGATGATTCTTTCAAAAATCAACACATTGGCATCAACGGCCATACCTATGGATAGTATAAACCCGGCAATACCGGCTAAGGTTAAAGTAATGGGCCATAACTTGAAAATCGCCAGCATGATCATGGCGTAAATTATCAAAGATACCACGGCCATAACGCCTGGCAAACGGTAATAAGCAATCATGAATATGGCCACGGCCAATAACCCGAGCAATCCGGCAAATAAACTTTTTTCAATGGATATTTGGCCTAAAGTTGGGCCGATGCTGCGTTGATTCACTAATGATATTGGTACTGGCAATGCGCCGGCATTTAAACGGCTGGCCAATAACTTCGCTTCTTCTAATGTAAAATCTCCTTCGATTACGGCGGAGCCGTCGGTAATGGCTTCATTCACGGTTGGAGTGGACAAAGGCGAGCCATCCAAATAAATGGCTACGGTTTTTCCCACGTTCCTGGTGGTTATATCGCTGAATAATTTCGCGCCTTCGGAATCGAATTCCAATGAAACCATGGGTAAATTCGTTTGGTTATCGAAAGTGACATCAGCGCGCTTTAAATTCTTTCCAGTTAATTCCGTATCTTTGTAATTCGGGCCTAATTGGTCGGTAGAGTATTTTTGAATTAAAATGTGGCTGGCTTTTACTTTGTCATCTTTCTTTTCCGTTACTTTAATAATATGCCAGCCGTAATCGGTTTCCACCAATTCCGGATAAACCTTGTTAACTTCGGCTTTGTTGAAAGCCACATCTTCGAAAGCCGCGACCATTTCTCCTTTACCAAAAAAATCTAAGTCTCCGCCTTTTTCTGCTGTACCGGGATCTTGGCTTTTATCTTTGGCCAATTGCGCGAAATCTGTTTCCGCTAATTGCGCTTGAATTAATAATTCTTCGGCCTGCTTTTTATTCTGTTCGTTAAGATTATCAATTAATTTTTGCTGTTCACTGTCTTCCCCCGCTTCTTCCTTAAATTGCAATATGGGAGTTTCTCCGATTTGTTTTATAGCTTCATTGATATCGCTAATGCCGGGTAATTCCACATTTACGCGCCATTTATCGCCTACCTGGCTGGTTTGAATGACGGGTTCGGAAACGCCAAAAGCATTGATACGGCGCTCTAGAACATCGCGCACGCCTTGCATGGCGCGTTCTTGATTTTCGCCGGAGACTTGAGAGAGATCGGCGTCGTAAACCAAAGAAGAGCCACCCTGCAGATCGAGGCCCAAATGTACTTTTACTTCCCGATATAATTTACCCTTCCATTCTATATCCGGGCCCTTAGGATAATCGGCAAAACCAGCAAGAACAGTTAAAGCCAAAATACCGGCTAAGGTTAGCCATAATTTCTGTCTAACGCTTAATTTCATACGTAAATAGTATAAAGTATCTCTATTAAAATGGCAAATAAATGTGTCTTACGGCTCTCTTCCCTTCCTCAAGAGAGCCGGCGGTAGATTAACGGCTCTACCGCGTGCCGTTTTCCGACTCCTTGCGGAGTGGACAATGAATAGGAACACCCGCCCCATCCGGCGGGATCTCACAGCTCGGAACACTGAGATGATCTTCCCGCTTCCGTGCAGCGGGAGTAATCTCACAGTGCTCACACACCGGAGAATAGTTTTTCAGAAAATAAATATGGCGAGCAATCTCATCCCAGTTCGTGTCCATCGCAACCTCCGCCTTGTTTGAGGTGAAAGCAAGATAATGCAAAAATCAACGCAAAGCAAGAGGCGCGTGTGGAAAAACGGGATTATAGATGACGCAAAAGAAACTTTTTAGTGACGAAGTATTTTTTAATGGTTTTAGCTTTTTTATTCAAAAGTAAAATATTATTACGAGATTTTTTAGTTTTAGCTACGGCTGTGTTTTTATTTTTAAATGTTTTGTAATCTTTTTTTATTAATTTCTTTTTAGAGATATTTACTTTTAAAATAGATAATCGATTATTGGAATGCTTTCTGGACGCAACAACAGCTAATTTCTTTTTACGAATTTTAAATACTTTTAAAGCATTATATTTATAGCCAATTTTCTTGGATAATGTTTTTCTATCTTTTACTGCGCCGTTTAAAACATTCACTAAAGCCAGCTTCTTTCCTTTTGGCTGCAAAACCAGATAATAACCGGTTTTTTTATATTGTTTTACTTTAGTTAGTTTAGTGGTAGTTAAATTAGAATAGATTGTATAATAATAAATAGAACTATTAGCGTAAGTGACTTTAATTTGGCCGTTTTGATAGCCTTCAACAGCAGTAATTACACTGGCCACTACAGTTGTATTGGTTGGATCAAGATTCTCAAAAGCATCAGGAGCGCCATTTGTGTTTACGTCGTCTTCGTCGTCATTAGCCACGTAACCTATGGGAGGAGTCAAAGAGCAACTTACTGCATCAGTGTCTGGATCGCCAAAACCGTCGCCGTCCGGATCTTGATAATAAGTTTGATTTTCATGGACAGTACTATCAGTATCGGAACAATCGGTGCTATTGGTGCTGTAACCTACCGGTGCCGTACTGGAGCATAAACTGGCGGTTTGCGTACTACCATAGCCATCACCGTCTGAATCAACATAATAAGTTTGATTTGCGGAAACCGTATTATCGCTATCATTACAATCGGTGCCAGCAAAAATACCGTCCGCGCTTGTAACGCCGTCGCCGTCTTTATCTATGTTTAAATATCCTAAATAAGCCACGCCGTTATCGATCGTAGAATAATAATATGCCCCAACCAATATATCGTCATTGCCGTCATTATTCACATCGCCGGCGGAAGAAATCGCCCAGCCGGCGCCATCATTGCTATTCTCACCAGTGAATTGATCGGCAAAAGACAAATCTTGGCTGGTATAATTCGTTATCTGGCCATAAATAAGATAAGCAGAACCGGCCTGAGAAACTCCGTCATCATTATAAATCGCGCCTATTAAAAAATCATCATAGCCATCGTTATTAACATCTCCCGCGCGGCTTAATCCACGACCAGCTTGGTCTAAAGCAGTTTCTCCGGTAAATTTTACAGCAGTAGATAATGAAGCACTAATAAAATTTTCCGATTGGCCATATAAAAGATAAGCGGCGCCTGAATCGCCATATTCATTCGCTCCAACCAAGAAATCATCATAACCGTCGTTATTTACATCGCCCGCTCCGGAAACGGTTATGCCTGCATAATCAAAATTTGCTTCTCCGGTAAATCTAACTTTTGTAGATAGTGAAGCATTGGTTAGATTTTCCGACTGACCATAGATCAAATAAGCAGCACCAGCTTGGGAAGCACCATATTCCATTGCCCCCACTAAAAAATCATCATAACCATCGCCGTTGACATCGCCAGCTCCAGACACTGCAAAACCGGCGTAGTCATAATTATTATCTGTTTCTCCGTTAAATCGTACTGCCTCAGTTCCTAAGGATCCTCCAGATAAATTGCTGCTTTGACCATAAATTAGATAAGCGGCACCGTTATCACCCCAGGCAGCAACATCGTAATTTCTTGCCCCCACTAAAAAATCATCATAACCATCATTATTAACATCCCCGGCAAAAGAAGCAGAAATGCCGGCTAAATCGCCGGCAACTTCGCCGGTAAATACTACAGCAGTTGATAAAGAAGCGCTGGTTAGATATTCCGCTTGTCCGTAGATCAGATAAGCCGCACCATTAGCACCATAACCGTAAGAACCAATTATTATATCGTCATAGCCATCATTATTAACATCCCCAGCCGTGGAAACGGAAGCGCCGGCATAATAATTGGGCCCCTCTCCTTCAAACCTAACAGCCGTGCTTAATGAATCGCCTGTTAAACCGGATGATTGCCCGTATGTCAAATAAACCGCGCCAATATCATCGGCATCCCACATAGAGGCTCCAACCAAAAAATCATCATAGCCATCGCCGTTGACATCGCCGGCCGTAGCCACGTCAAATCCGGCAGCATCCCCATCAGCTTCACCAGTATATTTTACGAACTCGCTTAAACTGATTTCTTCCTGCGCAAAAAGAATTACGGGAAATATAAAAAATAAAAAAGCAATAAGTATTTTTTTCATATTATCTGAAAATTAATAATGAATAATCACGGGATCGCCGACATTGGCCCAATCATATAGCAAACCGGCTTCGTATAAAGGTTCGTTCACGCAGCCGTGGCTCATGACATGGCCGAAATTATTATGCCAATATGCGCCATGAATGGTAAAATCTCCATAGAATCCCAACACATGCGGCACATTTTCAAGATCATAATTATCCGGATTTCCCTCGCCGTAAAAGCCGCTCATGCGAATGCTCGGCCACTTGGCATAAACAAAGAAGTCTCCCACTGGAGTGGCATGAGTGGAAAGCCCTGATGATATGGCAAAGTCAAAAACTTTCTCTCCATTATAATACGCGCGCAATTGCTGTTCGGATAGATTAACATCGATATATTTGAATAAATCTGATCTGCCCTCGATTGCTCTTCTGGTGGGAATGCTAACTAAGCGAATATTATTTTTATTATCCGTTAGCTGGCCTATACCGACTCGTACGCCGCCTTTAAAATCGCTTTCATAAACTAAAGCTCCGGCTTTTGTTTCGTCGCCATAGGCTTCGAAGATACGAACTTGGGGACCGCCGTCCCAAGTGGGAGCGGTTATTATTTCATCCATACCGTCTTTATCCATGTCTCCGCCTGTTACTTGCACGCCGCCTTTATAATTATCCTCATATGCTTTAAAATCTCCCAGAACTGTTTTATCTGAATTGGTTTTATATACTTTTACATAAGGCAAGCCAAAACTCTGCATGCCGAAAATTACTTCTTCTTCCGCGCCACCATCTACATTAGCGCAAGCCACAGTGGCTCCGCCGCGATCTTCTTCGGCAAAGGGGCGGAAATCCAAACCAAGATAATTTCCCCGGCTGTCGTATGTACGAGCATGAGTAGAACCGGACGGCCCGGCTGACGCGATAATTTCATCGTGCCCCATGCCATTGGTTTGGCAAGCAGCGATATTAACTCCTCCTTTAAAATCTTCCGGAAAAGCGTAGAAGCTTCCCGCGTATAAAGCATCTCCTTTGGCATTGAATATTCTTACTTGAGGGCCGCCGCCAAGCATTGGCGCGGTAATGATTTCTTTTTTGTCGCTCTTTCCCCGCACATTTCCCACAGCCACATTAACGCCCATTTTGGAACTAATATCGTATGCTAAAAATTGGCGCTTCAATTTGCCATCGGAGCGATAGACATAAACCCATGGTTCTTCGCCAGGGCCGGAGCCGATAATTATTTCCGCTTTGCCGTCGTTGCCCAGATCGTGTACAGCAATGGATCCGCCGTTTTGGTTCATGTTGGGAAAAGCATTGAAGCTTTTCTTATAATCCATGTTGTGATTAAAAATCTTGGCTTCCGGCGCGCGGGTATCGGCCGCGAACACAATTAACGGAAGCACGAATAAACTGCCAACAATGAGGGACAGGTATTTTATTTTGGTCATTTTATTAATAATAAGAAATTATGGCTTTATTCTAACAAAATAATTTATTTTTGTATAGAAGAATTTTATTTTATTTTCCATGTATAGATCAGCTTATCGTTTTTATTAAATATTTGCACGCTATTTTTTGTAGCTTTTATTCTATACTCATGAGGTACTCCGGAAATACTTTTTCTTTTCTGCAAAATCCAACGATCATTTTTTATGCGATAATTATACATTTTAATCATAACATGGCCGTTTCTTCTGGCGGAAACTATAATTTCTTCATTAGTAGTGCTGCTTAATACATCTTTAATAGCCATTCTTCTCACATGTAATTTAGGTGATAATTTCTTAGCGGTTTGCATTTGACAGTTATCGTCATAAACATGGATAGTGGTTCCGCTTTTACGCTTGATAGCCGTAATATAAGTTTCGTTGGCTAATTGAATAAGGCGTCCAATAGCGCCGCCGCGGTCAAAGGCGTTAACGGAGCAGACAAGATTACCATTACTCGTATAAGCGTTAATTATACCCGGCCCCTTTTTACTGCCGGTTAAATAGCTTATTTCTCCAGGCTCCGGCTCTTCATCAGGATAAGTATCGTTTACCGCGATATTCACAATTTCTTTCGCATAATTATTTCCATCATTGGCATCAATCGTCAGTTGATAATTGCCTGATAATGCTGCGCCTGGCGTCCAATCAAATGTACCAGTATTATTTCCGTTATCTGCGAAAAGATCGGAAACGTTAATAATTTTATTAGTGAAATCATTATTCTCATCCAAGGCTTGAAGCGTAACAATAGCGGTATCAGCATCAATTGCCCCAACGGAAAATATTAATGGCTCGTTTTCATCGACCGTTTTATCGTCTATGGCTGTTAAAGTCGGTGCGTCGTTATCTGCTTCAACGTAGATCATTATAAAATCTGCTGTGGAGTCTATTGTTCCGTCATTAACTATCAAGCGATATTCACAAGAATAATTAGTATCTTTATTCAAAATGACTAATGAAGGAGCGGCTGTATCAGGATGCGAAAGACCGCATGCGTCAGCGGCGTCCAGCGTTTCCGCCCATTCATAAGTTAATATATCGTCAATATCTATGTCTGAAGAAGCAGAACCATCTAAAACTAAAGTGCCGATGTCTTCGACCACGGTTTGATTACTTCCAGCGCTGGCTGTTGGCTCGTCATTAACATTATTAACCGTCAAAGTAATGTCATTGCTATCCACGATTTCCAAACTTAAATCAGTGCATCTAAATTTAGCTGTTTGATTGCCGTTCCAATTGGCATCCGGTGAGAATGATACTTTGTTGTCGATGTCTATGGTGACATCGATGTTGACCGGGTCCGTGGGAATGGAATAAGCACAGCTGTCACCGGCATCGATATCTGAAAAATAATCATCGAGATCAAAAGCAAGATTCTTGTCCGTATCTTCGTCCCAAGCAGTTACGGTAATCGGTCCTGAAAAAGTCGGAGCGTCATTAATCGAGTCTATGGTTACTGTTAGGATGTTGGAATCCGCTGTTTCGTTTAAATCATCAGTGGCTCGGAATTGAATAGTATCACTGCCGTTGGCATTGGCTGCCAAATTAAAATCTATGGTGCCGTCTATGTTAATGTCCATAGTACCTAAAGCAGGATTAAAACCATCAAGAGCCGTATAAGTTAACGTATCCCCCGGAGGAATAGTATCCGTGAAATAATCGTCTAAATCGAATTTAGCATTTTCTGATATGTCTTCGTCTAAACTTTGATCCGGTATGTTTAAAGAAAGAATTGGAGCGTCATTGGTATTAATGATATTTACTACTTTGGAATCCGTGTCTCCACCGTTTACGGTTAATCTTACGGTAACGGAGCTATCTGCTCCGGTTATGTCCGGAGCGTCAAAATTAGCCGTAGCTTGATCAGCATTATTAATGATTATGCTTTCTCCGGCCGTTCTTTCCCAAAGATAAGTAAGGCTATCCCCGCTGTTGGGGTCGTAACTGTTTGTACCCACTAAACTGGCGTTATCTTCTTCGTTCACGGAATCAGCCGTACCTGTAGTGCTGGCTTGCGCAGGCAAATCAGTAATAGTGTACTCCGAAGAAAATTGCGAAGTATTATTGGTAGAGCTGGTAACCGTGGCTACTATTTTTTTCCCCGCTTGAGTGTAGCTACCGGTGATGTTAGCGTTCCAATTTCCGTCTGTAGAAGTGGTGCTAGTGATATATGTTTCTCCTTCGCCGGAGCCGTCTGATTCAAAAAGTTCTATCGTGGCCGTACCCGCGTCTACCAAACAAGTGCCGGAAAGAGCAATGGTGGCCGTTGCCCCGCCATCAGCCAAACCTGTAATACTGGGTACGGCAATGGCATCGTTGGAACCACCGGTTAATTTAATGCCTTCGTTTTGATTATCGTGAATGGAGTTTCTGGTTACTTTATTTAGATCAGTACCGGAGTCTTCAATTGATATGCCGTATTCTGAAGCGGCGTCTCCGTTGTAAGCGATTATATTGGCATCGTAAGTACCGCTGCCTCCTATAGTGTTAGAAGTAGCGGTACTATTTATCTTAATACCATGAGTACTATTGCCATAGTCTGTAATGCCGTCTAAGCCTACGCCAATATAATTACCTTTTACCGTATTATTGGAAGTGTTGGCGCCAAAAAGATACACGCTATAATTAGTATTGCCGGAAATAATATTTCTTTCCAGATCGTCGGATGTGCCGTCGCTATTAGTGCCGATAATATTCGATTGCGCGGCCTCCCGAATAACAACTCCATAACCATTTGTAAAAGCCGCGTTTCCGGCCGCGTTTAAGCCAATATAGTTGCCGGATACGCGATTAGAGTTTGCACCGGCATTAGATATTAAAATACCATAAGAAGTATTACCCGAAATAATATTTCTTTCATCCGCGTCCGCCACGCCGTCTCCGTTGGTGCCGATAATATTAGACGGGGCTGACAAATTTATAATTCCTATGCCATTAGCTAACGGCGCATCACCTGCGGCATTCAATCCGATGTAATTGTTTGATATACAATTAAAATTTGTATCCGTGCTGCTTAGACCGACTCCATAAATAGTATTGCCGGAAATGATATTTCTTTCATCCGCGTCCGCCACGCCGTCTCCGTTGGTGCCGATAATATTAGATTGCGGCCCTTGGGTAATATTAATACCAGTACTATTGGAAAAAGCCGCGGTACCCGCAGGATTTACGCCGATATAATTGCCGGCGATGCGATTATTATTCACATTAGCACCAAGCATAAGAATCCCGTAATTAGTATTGCCGGAAATGATATTTCGTTCATCCGCGTCCGCCACGCCGTCTCCGTTGGTGCCGATAATATTAGATTGCGGCCCTATAATAATATACATGCCGTAATTATTAGCAATGGCCGCGGTACCCGCAGGGTTCAAACCGATATAGTTGCCGGATACGCGATTATAATTTGTGTTAACAGCGTTTATTTGAACGCCATTTTCAATATTACCGGAAATGATATTGCGCTCATCTTCATCTCTGATTCCGTCGCCATTGGTACCGATAATATTATATTGAGCGGCATCTGTTAAAACAACACCGTATTGATTAGCAACGGCCGCGGTACCAGCAGAGTTTATACCGATATAATTACCGGCAACTGTATTTGAATTAGTATTGGCACTGTTCAGCCTCACGCCGGCGTTTGAATTTCCTGATATCACATTCCGTTCATCTGTATCTGCAATACCATCGCTATTTGTACCGATAATGTTAAATTGAGCACCGCCACTATACACCATAATACCGAAGGCATTAGCCACGGCCGCGTTGCCGGCCGCGTTTAAGCCGATATAGTTGCCAGCCACGCGATTAGAGTTTGCACCCACGATATAAACGCCAAAATTTGTATTACCAGAAATCACATTACGCTCAGTGGCATCAGCCGTCCCATCACCATCAGTACCGATATAATTACTTAAAGCTCCGCTATAAATAACAACTCCATAATTATTAGCTACGGCCGCATCACCTGCTGAATTCGTGCCAATATAATTATTTTGTACTTTGTTTCCCGTTGCGCCGGAATTGTAAATATAAATGGCGTAATTAAAATCTTGCAGAACCAAACCCTTAATAACATTGTTAGCCGTATTGTTGATATAAAAGCCATGGTGGCCTTTGGCGTTGCCATTTACCACAACATCATGATTAACCCCGCCATCGATGGTTGTTCCACCATTGGTGATATTTATTGAAGAAGCAGTATCAATTGTTCCGGCTACGCTGAAATTAATAGTGTTGCTGCCTCCAAGAGCGTTAGATTCAACGACAGCGGCGCGCAAGGTGCAGACGGCGCCGGCAGTGGCGCATATGCCGTTGCCCGGAACGGCATCGGTGGCATCGCCCAAATCATTCACCGTAAAGGTGCTATCGGCCATAGCCGGTTGAATATTATATAAATCTATGGCTCCTAAAAAAAATACATTGAATATTATCGCTGCCATAACAACAGCTGAAGAAGTAGCAGTGTAAATTCTTACTCTTTTTTTAAATTTTAAATGCTTCGTATAAGAACATTGATAAGTTCCATGCTTATTTTGCGAGTCATTGAAGGAAAAACTTTTAGATGAATGTGAAAAGACAATATGATAAGCACCCTTTATTCCGTAAATAAAAAACAAACAAAATAGATATAGTTTTAGATATATTCTTTTTTTAAATTTTTTTTCTCTTTTTAGTTTGCGATTTTTTTTGTTTATATTCGACACTAAGACCATGAAAGTATTACACCACTTTTGCAAACTATTTCATAACAGACTTTTTTGTTAAGCCGATAGTCGCCGCAGTGCCCGCTGGCAATTCTAATACATACGCCGAAGCCGAATCTGCTTTATAAACCGAGCAATTAAAAGATACGCAGGGCGGAACATTTTCTTCGATAAAAATTACTTCTTTATTTTCATTCAACCAAACAATGTCTATGGCAAATTTCATGTCTTTCATCCAAATGGCATGCGGCTCTTCTCTATCATAAACAAAAAGCATGCCTTCTCTTTCTCTTAAACTATCCCTATTCATCAAACCCTTCGTTTGTTGGCCGTATGTTTCAGCCAGATCTACGGTGAAGCAATTATTCTCAAAACAAACATTTTGCTTAGCCATTTCTTTTTGCTGACAGCCGCAAAATAATATAAATAAAAAGACGAGAATATAAATTCTCGCCTTTTTTAAAAGAGAAAAAATCATTTTACGCTTTTACGAAATACACGATCACGCCAACGATAGTAACCAAAACTACGGCGGCTAAAAAACCCAACGCGATCATGACTGTTAAGGATAAACCCTTTTGATCATTGATAATTTTCTTCATAGTTTTTAATGTTGTTAATTTCTTAAATCTATTATAATTCTTTTTTAATTTTTCGTCTAATGCTAGTATTGAATAAAAACAGACGTGCCTACCGAAGTCCAATCCCATAGCCAAGCGGCGTTGGTGTAAGAAATATTCACGCAACCATGGCTCATGGGATGGCCAAAGTTATTATGCCAATAAGCGCCGTGCAAATAATAGCTTGGTAAAAATTCCATATTATAAAGAGTATTGGGCAAATAATATCCCGGGCCGGAGTATAAATGATTGTATATTTTTCTGCGCACATAAAAACTTCCTGTGGGTGTCGGCCCGGTTTTTCCCGACGATATTAAAAAACTGTTTTCTAAATATCCTTCGCGATACGCGTATAGTCTTTGTTCGGAAAGATCCACTAATACGTAGCGCTCTAGATCGGTGCGGCCGGTAGGCTTTGGCTTGCTTGGCGCCACTATCACTTCGTCTCTTTTATATTTGTCTGCTTGGCCTACGGCAATATTCACGCCACCGGAAAAATCTTCTTCAAAAGCGAAGAAGCCGGGATTAACTTCCTTACCATATGCCTCGTACATTTTAACTTGCGGACCGCCGCTTCCGTAAACAGAGGCCACCACTTCATCTTGTCCGTCGGCATCGATATCGCCGCCGGCTACATTAACACCGGTACGCACACCATCGGGCCACGCTTTAAAATATCCTAAAACATTTTTTTCTTTATTGCCTTTATAAACTTTTATCCAGTTCTCGCCTTTAGATTGAATGCCCATGATTATTTCTTCTTCCAATCCGCCATCCACATTGGCGCAACCCACGGTTACTCCACCTCTATCGGCTTGCGAGAATGGATAATAATCCGGCATGATGCTGCGACCGCGATAATTAAATACTCTAACAACCGGATCGCTATCTACTCCCGGGCCCGTAATGATTTCGTCTTTTCCATCGCCATTTACATCGCACGCGGCAATATTTACCCCGTTTTGTATTTTATAATCATAAGCAAAAAAACCGTAATTAAATTTCGGCTGGCCATAACCGTCAAAAGCGCGCACATGCGGCCCGCCGCCGGTTCTTGGCGCGGTAAGTATTTCTTCTTTGCCATCGCCATCCAAATCTCCAGCGGCCACATTCACGCCTTTATCCATATTGGATGCGTAAGCGTAAAATTCTCGTATCAAACTGCCATCCAATCGAAAGACGCGCACAATAGGTTCGGAGCCAATGCCCGGACCGGTGATTACTTCGTTCACGCCGTCTCCGCCCAAATCCGCCAAAGCCAATGACACTCCGCCTTTAAACTGCGGATCGTACGCGAAAAAATTATCCGCTTCCTGAAATTCTCCATTATAATTGGCTTGATATATTTTTACGAACGGATCCCGATAAAACGAAGCTTGCGTTATTTTTGGCAAAAAAACGCTGGCTAAAAAGCATACCCCGATAACCCACAAACCATAATAATATTTTTTTGTTTTCATATTTTTTATATTTATTTTTTATTTTTGATAATTTCCCGTAAAGCGGTAATAAAATATTTTGATGGTTTCCGTAACTACAAAGTAACTTAACACGACTCCAAATATGATCAACAAATGATTTAAAGTCGGGGGATGGAATTTGAATAGCGATTCGCCCAATCCGGTATAAGGCATAATTATCGTTACTCCGACGATAAAAACAAAAAGCAAAGATAAAACTTTAGATGGAGCTTTGGCGCGCAGGAAAAAGAAATGCGTACGCACGGAAAAAATTAAAACCAATTCAGTAAGCACGCTGCCGATAAACCAATTGGTTTGCAGAATGCTCGGGTCTTCCCTGAAGAAAAGCATGAAAAAAATAGAATCAAACACGGTGCTGACTAAGCCTAAAATTATGGCGATCAAAACCACTTCTTTGATGTTGTAAGTTCTGGGGCGCTTTAATTCCGCGGGATCCACGCTGTCTAAGGCAATGGCGATCATGGGAAAATCGGAAAGCAAATTTAACAATAATATTTGCACGGGCAGCATGGGCAGAAAAGGAATTATCAACGAGGCGATGGCAATGGCGTAAAAATTTCCAAAATTGGAAATTAAAGTTATTTTTAAATACTTTACCGTATTGGCAAAAACTTTCCTGCCATTTTCAATGCCTTCTATTATAACGGCCAAACTTTTTTTAAGGAGCACGATATCCGCGGCTTCGCGCGCGATGTCCGCGGCGCCATCCACCACCAGCGCCACATTGGCCAGCTTTAAAGCTGGCGCGTCGTTTATGCCCTCGCCCAAAAATCCCACCTCTTTATTTCTTTGCAGTAATTCAATAATGCGGTATTTTTGCTGCGGAGATACCCTGGCGAAAACAGAAAAACTTTTCACGGCTTTCATTTGATCTTCATTATTCATTTTTTCCAAATCTTCGCCTAATAAAACTTTTTCCGGATTATCCGCCAATCCCACTTGATGTGCCACGGCTCCGGATACTTCTTTGCTGTCGCCGGTTAATATTTTTACTTCAATGCCTAGTTTTTCCGCTTGTAAGATGGCATCTTTTGCCGAGTCCTTTATCGGATCAATAAAAGAAATTAATCCGATTAAATTTAAATTGTTTTCGTCCTTTATATCGTAATCATGCTGAATATGATCTTGCTTTACGGCAATGGCAATGCAGCGGCGACCTTCCCTGCCTTCTATTTTCAGCCAGCTTAAATATTCTTGTTTCTTCTGCGCGGATAAATCATGGCTGCATCCGATAACCGATTCGGGTGCGCCGCGCACAATTAAAATAGTTGCTTCGTTATTTTTTACCAAAACGCTATTTCTTTTTCTCTCCGGATCAAATGGAATTTCGCTAAGCCTTTTTATTTTTAATATTTTTTCCTTGTTCTTCTTTTCCACTCTATCCCAGAGCGCTATGTCAAAAGAATTATTGGGTTCTCTTTCTCCTTTTTTTTCCGTTAAAAAAGAAGAAGCTAAAGCCGCGTAATATAAACACTCCGTTTGATTAGGGGAATTTATATTAGCAACTGTTAGTTTATTTTCCGTAAGCGTTCCGGTTTTATCCGTGCAGAGCACTTCGATAGAACCTAGATCCTCCACAGCGGACAAGCGCTTTACCACTACTTTATTTTTTGCCAATTGCAGCGCTCCGCGAGATAACGATAAAGTGGTAACCACGGGTAAGGCTTCAGGTATTACGCTAACAGCCAAGGCGATGGAAAATAGAACCAATTCCAGCAAATGATTTTGGTCTGCCCCTTTTAAAGCGATGTTCACGACGAACAATAAAATTAATATCACTAAAATCATGCGTAGAATAAAATTACTGAAGCGCGCGATGCCTTTTTCAAATATGCTTTCTCGGGTTGTCTCCGTGGTCAACTTAGCCACTTCTCCAATAACGGCGTTGCGACCGGTAGCAATCACAACTCCGGTGCCTTGCCCGCTAACCACTTTTGTTCCGGAGAAACAAATATTGTGCGCTTCATGAACGCTAAGGGCTTCGTGGTCTAATTCCGTATTCACCTTATTCACCGGCTCTGATTCTCCGGTTAGTATGGATTCGTCTATTGATAAATCGTTTATGTCAATTAAGCGTATGTCAGCTGATATCATATCGCCTGTTTCTATCATTACAATATCTCCGGGAACTAATTGCTTGCTGTCTATCAATTCATTTTTATTTTCTCTTTTTACGCGAGCTTTCCAAAGCACGAATTTTTTTAGCATTTGCAAGGATTTTTCCGAATGATATTCCTGCGAAAATCCAAGAACCGTATTGATCAAAATAAATCCAATAATCATTATTCCGTCCACTTTTTCACCGAGCACCAGAGATAACCCGGCCGCGAAAAATAATAGATAAATAAAAGGCGACTTGAATTGTCGCCCCAATATATGAAACCATTTTATTTCTTTACCGGAAATTTGATTAAACCCGTATTGCTGTATTCTTTTTTTTGCTTCTTCAAAAGAAAGACCTTCTACCTTGGTCTTTAATTTATCGCATATTACAGAAACTTTTTCTACTGTGTAAGCAGAAAAATACATATTTATTTTTGTTTTTATTTTTATCTATTTATATTATAGCAAAAAAAAACGTTCTTGGCAAGCTACTTGCCGTGACATTTCTTATATTTTTTGCCAGAACCGCAAGGACATGGATCATTGCGGCCAACTTTCTTTTCATTATTCAATGAAGAATTTTGATTATTTTTTTGCGAACTGTCTTTGGATGGCGCGTTAAACACTTGTTTGATTCTGTTCATGGCCGGAACAACAATTTTCTTCACATCGGCCATTTTAAAGATATTATAAACCATTTGCTTTTGAATGTTGCCCATCAATTCCGTGAACATGGAATAGGCTTCTCTCTTGTATTCTATCAGCGGATCTCTTTGCCCGTAACCGCGCAAGCCAATGCCTTCGCGCAAATAAGCCATTTGGTCCAGGTGCTCCATCCATAGCGTATCAATGGCTCTTAAATAGAAACTTTTTTCTATTTGATACACGGCTTCAACATCATCAACGGTCTTTACCATGTCGTCGTATCGGGCTCTGGCCAGGTCTTCCAGGTACTGAATAATAAATGTGCGCGATTGTGCGTCTTGCACTTTATCACCGGCTTTTCTTTTTATATCTTCAATATCTTTTCGCACCTCTTTAGAAATGGGGAAAATAGAATTAGCTACTTCATATATTTCTTTTATATCCCATTTATTTTCATCGTCCAAATTGGTATGAAAAGAAACTACCTGTTCTATCTCATTATCGATTTGTTCTAAAATCAACTCGCGTAATTTTTCTTTGGAAGCGCTTAAAATATCATAGCGTTTTTTATAAATAACTTCTCTGTGCTTGTTTATAATGTCATCGTATTTCACCAAGTGTTCGCGGATATCAAAATTTCTGCCTTCCACTTTATGCTGAGCCGATTCCAAAGCGCGGGAAACCAAACCGTTTTCCAAGGGCATGTCTTCGGGTACGCGCAATGTGGTCATCATGGATTTCATTCTATCGGAACCGAAAATTCTCATTAAATCATCATCCATGGAAACGAAGAATTGCGAAACGCCGGGATCCCCTTGCCTGCCGGAACGACCGCGCAATTGGTTGTCGATGCGCCGCGCTTCATGGCGCTCGGTGCCGAGCACATACAAGCCGCCGGCTTCACGAACTTTTTTTGCCTCTTCCGGCGCGGGAGGATTACCGCTGAGAATAATATCCACGCCACGGCCCGCCATATTGGTGGCCACAGTGACGGCTCCGTATTTTCCGGCTTGCGCGATTATCTCCGCTTCTTTTTCATGGTTCTTGGCGTTTAAAAGTTTATGCTCTATTCCTTCTCTTTCCAGCATCTTGCTTAAAATTTCGTTCTTCTCTATGGAAATAGTGCCACCAAAACAGGCTGGCCTTTTTCATGAAGCTCTTTTATCTTTTTTACCGCAGCTTTGAATTTTCCCATTTCGGTTTTATAGATGCTGTCCGGCAAATCTTTTCTCACCATGGGTTTATTGGTGGGCATTACCAGCACATCCAAATTATATATTTTATAAAATTCTTCCGATTCCGTGGCGGCTGTACCCGTCATGCCTGATAATTTTTTATACATCCTGAATAGATTTTGGAATGTGACCGTGGCTAAGGTGCGAGATTCTTGCTTGATCGGCAAATTTTCTTTGGCTTCTATTGCTTGGTGCAACCCTTCGGAGTATCTGCGGCCATGCATAAGACGGCCGGTAAATTCATCCACGATAAGCACTTCCCCGTCTTTTACCACGTAATCTCGATCTAATTTAAACAAAGTACGCGCTTTTAAAGCCTGCTCCACGTGGTGCACAATTTGTACGCCTCCGGCTTCGTAAATGTTCGGCAAACCCAAGGCTTTCTCTATTTTATTAATGCCGGCTTCTGTTAAGGTGGCCGCGCGCATTTTTTCATCGATATTATAATCGCTGTTTTCTTGCAAGGTATTAACCAAACGAGCGAATTGATAATATTTATCCGTGGCTTCTTCGGCCGGAGCGGAAATAATTAAAGGCGTTCTGGCTTCATCGATCAAGATGCTGTCTACTTCGTCGACGATGGCATAATAAAGACCGCGCTGGCTTCGTTCTTTAAGATCCTGCACCATGTTATCGCGCAAATAATCAAAACCGAACTCGTTATTAGTGCCATAAGTGATATCGGCTTTGTAAGCCTCTGGCCGAGATACGGGGCGTAAATTTTCCATATCCACCTTAAAAGCGCGTTCCGTTTCTTCTTTCTCGTCTTTTTTATTAATCCCCGGTTCAAATATATAAGAAACCAATTGATTTTGAATGCAACCAACAGACAAACCCAAAAAATTATAAATTCTGCCCATCCAATCGGCGTCGCGGCGGGCCAAGTAATCATTAACCGTTACCACGTGCACGCCTTCTCCTGCTAACGCGTTTAAATAAATCGGGGCCGTGGAAGTAAGAGTTTTTCCTTCGCCGGTTTTCATTTCCGCAATCTTGCCTTGATGCAAAACAATTCCGCCCATTAGCTGTACATCATAATGCCTTTGGTTTAGCACTCTCTTGGCCGCTTCGCGCACTGTGGCGAACGCTTCGGGTAAAAGATTATCCAGCGTTTCTCCTTTTTTCAAACGCTCTTTAAATTCAGCGGTTTTTCCTTTTAATTGCTCGTCATTTAAAGAAACAAAAGAAGGCTCTAATTGATTTATTTTATCAACCAAAGGCTGCAAGCGGCTTATTTCTTTTTTATTGGCGTCGCCAAAAATTAAATTTAAAAAAGACATAAAAAGGATTTATTCATTCTCTTCTCTTTCGCCCGCGTCGAAATTAACTTCCTCCTCTTTATTTTTCCAAAAAAATATTGATTTAAAAAGCCTACGCGTTTTTTTCGCTTGGCGCTTTTTACTTTCAAATTTCGTTTTGTGTTTCCGAAGCTGCGCTTCCATTTCTTCTTTGGCGCAATCGATAGCCGTATAAAGGTTATCCTCTGTTTGATCAACGTATAACAAATCTCCGGGTAAGCTGAAATTAACCAGCACGCGGAAATTATTTTTATTATTTCTCGGAGCGCATTTTTCCACTTCCACCCGAGCTTCCATTATTTTATCGTGGAACTTGGAAAGACTTCCAATTTTTTCATTCACATAATTTTTAATGGCTTCGGTTAGTTCGATATTTTTTCCGGTAATTTGAATGTTCATTTTAGTATGTAGTTAATTAATTTTAAAAACCTATATACTTAATCTCTTCCATGAGCTGTACACCCAGAGTATCACGCACTTTTTGTTTAATCAAGGAGATAAGCATTATAACATCCGAAGCAGTAGCTGTTCCGGTATTTATAATGAAATTGGCGTGTTTTTCCGAGACTTGCGCGCCTCCCATTTTATAACCGCGCATGCCCACTTGTTCTATCAATTCCCAGGCTTTTTTCTCGCCTTCGGGATTTTTAAAAATGCTGCCGATACTGGGCTTATTTAACTCTTGCGCTTGGATCTTTTTTTCCATGCAAACTTTCATTTTATTCTCTATTTCTTTGATATCGGCTTTATTTAATTTTAATTCCGCTTTTAATATAATTAAGTCTTGATGCTTAAAAATACTATCGCGATATTTGAATTGCGCTTCTTCTTTATTTATTTCTTTAATTTCTCCTGAACTGTTTATCACAGTAATTCTAGTAATAATATTGCCGATATTTTCTTTATCCGAACCGGCGTTGGCCCAAACAGCGCCGCCCACGGTAGCCGGTATGCCGCTTAAGAATTCCAAACCACTCAAACCACTTTCTTTCGCTTTACTTAATAAGTCCCCTATTTTTAATCCGGCATCGGCTAATATTTTTTCACCTTCAATAGAAATCGAGTTCATTTCTAATTTTATTATTAATCCCTTAAAACCATCATCGGATATTAAAATATTGCTGCCGTTTCCTAATACTAAATAATTTATTTTTTCGGCTTTGGCTTCATTGATAATTTTAATCAAATCATTCTCATTTTTCGCGAGGAAAAAATAATCCGCAGGCCCGCCGATTTTGAATGTGGTATATGAAGATAATTTAATATTTCTTTCTACCGGGAGGGAGAACATATGGAAAGC
Source organism: Patescibacteria group bacterium (assembly GCA_041660885.1). Taxonomy (GTDB): domain Bacteria; phylum Patescibacteriota; class Patescibacteriia; order UBA9570; family JAHJKD01; genus JBAZVM01. The sequence continues at coordinate 18,935 of JBAZVM010000003.1, read as the reverse complement.
GCTACTTTATAAATATCGCCAGCGCCTAAAATGAGCAAGACATCGTTTTTTTCCACGTGCTCATGCAATAATTGTTGCGCCTTTTCAAAACTATCGGAATGAAAAACGTACTTGCCTGTTTTTTCCACGGCTTTTACCAAATCCGCGGAAGTGACATCTTGATCTTTGGATTCTTCCCTGCCCGCCACATCGAATATTTCATGGATCATAATCAAATCGGCATCTTTAAAGCATTTGGTGAAACCCTCAAACAAGCGCTTGGTGCGATTGTGCTGATGCGGTTGGAACAAGACTACTATGCGCCGGCCTGGATAAAATTCTCTGGCGGCTTTAATGGTGGCGGCCACAGCCGTGGGATGGTGCGCGTAATCGGAAATAACCGTGGCTCCTTTAAATGAGCCCACTTGTTCGAAGCGACGCCAAGTACCGGCAAATTCTTTTAAAGCTTTTTTTATAGTATTGTCGGGAATTCCTAATTCTCTGGCTAAGGCAATTACTGATAAAGCGTTATATATGTTGAAATCTCCGGGAATCTGTAAGGTAAATGGTGTTTTTCCTACGCTGAATTTCTGCAGTAATTTCTCTTTTCTGATCTTTTTAGCCATGACATGAGCGCGATTTTTTATACCGTATGTAATTACTTTACTATCGCAACCGAGCTCTTTGCTTTCGGAATCATCGTTGTTCTTTACTAGAATGCCATGTTTGGGCAGCTTATTGATATAATTTTGGAAAGTAATTTGAATGTGTTCCAAATCTCGATAATAATCAAGATGATCTTCTTCGATATTGGTTAAAACTATGGCATTGGGAGATAGATTCATCATGTGCTCTTTATGTTCGCAAGCTTCCACGACAAAATACTTTTTATTTTTTCCCAAGCGAGAGTTGCTGTTTAATTGTTTGATCATGCTGCCGACAATGACCGTGGGATCGGAGCCATCTTCAATTAAAATAGAAGCGAGCATGGCCGTAGTGGTGGTTTTTCCATGCGTACCGGAAATGGCAATGCAATATTCGTAATCTTTCATTAGTTGGCCAACCGCCTGAAAATAATTTATTTCTTTATCTTGCTTGCCCAGTTTCTTAATTTGCTCCCTTTCCGGATTATTTTCCGGCACAGCCGCGGAATAAACGTATAAATCAGCGTCTTTAGGCACATTTTCCGCTTTTTGCCCGATAAATACGGGGATATTCGCTTCTTTTAAATTATCCGTGAGCTCAGATTCAGCCAAATCTGATCCGGAAACTTGCTTTCCCTGCCATTGGCAAATTTTAGCCAGCCCGGATATGCCGATGCCGCCTATGCCTAAGAAATAAACCTTTTTTGCTTCTTTGATATTCATGGCTTAATTATAGCAGATTTTATGATTGTTTAAAAAGACCGAATCGCACGCACGTAGTCTGTATTAACCTTACCATCGTTGAACTGCGTGCCTTCATCGAAGTTCTGCCCCCAGGCTGTGCTAGCGGCGCTCTCCGATGAACTCCAATAGTAGTTTGCGGTAAAACCGCCAATAGCCGCTTTATTAAGGTAAAGCTTGTTTAATTCATCTTTTGACGGCAAATACCAATCATCATATCCGCCTTCGGAGAGATTGGAGCATAATCCGGCTGCAAAGTTACTGCCCGCACCGTTTTGAGCCACAATATCTATGGTGTTCTGGTTGCCGGTACCTAGCGCTGTTGCATCTGCTCCGGTTACGGCTGTACCTTGGTAAGCAGGAACAGCCCAGATAATACCCGTGCTTTTATCGGCTGATGTGGCGATTAGGCCATGCTGCAGACTGGCATCGTATCCGGGATCGCCAGCTTCTAATAAATAGGCTACTTTCCCTCCTTGATAGCTGCTGCCAATGGCCAGAGCGGTATAAGCGACAGTACCAATTGCGCTATTCTCGTATCCGGCTTTAACAGCCAAAGCCTTAACGGTTTCCTCCGCGTTGATTACCAAAGGTGTTATGGCCTGGTTTGTAGATGAGGTGGTGGGAGTGTCTCCGTTGGTGGTGTAATAAATGGCATCAGCTCCAGCCGAGGTTATGGTAACCGTGGTACCATGGGCAATGGCTCCGGCCGCGTGATCAAAGGTGGGGGTAGCTTGCACGCTTTGAGTATAGGTTCCCGAAGTACCCATGGCGCTATCCGGATAGCCGGCTTTTACGGCAATGGCTTGTATGGGATTGGCGACAGAAAGGATGGTAATGGCTTCTCCTGTTGCTGTGGATGAGCTTCCGGTGGTTGGGGTTGAGCCATCGGTTGTATAGTAGATAGTGGATCCAGTGTCCGACGAAAGCGTGATTGGAGTTACTCCTAAAACGATTTCTCCTGAATTAGGTGAAAAAGTGGGGGTAATTAATGGAGCGTTCCATTTTGCATAAACAGTGATATCGGCTGTTACCGCGGTAGATGCGGTAAAGGGAATAAGGAAAGTTTCGTTATCCGAGAACCAACCGTTAAGGGCGTATCCTGTTTTAGTTGGATCCGTCGGCAGGGTTATGGTGGTGTTGTAAGGAACGCCGGTTATAGGAGACACTTCGGAGCCGCCGTTACTATTGAAAGTTACGGTATAGGTATCAATGGCAAATGAGGCGGAGACAGTAATATCGGAAGAAGCGTTGGCGTCTGTTCTCGCGGCAGTTGTTACCCCATCGGACCAACTTACAAAATGGTAATGCGCGTCTGGCGTAGCCACGACTTCCGTTCCGTCTTCTCCTTGATTAACTGTTTGCGTGGCAGAACCCACAATGGAGCCATTGGTTCCGGCAGTATAGGTAAAGGTATATGATTGCGAAGCCGAAGCTTTTGTTGAAGTTTTTATTCTATCCGAATATTTGCCGTAATTACCCCCTTTTTTGGCGCGCACTTTAAAATAATAGGTTGTGCCGGCATCAAGAGCTTTTACGATTTTAGTTCTGCTTAACGATCTTACTTTTTTTACCGTAGTGTACCGGTTATCAGTTTTTCGAAGCACCTTCACTTGGTAAGAATCAGCGTCTTTAACCTTTTTCCAGGCTAAGTCTATTTGATAAACATGGCGCGCGACAACGTGCAAATTGGTGACTTTAGGTACAGCGGCTTGGGTAGAGCCCACACCTATAAAAAAAACGCTAACCAATATAGTAAGCGCTAAGGTAATTTTTTTCATATTTTATTTCAATATTTTATAAATAATTATCTAACAATATTATATCTCCCCCCGAGCGACATCGTCAAACACCAAAGATATCTCCAATCATATATAAAGACCCTGTTATCAACAGCAGGTCGTCTTTTTTTATTTTCTTTAAAATGTGCGCGTAAGCTTTTTTTGGATCCTTAATAATCACCGCGGTTTTACTTTTAATTTGTTTTTTTATTAATTTCGGATCTAAACTTAAAGGAAAAGTGGTGATAATTGCTTCATCAAAATAAGGATTAATGATTTTCAGCATTTTTTTATAATCTTTATCGAATTTGATTGCCATTAACAAATATTTTCTATTATATTTTTTTAAATTTACTGCTTTTTTTAAGGAAGAAACAAAAGCTTGCATTTTATCGGGATTATGCGCGCCATCCGCGATTATTAAAGGATTCTTTTTAATAACACTGAAGCGGCCGAAAAACTTTGCCTCTTTTAAACCCTGATAAATATATTTATTGTTGATCCTTAAAAACTTTGCCGCTTCAATGGCCAATATGCTATTTGGAATTTGATATTCTCCGGGCAGAGATAATTTAATATTTTTTAATGCGCTATAATTGAAAATTGAAAATTGAAAATTGCTAGTTTGTAGTATGTAGTTTGTAGTATCAATAAAGCGCGCTTGGTGAATTAAACGTGAACCGGTTATGGCTTTTTTGCCATCTTTAATAATGGCGGCTTTTTCTTTGGCGATTTTTTCTTTAGTGCTTCCTAATTGATCTTCATGATCCAAACCGATGAAAGTAACTATGCTAAGTTCGGGATTATCAATTACATTGGTGGCGTCCAAGCGGCCGCCTAAGCCCGTTTCCATAACAGCGTAATCTACTTTTTTATTTTTGAAATAAATAAAAGTAAGGGCGATAAACGCTTCAAAATAAGTTAATTTATATTGTAGAATTAAATCTCGATACTTGTTAACCAGCTTTAAAAATTCTTTTTCTGAAATAAGTCGATTATTTATTTGGATTTTTTCCAATGGATTTGAGAGGTACGGGGAAAGCGCCAGCCCGGTTTTAAAGCCGGCGGCTTTTAAAATAGAAGCTAACATTACGCAAGTGGAACCTTTTCCGGATGTACCGGCCACATGGATGGTTTTAAAACTGTTTTGCGGATTTCCTGAAAAATCTAAAAACGCTTTAATGCGCGTAAGCTGTAATTTGTTATCGGTATTTTTATCTAATGATAATAAATATTTATGAGCAGTATCAAAGCGCGCAAATGATTTTGGCCAGTTCTTCGGCGGCATGAGGTTTATTGAGTTTATTAATATTTTTAGCCAGAGTCTTCATTAAATCTTTATTTTTTAAAAGCTCTTTAACCGCGTAGGTTAATTTTTCCGGAGTTAATTCTTTTTGTTTTAGATAAAAAATCGCTTTATGATCGCTAAAATATTGCGCATTGATTTCTTGATGCGAATTCGGCATAGGAATGACAATAGACGGCTTGCTCAAGGCGCAAAGTTCAGTAAGCGTGGATAATCCGGCGCGCGTTATTACCACATCGGCTTTATTTAAAGCTTCCGGCATTTCGTTCCTTAAAAATTCATAAGCGTGATAATCGGGATTATATATTTTTTTATTATTTTTATTATCCCCTGTTACGTGAATTACTTGCGCGAAAGAGCATAAATCTTCTTGAACTAAATTATTGATGCCCATGGCGCCGGTTCCGCCGCCGGTTATCAATACTACTGGCTTATTATTTTTTAATTTGAAATAATTTGTTCTAGCGCGCAAAGAACGCACGGGGTTGCCTATGGCTTTAGCCTTTAACTTCGTATGAATGAAAGCTTTAGTAGCCACCTGGCAAAAAGGCTTCATTAACTTTACGGCTAAGCCGGTTCTGATGTCTTGCGAATGAACCACGGCTGGCACGCGCGTAATAAAGGCAGCCCAAACCAAAGGCACGGAAACAAACCCACCAGCGGACACTATAACATCGGGCTTTTCTTTTTTAATTAAAGATATGCTCTGAAAAAAAGCGTACTTTATTTTAGCAATATCTATAAAATTATTAAACGAAAAATAGCGCCTGAATTTTCCGCTGGTAATGGAAACAAATCTGATGCCCTTTGCTTCCACCAAGCTTTTTTCCGGACCGGTCTTAGTACCCACAAATAAAAAATCAGCGTCCTTAATTTTTTCCGCCACCGCGAGCAGCGGCGTTACCGAGCCGATTGTTCCTCCTCCGGATAAAATTATTTTCATGATTTTACTGGTATTGTTTTAGTTTGTTTGGAAATATTAATCAGCAAACCCATAGCCGCCATAGTCATTACCAGCGAAGTGCTGCCATAACTGATAAAAGGCATGGGTATGCCGGTTAACGGAAGCAAAGAAAGCATGGCCGCGATATTGGTAAATGCTTGAAACAGTATCCAGGTGATAATGCCCACGGCCACCAGCCGGCCAAAAGAATCAGGAGCGTTTCTGCTAATTTTAATGCCATGCCAAAGCAAAGCTAAAAAAAGTAAAATCAAGGCTACGGTAAAAACAAAACCAAGTTCTTCTCCGATAATGGCAAATATGGAATCTCCTGCCGGTTCCGGAAGATAATTGAATTTTTGGCGGGAGTGCCCCAAGCCCACGCCAAAAAATCCGCCGGAGCCGATGGCCAGCAATGCCTGGTTGATATGGTAGCCGATTCCTTGCGGATCTAATTCCGGATTTAAAAAAACCATCAAACGATTGGCGCGGTAAGGCGCAACTTTTATCAGAAGAAAAAATAAGCCTGCTCCTGTTAAACCCATCCAGGCCAGATGCTTCCATGGCGCGCCGGCCACAAAGTAAACCGTAAGCGCGATAACCGTGATGACTATCATAGTACCTAAATCTTTTTGTATGCCCGCGATCATTAACACCAAAAAACCCACCATAATTAAAAATGGGACGAAGCTGTAAGAAAAATCTTCCATTTTCTTGGCTCGATTTTCCAACCACACAGCCAGATAGATTAAAAAAGTGAGTTTAACCAATTCCGAGGGTTGAAATTGAATACCCGCAAGATTAATCCAGCGTTTGGCACCGAGTAATTCCATCCCTATGCCGGGAACCAGTACTAAAAATAATAAGATAATGGTGATTAGCGCTAGGGGGAAAGCGTATTTTTTCCAATAATGGTAATCGATCTTGGACATGATAAATAAAGCCATCCCGCCGATCAGCACGCCATAAAGCAATTGATGCTTAATGTAATAATAAGAATCGCCGAATTTCTGAAAGCCCATTACGGACGATGCCGAAGTGAGCATGATTAACCCAAAAATAAAAATTACGGCAAAGGTAAAAATAAAAGCGTAATTAGGCTCGTGGATGCGGGAAAATTCCTCCCCGCCTTTAGTTGGCTTGCCGAACGAGGTTGTCCGGCGGAAAGTTCGCGAAACTGGCATGCGATTATTATAACAAATTAAGCAATAGATTGCGAGTTATTACAAAGCATTATAGCCTCTGTAAATTAAGTTAGGATAATACCATTTACTTTCCGTGAGCCGGTTTCACGAGTGCCGCCTCCGAATTCGATATAATGATCACCGCTAGCGGATTCGGGAACGGTAACCGTTACTTCCGCGCTTTCCATTGAGTTATAAGATACTTCACTTTGTTGTAAACGTGTTCTTAAGACTTCATCGTTTAAACCAACGGATGATAAAGCCGCTCGAGTAATGAACAAAGAAATTTTAGCATCAGGAAAACGCCGTTTAATTTGATTATATTTTTTAGTTACCGCGGCCAGATGAGTTAGCAGGACATCTGCGGATTTGCTGCCGTACACGTTATCAAAAACAAAACTGAATTGAGGAGGTTGATCTGCTCGCGCGGTTGGCAGCAATAAAACAAGTTCATCCGATAGACTGCCTTTTTCTAGGCTTAGTTGAGTCATTAAATAAAATTTATTATTATCGCCAAAAGTTAAATTCGTGTCATTATTCATTTCCTTGCTTTGGCAGCCCAGGCATTGGCGCATATTTTCGATTATTAAATTCCAATCGCTGGTCATGCGGCCATAGACAGTTTGACCTTCTGTCTCCGTGTGCATTACTTTTTCTATTTCCGCTACTCGCCCGGCCAACATGGGTTGATTACCGGTGTGCACTCCGGTTTTTAACGCCTGCAGCTGCTCCTGCAGACTGCTGAAGATAACTTCTAATTTTTGCATTTGCGCGCGTATGCTGTTTAGATAATCTCCCACGATTTTCCGCTCTTCCGGTTTTAGGCGATCCTGCGCTTTAGCGATAATATTTTCCAAATAGCTTAGATCCTGCGTCAAAGCCATGGCGCCGGATTGCGGACGGAATTCTTCTCCCAACCGGGAAAAAATATCCACTACGGCATCGGGCGGGTTTAGACGTTCCTGCAACACGGTTATTTCCTCTCCCACTTTATTATTCTCGATAATTTTTAAAGTATTAGCCACCAAACTAAAGACTTTGGTGCCGTCCTGAATTCTTTTCACTGCATCTGGCGTCCATTCCGTAACATGAAAAATTTCCGTTAAAGCGGCTTTAACTTCCACTTCCTCGGGTTTTAATTGTACGGAACGTCCGCTTGCTTCTTGAAAAATTTTAGCTAAAACGGCGCCCACAATTTTACCGCGGCTTTTATATAAACGCAAAACTTGTTTGTCTGTCTCCTCTGGATAAGCATCTTCGTCTCCCAGCTCTTCCATATTGCGCGCTAGATTGCTTAATTTCATATCAATGGTTTCCACATTGCCTAATCGCTGAAAAACCACTTCTTCTTGAAGGAGTCTTTGAAATTCAGGCATATCTTCCGCAGCGATTCCCAAGCCTTCCGGTGTTAAGCTGTTTCTTTCCGTTCTTTGCTGTAAATATTGTTCATAAAATGGTACCAGATCCGCTGGAAAATACTCCGCTAAAGCTACTTGTTCCCCTCTTCTGAAAGCCGCGAATTCTCCATTAAGAGCTAAGCCGAAATAGAAGCTTAATCTTTTTTCTCTTTCTGGTGTCATGTTGCTCATGTTTCCGACATAACGTAAAAAATTCTTCATGGTACGTATTTTTTCTTCATCCCATTGTTCGGGTATTTTTAAAAGATGAAAACGATCTTTGGTTCTCTCCCGAATGGATGTTAACATTTTTTGACGATCCGCGACTAACAGAGGAACCCTTTGTTTTTTATCTTCATTGCCTGTTAACTGCCTTTTTAGTTCCTTGATGTTTCTGCGAATGGCCACTAACTCTTGCTCTAAATTTTTTGATCCTTGCAAAGTAATCAGATAAGCTTGGATAAGAGGAAAATTTTCTTTATAATATTGTTTCACTTCTTTGGGATTCAATTCGCTCATTAAATCCAAGTAAGCCGTGTATAAACTTGGAGCTACTTTTAATATGTCCGCAGAAATACCGTAAAAAGCCGCTTTTTCTTCTTCAGTCCAACGTTCTTTGGCAAAACGCTTTTCTTGTTTGCTAAGAGATACCCCGATTTTTTTCTTGGTCGCCGGCTGAGTTGTTTCTCTGGAGTGAGCTTCGTACAAAGCGTTCATCATCCGGCCCAAAGCGCCGATATATTTCAGATGTCCAGCGCCGCCATTTGCTTCTATCATTTTCAATAAAATCATAATTTCCGGCGATAGAGTATCGGGGTCTTTTAAATAATCTTCGTATACTTTTCTAAAATTACTCAAGCATAAATCACGGTAAACTTGCTGTTCATTGCCAAAACTTCTAGCAAAAAAATCTCGGCCATTTTCCGGCAATCTATAATCTTCATCAACGGTGGCGATGAAACCCGAAAGCATGGCTACCCAATTGTCTGGCCGCGCTTCCATTTTCTGATAATTATTAAATCTTTTATTTACCATTTCGCGTACTAAATTGTTCCAGCCGCTTGACTGACTGGCTGCAGCGTCAATCACTCTGTTTATTTTTTTCGTATCAGCCGTTATTTTATCGGAAAAATACAGTTGCAGAATTACAGATAAAAATTGTTTTGATTCTATTACATAATCCAGGGCCTGATCTGTTAGTTCGACTAACCGTTCCGGCTGAATCATCACTGTGGCCGGTTTCTGTTCCAGATGAATTATAACCAAGTGCGGCTCCTGCTCCATTAAATATTGCCAAAAAGGAGGATGATTAAGTAATGCTTCCGGTAAATTCTGCCAAGATGACAAACACTGCTTTAATAAATCCCCTCTACTGAATAGGCTTGGCCAAAGTTCGGCGAACTCACCTTGAAAAGAATTTATCGCTACAATTAATTCATGATCGCTGGTAATATTTTTCATGATTATCCGCGTGGCAAATAAATCGTATTTATGCCCGGAAAAATTAGATGTTGAATGAAATAATTTTTTTACGACTTCTTCCCAATCCACGGTTTCCGGTTGTATGGCTTTTTCCACTAAACTATGTTCCGCTAAAATTGCCCATCCCGTCCGATCAATTTGGCTCATTAACACTTTACGTCGCCAATTTTCCGGACAATTATTCATCAAGTTAGCTAAAACAGAAGGATCTATTTTTTGATCATGACTTAAAGTAGAAGTAATTCTTTCCAAAGAAGCTTTTTTCGCAGGATCGGTTGTGGCTGTCATCATCATTTGCATTGTCTCCGAGGAAACGGATAAATAAGCATTTTTTTTAATATCGACTAGTACGGCTTCGTCTTGCTCGGGCTGCAACAGTAATAAATCTATTAAGATAATTTTCCCTTTATTACTTAACTCTGGCATTTCCCGAGCCATGGCAAACAACGCTGGCGCTTGAGGCAACGCGAGAAAATCCATAATTTCTAAAAGACGATAATCCACATTATCGGGAATGGTTTTTAGGCGTTCAATAAAATCAGGTGTTAATTGGTCCAGAAAAACCCGTACTTGCTCTTCCGGCGCGTGCAACAATTCATAACCAAAATTACGGTCAGATAGCTGTAAAATCGGCAATAAACTTTCGAAATTCGGTGAAGACACCCATAATAAAACATTTTCTGTGCAACTGGTGCCTGTGGGGCAAACTTCCGCTAGACGCTCCAAGCGCGCCAGCTCGGCCGGTGACAATTTCGTAATTTTTTCCGCCAATGCCAGAGATTCCTCATCGTTCCATCGAGGATTGAGATAATCAGACAAAATCGTATCATAAGCTTTAGGAATTTTTTCTTGCAATGGCGCTAATATTCCGCGTCTACGCTGAATTTGCCATGCGGCTATTTCTCCTCCTCTTCTATGCTGTTGATTTTGTCCTTCTTCATCAATTCTTTTCATTAAATCTTCAGCGCTTTCTGCCGTTCCTATTTCATTTAAATGCTCTTCTACAATACTATAGGGCAAACGCGCGCCAACAGTTTGGTGCAATCTCATTAAGCCCTGTAATTGTTCCTTGGTAATAACCTCTGTTAAACCGGTAAGACGATATATCTCTCTAGAAAAATTAACAGATATTAATAATTGAGAAAATATTTGCATTTTTTCCGGTGAAAATCCGGCTATACTCTCTAAAGATCCGCTTTTCATTTCTAATTGCCAAAAAAAATCATTGCTTAATATAGATCCAGGGAGGACAGTAGCTTCCGCAGGAAAATCGGATATGGAGCTTTCTAAGTATTTTTCCAAATAATTTTGGTGACTGATAAAAAAAGTGATAACATCAGGAAGCAATTTTGCTGTTTTTTTTCTTTCTTGCAAAGAAAGCGGTCTATTTAAAACATTAGAAATTGTTTGCGTATTTTGCTTATAAACATCAAGCTGGTCTTGTTCAGAATCTAATTGCGTTTGATCATAATAGCCATAATAAAAATCACCGGTAATCGCGTAGAATTCCATGATTCTTTGAAAGGTCGGGGTGTCGTTAATTTCTGAACAGGATAACACTACAGATAAAGGATCTCTTTCTTTAGCAATATCCGTTTGAGTTACGATAAGAATGGCTTGAGTCAATTCTTCAATATCATAACTTAAAAATTTTTCTAATTCATATTTATTGAGACCTTTAGGCTTCCCGCTAAGAGAGTATCCCCGAGCTTCACATCGACCTTTTAAGTCAATTAAACGCTGAATTACTGTTTGCTTTAAATCTGGGCTAATGCTTTCATAGTGTTTGCAAATAAAATAGCCAAACCAGGCGTAACAATCCGGACGGCTGGTTAAAAGTGACAATTCATTTATAGTAACAGCCCACTGCCAATCGGGAAATTGTTCTAAAAAAGCAAACAAAGCGCTCCCCTTGTTTTCCACCACCATTTGATACATCTGTTCTCCAAAGGCCAAGCCTACTTTAGCTTCTATGGCTAATAAATACCGTTTTTGTTCACCGCTCAAATTATGCACCTTTTCAATATAATCCCAATCTTTATTCCACTTAATATCTTCAGGATAAAATGTCAATAAAGTTCCGGCGATAACAGGCCAATCCGGGCAATCTTCATCTACGGAAGCTAGTGCGCCGCTGAAATAATCTATAAAAATTTTTCGTTGCAAAGATGACAGATTATATTTATCTAATATCAATTCCAGGGTTAAAGGATCTTGCAAATATTCAGGTTTGATTTTCCTTTTATATTCCGCTAACTGATACAGCGTAGCCGCGCTTTCAGCATTATATCGCCCGGCGCCATCTCGTCCTTCTCTTGCCCAAGAAGTGCCGCCATGGGAAAATTTTCCCAGCAAGCCATTAGCTTCGGCATTCTCCGGTTGCGCGGCTTTGGCGCAATTATCAAAAAAGGTAACTGACGCTGAAAAAGGGATATTTTCTAAACCGGCGAAAAATTTCGCTCCTTGTTTAATCTGCGGCCACTTTTCCGCGCTGAAATTATCTGCATGTTCAAACAATGACTGCAAAGTTATATGACACAACGGGAATTCTTGGGAGAATTCTAAAAAATTCAAACACTGATTTTCAGTTAATTGATTATAATCTCTATTAACTATTGACGATGACGTTGGCTCAAGATGATTTAAAACTTCATCGCGATGATTACCTGGCAAACGTAATATTAAACGATACAAGGCGTTAACATGATAAAATAGCTCTCGTGGGTCACCTTTATAAAAATATTGGGCTTGCAAATGCCGAAGTTCAGCCGGTGTGGCTCTGGCCGTAAAAATAAATGCTTCTGATGAAGCATACTCATCGTAATAACGGCCCGCTGTAGAATCTTTTGCTTGATGAAGTTCGCCAACTTCTTCTTTTAATTTTTCTTCACCATAAATAAAGAAAACACTTCCCAGATAATGCAGCTGGCCTTTCTGTAATTCGGAAAAATCCGCCGCGCTAAATTCCGGATATTCAGCTAGCTTTAAAGCGACCAATAACTCGTTATAAAATCCCGAATTATAACTGAATATGTTTTTTTCAAAAAGCGGCTTGATATTCGGCCAAAGCGCTTGACGTTTCTCTTTGGGAAACTGATCTACTAAACGAACGATATTAGAATAATCGCTTTCGGAATATCTGCGATCTTCCGCCACTTCCAATAAAAATTCCGCCACTTCACGGCCGCGCTCCTCTTTAAAAAGTTCAGGCCAAAATGTCTGGCCGCGCATAGCACTTTTAAATATTTTATCACGCTGTTCGCGCGGAAAAGTTTTCATAACCTGAAAAAAATCTCTTGGTTGCGTCAGAAGCCATCTTTCATTGTCATCTCCCGCCAGCCGATAAAAATAATTATACTTTGTACTCTCGTGGACTGCGATCAATTCTGGCTCATTGGCCAAAGCCATGATTACCGCGCTATTATAAGCATTATAAGCGTCAACTTTTTTCTGAAACTGTTCGATATTCGAAGATGTCTCAGGTGAAGGCAATAAATCTTTTATTTTTTGTTTTTCAATAGCGCAGCGAACCAAGGCATTGGCTGAACGATTCCGGTCTTCCTCGGGCATATGTCGCCAAATACTTATAGCGGTGACTGTTTCTTCTTTTTCAAGATAATGTTGGAATAACCTGCCAAGAAGAAGAGCTCTCTCCTGTTTTATAGACTCCCATTTATTACCATCTTCTTTAGCGGCATTATGATAATCATCGGACGCTTCCAGCACCATGGATAAAGCAACGGAATATTCAGCATCTCTAGAAGCTCCACTTCTTAGCATTTTTTCCCTACCCCTTCGCAATCTCCTTTGTACGGACCTGATAACATAGGCGTTATCCGGCAGAGCAAGCTGCTTCGCCCAATGGGCGCGCTGAAATTCGGTTGTACCTAAAATCCTACCTAATCTTTGCCAATAAGTCTCTTGCAAAACATCGCCTTCATCGATCAAGCCAGCCAGTTCCGCCACTTCCGGAGAATCGGGATGCTCGGCCATGAAGGTTTCGGCCATTTCCGCGATTTCTTCCAGGTTATTTTCAGCTTCCTCTGCCAGCCCTTCAATATCAATATATCCTCGTTCGGTTGAACGGCCTCTGTCATCTTTGGGTCGGTATTCTCTTTCTTGAGTTTGCGCGCCTAGCATAAAAATTAAATATCTTTTCTAATTTTATCAATTAACTTTTTTTCGTAAGAATTAATAATTTCTTTTTCCCTCTTTTGTAATTTAACCAATTCAATCTGGAACCAATTATTTAATTCTTGCAATTCTTCTTTCTTTTTTTTACTCAATTTAATTGTTTTCTTCATGTATTTTTCAAATCATCTTTTTAACACCGCTAAAAAAGCTTCTTGCGGTATATCCACTTTTCCCAATGATTTCATTTTTTTCTTACCCTTTTTCTGCTTTTCCAATAATTTTCTTTTACGCGTAACATCTCCCCCATAAAGTTTGGCTGTAACATCTTTGCGCATGGCCGGAATATTTTCCGAGGCCACTACTTTTCCGGAAAGCGCCGCTTGCAGGCGCACTTCAAACATTTGGCGCGGTAACGCCTTTTTTAAAGATTCTACGATCTTGCGCCCTGCTCTCATGGCTTCATCTTCATAGACTATCGTAGAAAGAGCTTCCACCATTTCACCGGCCACTAAAATATCCATACGGCGTACTTTGCACGGTTCATACCCGGCTAATTCGTAATTTAAAGAAGCGTATCCTGAAGAAACGTTTTTTAATTTATCATAAAAATCCACCACGATTTGCGAAAGCGGAACCAAGTAGTGCAGCACCACTCTTTCTTGGTCCAAATACTCCATGGCCGTATCAGTCGGCCGTCCGCGCTTTTCCTGCACCAAAGCCATGATATTTCCAATGTATTGCGAGGGGCTGACAATATCAATTTTCATGACCGGCTCTTCCACATGTTCTATGAAGCTAGGATCGGGCATATCCATAGGAGAAGAAACTATTTCGCTTTGCCCGTTGCGTTTAAAAACTTTATAAGCCACGGAAGGAACCGTAACAATCAAATCCATGCCGTACTCGCGGGAAAGCCGCTCTTGCATGATATCCAAGTGCAACAAACCTAAAAATCCGCAACGAAAACCAAAGCCCAATGCTTTGGAATTTTCCGGTTCGTAAACGAGCGCGGCGTCGTTTAATTTTAATTTGCCAATGGCTTCGCGCAATCTTTCAAAATCGCTACCTTCTTTGCAAAAAATGCCGGCAAAAACCATGGGCTTTACTTCTTTATATCCGGCCAAAGCTTTTTTAGCCGGATTTGTTTGTTGAGTAACGGTATCACCCACGCGGCATTGCTCTACTTCTCTGGCTCCGGAAACAATATAACCGATCTCGCCAGATTCTAAAAAATCTTTCTTTACCAACTGCGGGCGGAACACTCCTACTTCCAAAGCCTCGGCTGTTAAGCCGTTCGCCATGAGCATTATTTTATCTCCTCTTTTTATAATTCCTTCCATCACGCGAACATAAGTAATCACGCCCCGATAATCATCAAACACGGAATCGAAAATCAGAGCGCGCAAAGCAGCGCCTTCGGGTTTTTTTGGATGCGGCACTTTTTCTATGATCGCGTCTAATATGGCCGGCACGTTTTCCCCGGTCTTGGCGGAAACGGCGATAATATCTTCTTTGGCGCAGCCTAATAAATTGGTTATTTCTCTGGTAACTTTAGGCACATCCGCCGCGGGCAAATCAATTTTATTTAACACCGGAATAATTTCCAAATTTTGGCCCAAAGCCAAATATAAATTAGCTAAAGTTTGTGCTTCTATTCCTTGCGTGGCATCCACTACTAAAATGGCTCCTTCGCAACAAGCCAAAGAGCGTGAAACTTCATAAGTAAAATCCACATGCCCGGGAGTATCTATTAAGTTCAAAACATAACCTTTATAATCCATTTTCACGGGCTGGAGCTTAATGGTGATTCCCCTTTCCCGTTCCAGATCCATTTGATCAAGTAATTGCTCTTTCATCTTTCTTTTCTCCACGGTGTGCGTGATTTCCAAAAACCTATCGGCCAAGGTGGATTTGCCGTGGTCGATATGGGCGATAATGCAAAAATTTCTTATTTTTTCCAATGTCATGCTCTAGATAATGTAACGAATTTCGCGAGAAATTGCAACTAAAAAGCCCTGATAATGACGGGGCTTTTCTTTTATTATTTTACCAGAGAAAGATGATAATTCTTGCTGACATTATACCGGCGCAACACGGTGCCGTTTTTCTTTTTCAAAATAATTCTATTATTTTTAAACATTGTTTTCGACGGCTTAACCTTGGCTGTGCCCGATATAGAATCTTTTTTCTTTAATTCCAAGGCCGTTGCGTCAAAATAAGATATAGTTACTATATATTCTTTTTTATTCTTAATTACCGTAATAATTTCTAATTGTCCGTCTGCGCGGTAATCATTTATTCCCACAAAATTCTTCGGATAAGAATATTTTTTATGCAGAGTATTAAGTTTAAGAGTGTCTATAATAACAAAATTAGTGGTATCATACAGAGCTAATTTTTTTCCCTTCGGATGCATTACCGCGTAATAAGCTCCGCCGTATTGTGCCACTTTGGTTTTAATATCCGTATCTACTTCAAATAATTTTTTCCATATTTCATCGCCATTCACATAAGTTATTTTTATCCGGCCGTTCTTCGCGCCAGCAACGGATGCAATGTCTTTTACTGTATCATCCGTATCCGTTCCGGTAAGAAATCCGCTACCGGTAAGGTTATCGCCATCTTCATCTTTATAAAGCTGGCCCACATAAATAGCGCCGACTCCTGTATTGTAATTCGGAGCAGACACCAACAAATCATTAATTTGGTCCCCGTTAATATCTCCGGCTACCGCCTGATAGCCAAATAAATAATCATCCGCGACTATGGTTACAAGATAATCAGCTTCAGCTAGATCCATGCTGCCGGACATTTTCGCGGCTTCGCCAAAAATAATATAAACCGCGCCTTTTGAGTCACCATAATTAGGCAATGTAATGCCAACATCATTATAACCGTCTAAATTAATATCACCTAGATAAAATGGATTATAAGTAGCGTCATTAGGTTCATCCGTGCTTCTGGCATTGGCTGAATAAAATTTCATATCCGCGGAGGCCAAGCTGATAGAACCGCTTAAAGCACCACCATAAATTAAATAGCACCCATGGCTGATTAATCCACCTCCTTGTTCTCTGCCGCCGATTAAAATATCATCATAGCCGTCATTATTTACGTCTCCCAATTTTGATAAACTAGACCCGCTTCCATCATAAGTTTCTTCAGCCGTGAAAACAACATCGGCGGTAGACAAGCTTATTATGCCGGAATAAATCGGGCCTTGGCCGTAAACCAAATAGGTCTGCCCCGCGTAATCGTTAAATGAGCTGGCGTTGATTAAAAAATCGGCATAGCCGTCGCCATTTATATCTCCTGCTCCGGCTACTGTGTTTCCGGTTCTGTCATCCGCGTTCAAGCCGGTGAATTTAGCTACGGAAGATAAATCGGTTTCTTCAGAAAATTGGGTTTGCTGGCCGTAAATTAAATAAGCCGCGCCTATTTTAGAATCATTCCAATGCGCGCCGATTAAAATATCATCATAGCCGTCAAAATTAACATCCCCGACAATGGCCACACTCACGCCGGAATAATCTCCAGCCGCTTCTCCGGTAAATTTCGGCAAGCCTGTGATATCATTGCTGCCGCTATATTTAATGGCGCTGCCATATATTATATATGTTGCTCCGGCCCTATCATTAGCAAAAGACATCCCCACAAGAATATCATCGTAGCCATCATTATTAATGTCTCCTCCACCGTCTATAGTCGGACCGCCATAACCGTCTCCGGTTACTCCAGAAAAACTGGCTACTGCCGTGTTGGAAATATCTAAGGTCTCCCAATTAGCATCGCCATAGACTATATAAGCAACATCAGTATAGATGCCAAAACCTCCGCTAGCTCCGCCAAAAGCGTAATCACCGTATCCGTCTCCGTTGATATCACCGACAAAAGATAACGCGGATTGACCAACGGTTGATCCGGAGACGCCTTGGATTAATTCATTAGGAGTGGAAAAATCCACTGCCGTTGCCGCGGCCTGAACGCTTCCCGCCCCCGCTAAAAAAAATGCGCTTAATAATAAACTGATACTTTTTTTTCTCATTTTTTATTATAATTCTTTTAAATTATATTTTTTAGTTAATAAATATTTTCTGATTATTTTGGCATTTTTATTCCTTAGCAAGATTTTATTATCATTCTTTTTTGTGTGAGCCGGCTTTATTTTATTATTTTCTAAAGAGACTTGAACTTTCTTACCCAGAGTTTCATCATTAATTTTTATTCTCATCAAAGATAATTTCACTTTGCCTTTTTTATTCTTTGCCGTTACAACTGCCCATTTTTTATCTCTTAAAGTATAAGTTTTTAAAGAATTATACTTAAACTTTTTTTCGGCTAAAGTTTTACTAGATAAAACAGCAAGAGCATTAATATCAACCAAGGCTAATTTCTTGGCTTTGGGATGCAATACTAAATAATAATTATCTTCATATTGTTTTAAGGTCATTTCCCCCGTACCGGTATAGCTAAAGACATCGATAGTGGCAATACTATTATTTACATAAGTAATAGTAATATCCCCGTTATCCCCGGCGGTAATAGCAGATATATCTTTGATAGTGTCGTTGGTGTCATTGGTATTGGCAGCATATCCTGTTGGTGCCACAGAAGCACATACTGAGGTGGTGACCAGGGCGTTGCCCAATCCGTCTCCATCGCTATCTTGATAATAGGTTTGATTGGTATAAACAGTAGCATCGTCGTCATTGCAATCAGTGCCCGTTTCAGAACCGTCGTTGTCGTGGTCATTGTCGTTAGTGTCGGCACCATCAAATAAGCCGTCAGTTCCGGCTAGTCCATCGCCATCATTATCTATATATAAATATCCCGCATAAATTGCTCCGGCATTGTTAGCTACGCTGTCATCATCTTTATCGCCAACCAATATATCGCTGAAACCATCACCGTTCATATCTCCACAAGAAACGTAATTTCCAAATTCATTGTTCGCTGTCTCTCCCATGAATTCAATGGGCGTAGATAAAGAAGCGCTGGTTAAATTCGCGGATTGACCATAGATTAAGTAAGTAGCACCTGCGGAAGATCCGCCATCATTATTATTTGTTGCACCAATTATTAAATCATCGTAACCGTCGTTATTTACATCGCCTGAGGTAGCAACGGAATAACCGGCATAATCTCCGGCAGCTTCTCCGGTAAATTCCACGGCAGTAGACAAAGAGGCGCTAGTCAGTTGTGTCGTTTGACCGTATACAAGGAAAGCAGCGCCAGCCATAGACCCGCCGTCATCATTGCCGTATGCGCCAGTTATTATATCATCGTAGCCATCGTTATTTACATCGCCTGCGGATGAAACAGAATATCCGGATATATCACCCGCGGC
>JBAZVM010000002.1:0-153818 GCA_041660885.1 Patescibacteria group bacterium | reverse complement strand
AATGCTAGAAAAAAAAATAAAATCCGAACAAATAGCGTTAACCAAGCTGGAACAAGCTTTCCAAGCCTGGCAAGCATTACCCGAGGCAACTCGAGGCAAGTTCAATAGTAGTTGGTTAAAAAACAATGGTTATGCCAATGTCTATGAATGGTCAAGAAGGCATAGCAGTATAGAAGCTTTGGTCGCTTTGGCTTCGCCGGCATTACAAGAAGCTTTTTCTATAATAAAGAAAACAAGCACCGCCAATATTCCACCCCCTCCAGTCGATGAACCGACTCCCGCTCCTGCGCCAGCAGAACCTTCTGACTCAAGACGAACCATAGAATCGGCTTTATCCGAATTACAAACAGCTTATAATGAATGGCTTACTATTCCCGAAGAACATCGCGGCAAGTTTAATAGTAAGTGGCTTGAAAAAAGGTCTGGGGGTTTATATGATTGGGCAAACAGGCACGGCGGCATGGAAGCTTTAGTCGCTCAGGCATCACCTGAATTACAAGCCGCATTCGAGAGACAAGAAAGAGAAATTACGTCCGAACAAATAGCATTAAACAAACTCGAGCAGGCCTATGAGGAGTGGCTGGTTTTGTCGGAGGAGACCGAAGATAAATTTAACAGCAGTTGGTTAATACATAAGGGTTATAAAAATGTATATAAATGGACAACAAGGCACGGTGGCATAGAAATTTTAATCGCCAAAGCATCACCCGCTCTGCAAGCCGCATTCGAGAAGCAAGAAAGAGAAATCACGTCAGAGCAAATAGCATTAAGCAAGTTGGCAGAAGCTTTCCAGATTTGGCAGAATTTATCTGAAGCAAGCAAAGATCCATTTAACAGCAGTTGGTTAATAGACAATGATTACCCCCAAATATATCGTTGGGGAAGAAGGCACGGTGGCATGGAAGCTTTAGTCGCCAAAGCATCACCCGCTCTGCAAGCCGCATTCGAGAAGCAAGAAAGAGAAATCACGTCCGAACAAACAGCATTAAACAAACTCGAACAGGCTTATGAGGAGTGGCTGGTTTTTTCGGAGGGGACTGAATTTAAATTTAACAGTAATTGGTTGATAAATAATGGTTATGGCAAAATATATAAGTGGGCAGGAAGGCACGGTGGCATGGAAGCTTTAGTCGCTAAAGCTTCCCTGGAAATCCAGCGAGATTTTTCATTTCGATCGCGTTCTTCACAAAAGGGTGAACCAACAGAATCCGCTGAATCCCAACTGGCGCCTGAGCCCGAACCACCTTTATCTCCTCAAACATCACCTTCCCCTAAATCCAGCAAACCCGCCAGAAAAAAGATGGCCGCCGGAGTTTTACCTAGTGACATGATTGATCTTAGCGTTATTTCTGCATCTTCCATTTCACTGGATATAGTTGCGTCTTCTTTTTCTGCAGGAGCAAGCGCGCGTGAAGGGGGTAGTAGAGATGTATCAGACTATACGGAAGAACCGACAGAACTGCAAACATTGCGTTTTGATATTCAAAAAGCTTTGCGCAGCGGTGATTGGAGTGATGGGCTGGTAGATAAATATTTGGAATATCATAGTTATCTGCCTGATTTCCTTTTCCATCATTTGGCCGCGGCTGATATTATTAAACGCGTTCAACAGGGTCAAATTCCCATGCCTAAAAAAGTGCTTTCCTTAGCTGGAGGCGCGTACGGCGAAGCAATTGCTTGGCATCGCTTATTGCCCGAAGATCTGCCTATGCCCGCTGTAGTTAATGCCGACTATTCAGAAGCTATGTTAAAGAAAGGAAAGGAAGTAGTTAGTAAAAAATACGGTATTGATCCCGAAGATTTAAAAAGAGCCATTGCTCGAATTCAAGACATAGAATATTTCGCCGATGAAGGAGAATTTGATCTCATTGAACTATCTGATACCAGCATAATTTCTGAAGAAGAACTTTTGGAATTAGTGGAAAAAATTATGGATTTGCTAAAACCGGGACAAGTTTTTCGTTTAACCTCGCGCGTACCTCTGCCCGCAAACATAGAGGCACTGCTTAAAAGCAAACAAGGCAATCTTCTTACCCCGGCTAACGCGTCTTTAAAATGCAATGTCAGAGCATCATCTTCCATGTCTGAACAAGAGAGGCGGCGCATTCAAGATAAGGTCGGGCTGGGCCAGAGATACATCGTGGTGCAAAAAATGGCGCCGAAAGAACATAAAGTACCAGAATCCGCGCCTCCGGAAACCGCTCACGCACCGGCACCTCTTGAACAAAGGATTCGCTGGGCTTTTACAGATCTTTCAAAACTTCCGGCTGATGAACGCTCTGCCGCGGCGTTAGAACTGGCCGACCGCTTCGGCACGGCTAATATCCCCGATGATTTGCTGGCTTCTTCCGGATATCGTAAAGAAAAAAGAGGCAAAACTTGGATGCTGATTAAAATATAATATACTTTAACTGCTCTCTAGGCCTGTTTACAAAATAAGAATATTTCGCTAAATTATAAGGACCGTTAATTATAAACTTCTTTTATTTTCATGCTTAATTCTCCCGTAGAAGAAATAAAACAGCGCCTGGATATTGTTGATGTTCTGGGAGAGTATTTGCAATTAAAAAGAGCGGGCGGAAATTTTAGGGCTGTTTGCCCGTTTCATCACGAGAAAACCCCTTCTTTCATGGTTTCCAAAGAGAAGCAGATTTGGCATTGTTTCGGCTGCGGCAAGGGCGGAGATATTTTTAGCTTTATCCAAGAAATAGAAGGCATGGAGTTTCCCGAAGCTTTGCGCGTGCTGGCCAAGCGCGCCAATGTGGATCTGGTGCGCCAGGATCCGGCTTTGGTAAACAAGAAAACCAGAATGCTGGACGCGTTAAAGTACAGTGCCGAATGGTTTATGAAACAGCTCACTTTAAATACGGAAGCGAAGAATTATTTCGCGAACCGAAAAGTAACTGAGGAGACTAAAGAAAATTTTCAACTGGGCTATGCGCCAGAAACTTGGGACGGCCTAAATAAATATTTGCTGGGCCGAGGATTCACTGAAGATGAAATCTTCCAAGCGGGCATGAGCATTAAGAAAGAAAAGGGAGTGGGCTATTATGACCGCTTCAGAGGCAGGGTAATATTTCCCATAAAAGATATTCATGGCAGCATCGTGGGTTTTACCGGTAGGTTATTGAAAGAAGATCCGGAAAAAAGAATGGGCAAGTACGTGAACACGCCGCAAACCATGGCTTACGATAAATCGCAAGTTATATACGGCCTTAACATGGCTAAGCAGGAAATAAAAAGATTAGGCGCGGCTATTATGGTGGAAGGCAACATGGATGTGGTTACCTGCCATCAAGCCGGTTTCCGTAATGTGGTGGCTTCTTCCGGCACAGCTTTAACGGAAAGGCAAGTGCAACTCTTAAAAAGGTACTCGCCAAATTTGATAATTTCTTTTGATATGGACAGCGCAGGGAAAGAAGCGGCTAAAAGAGGAATAGAAGTTGCCTTGCAATTGGAAATGAACATTAAAGTTTTGTCTTTGCCCAAGGAATTCAAAGATCCGGACGAAGCCATAAAAAAGGATCCGCAGATTTTCAAAGAAGCCATTAGAAACGCGCAAAGCATTATGGATTATTATTTTCAGAGCGCCTTAAGCGGAGCAGACCCCAAACAAGTGGCGGGAAAAAAGAAAATAGCCATAGAGCTGCTTCCGATTATCGCTAAAATTGGCGACACGATAGAACGCACTCATTATCTGCAAAAGCTGGGAGAAATAATTAATGTTCCCGAAGAAGTTTTAAGGGATAGAATTTTAAAAACAAAAAAGCCGATTAAGAAAGAAGACAAACAAGAAGAGGTCTCAATAGACGCGCCAAAAGATCGTTTTGCCCAGTTAAGCGAAAGATTATTGGCTTTGGCCGTAAAAAATACCGATGATTTCAAGTATTTCGTGGATTATCTGGATCCGGAATATTTATCTCCTCTGTACCTTCAGAACCTTTACAAAAAGATGATAGAGTTTTATAATCAATACGGTAAAATTAATCTTAATGAGTTTGTCGCACTTAATCTTGATTTAAAAAAACACATCGACTTGCTTTCTCTGTTATTCGAGAAAGATTTTTATGGTCTGTCGCCTTCGGAATTACAAGCAGAAGTGATCAGTAGCCTGAAAACATTGGAAAGAAATTACGTAAAAAGGCGGATCAAACAGCTGGAAAAAGAAATAAAAAAAGCGGAACAGGAAAAAAATACGGAAGCGGCTGATAAACTGCTCAACGAAATAAATTTACTTACGCAAAAACTTACTCAAATTTCCTAAAATGTCCAAAAAGAAAAAAGTTCAAAAAGCAAAAAAGAAAGCGCTTAAGAAAAAAGCCGCTAAAGCCATCAAGAAAAAAATAAAGAAAGCAAAAAAACTTGCCGGAAAAAAAGTTTTTAAAGGCCAGCAAGCTTCTTTGTTTGAAGCGGTTTTTCCCGTGGAACAAGCGGAAATATTATTGAAAAAAGGCCGCGGCCGAAATTTTCTTACCGAGAGCGAGATGCTTTTTACTTTTAAAGACTTGGAAGAATATATCAGCGATTACGAACTATGGCTTTCTAAAGTGGAAGACAACGGCATTCAAATAGTGGAAACCGATAGCGGTATCTTGGGGCTTTCCGCCAGCAAGATCGGCTTGGTAAGCGGAGAAAAAGAAAAAGCCAGCAAAACCATGTTTGACCTTTCCGATATTTCTTCCGATTCCATTCAAATGTATTTAAGAGAAATCGGCAAAGTGCCCTTACTTTCTTCTGAAGAAGAAATTCGTTTAGCTAAATTAAAAGAAAGAGGAGATCAAGAAGCTAAAAGAAGGTTGATAGAAGCCAACTTGCGTTTGGTGGTTTCCATTGCCAAGAAATTCACGGGCCGTTCTTTATCGTTGCTCGATTTGATTCAAGAAGGCAATGTGGGTTTGTTTCGTGCCGTGGAAAAATTCGATTATCGCAAAGGTTATAAATTTTCCACTTACGCCACCTGGTGGATTCGCCAAGCCATCACCCGCT
Organism: Patescibacteria group bacterium; assembly: GCA_041660885.1. GTDB lineage: Bacteria > Patescibacteriota > Patescibacteriia > UBA9570 > JAHJKD01 > JBAZVM01. The sequence continues at coordinate 148,832 of JBAZVM010000002.1, read as the reverse complement.
CCTTAGCCGACCAATCCCGCACCATCCGCATTCCCGTACACATGGTGGAAACCATAAATAAATACAGCCAGATAGAAAGGGCGCTTATCCAAACTTTGGGGCGCGAACCCCTGCCCGAAGAAATCGCGGCCGAAATGGGCGAGGAGCTTCCGAAAGTGATGCAGATTATCAAGATTAATCAGGAAACCGTTTCTTTGGAAACTTCCGTGGGAGACGACGAAAGCGAAGATTCCACTTTGGGAGATTTTATAGAAGATGTAAAAACCGTCACGCCGGACAGAGCCGCCGCTTTGCAATTATTAAAGGATCATGTTTTTGATATTATCAGGGAACTGCCCCCCAGAGAACAAAAAATACTAGAAATGCGTTTTGGCTTGGTAGATGGCGTTTCCCATACTTTGGAAGAAGTGGGTCAGGAATTCGGCGTAACCCGCGAGCGCATCCGTCAGATAGAAGCCAAAGCTTTGGAGAAAATCCAACAGCATGTGGGCATGCGCAAACTGCGCGATTATTAGCGATTGATTTTTTTTTATAGCATGTTATAATCGTTTAGTTATTGAAATTGCCAGCTCTTTTAAATTATTTGAAATAATATTCAGGAGTAGCTCAGTGGCAGAGCAACCGGCTGTCGTACTTTTTATCTTCTTGATATAATATTTATATGAAAAAGATAGAGAAACGCAAATATGCCGATCGTCGAGAGTATCTTATTAAAGCAGTCGATTTAAGACGCAAAAAGCTTAGATCAATGGCAATAAGACTCAAAGGCGAAAAATGTGCACTCTGTGGCTATAAAAAATGCGAACAAGCGTTGGAATTTCATCATCTCCATTCTTCAAAAAAAGATTTTGGGATATCTGCAAAGGGATATACCCGCAGCTGGAAGAAAATAAAAGAAGAATTGGATAAATGTGTAATGCTTTGTTCAAATTGTCACAGAGAAGTTCATTCAGGCATAAGGCAGCTACCGATAGAAATATCGGATAGAAAATAGGGTGAATTGCGGGAAACCTTAACTGGCAATCCGCAGCCAAGTCTATCAGGGTATAAGTTGATAGAAAGGTTCAGAGACTATAAGGTGAGTCCCAACAATAATCCTTCACAAGCGCCCTACACCTAAACCAATTTGGTAGGTGATGAGATAGTCCACGCTTTAAGGAAACTTAAAGATTAGTGTAACCGGTGGGTCGTCGGTTCGATCCCGACCTCCTGAGCCCTTCGACTCGCCCCGCATTTGCGGGGCTCGCTCAGGGTCATGACCTTGAGTAAAGAGCGTCGAAAAACACCTAGTAATTCTAGGTGTTTTTTGGTATTATTAAATTATAATAAATTTTTACTAAAAATATGCCAGAGCCCCCAAAAAAATTTGAACCAACGATAATACCTCAAAACGACGAAATCAGAGAGAGAGAGAGCTAAAGGAACGAGCTAGACAATTATTGTTACATTTGCGTGATGCTTATAGCGAAAAGGCTCAAGAAAAACCTATTTTAGGTGAAAAAAATAATAAATATCACAAAGGATGGTTTTGGGGGATTATCAATGATTTGGATTTAATTATTGAAGAAGGTTGTATTCAAAATGATGGAGTTTTACAAAGTATAAGAGAATTTCAGCAATATGTGGCAGATAATGTTAGGGGAACTCAGAGAATTACTCGGGAAAATATTGATAGGGGAAATGAAATTTTAAACTTGGTAATTGAATATTTAAGTTAATTTGAAAAATAGATATAGCGAATGGTACTGTGGAGTAATTAATACAAACCCCGAAGTCGGGGTTTTAATTATTTATTTAGAAATGATATAATATAAAAAATTATCAATAAAAAAATATGAACAAAAAAAATGAATTTGTTTTGATTGGAATAATAAGCTTAATCCTCTTAAGTTTAGTAGCTTTTTTAGGTTATAATCAATTTAGCAAAGAAGAAGAGTCGACGGATAAATTAATTGCTTCCGGGCATCCGGAATGGCCGCCGATTATGTACCAGCAGGACGATAAAATCGTTGGCGCCGGCCCGGAAATAGTGGAAAGAATTTTTACTGAGCTGGGGGTACCGGTTACAACCAACTATGAAGGATCGTGGGATGAGGTGCAACAAAAGGCCAAAGACGGCACCGTTGATGTTTTAGTAGCCGCCTATAAAACCGCGGAAAGGGAAGAATATATGGATTATTCCATTCCTTATACTACTGATCCGGTGGTGCTGGTGGTAAAAAAGGGAAAAACTTTTCCCAATAACAGTCTGGATGAATTAATCGATAAAAAAGGCGTAGTTATGATTGGCGATAGTTACGGACAGACATTTGATAATTTTATTAAAGAAAAACTATCCGTACGGGAAGTGAGTACTGCGAAAGAAGCATTTGATTTGTTAGAGAATGAGGAAGCGCATTATTTTGTCTACGCTCTATATTCCGCGCAAAACTACATGTTTGAAAATCAAGTTATGGATAATTTTGAAATTATACCTAATTATATTACCTCGGAAAATTTTTATGTGACTATTTCCAAAAAGTCACCTTATAATTATTTGATGCCCCAAGTTAACGAACTCCTGCAAAAATATACCGAAGACGGAATAATTGATCAGATTATCAGTGACAAAAGGCAGGCTTTGTGGAATTTACCCCAAACCGGACAATAATATAGAAAGATAAAAAAATAAGGCGTGCCCGCCTTGTTTTTTTATGTAAAATGCGTATAATGCTTCTTCCGACTTAATTGGAAAAAGTTTTTGATTAATAATAAATGATTATGTCTGATGAGGTAATAATTAGATTCAGCGAAGTAAATTTCGAATATCAAGAGCAAAGGCCTGTTTTGCAAGAGGCCAGTTTTAGCGTGCGCCGCGGAGCCAAGATAACTTTAATGGGGCAGAACGGCGCGGGTAAAAGCACTATTTTCGCCCTGATCAGAGGGGAAATAAAACCGGAAAGCGGCCAAGTGAGCATCAACCCCGGCGTAACTATTGGCACGGCTCTGCAAATAATTAAAAGAGATGATTTACCTTTAAACATAGAAGAGTATTTTGCCAAGGCGTTTAAGGAAGTTCCGGGCAATTTAAAGAGCAGAATCAGCAAAGCGCTAAAAGCGGTAAATTTTGATATTCCTTTAGATAGAAAAGTAGGCGATCTTTCCGGGGGCCAGCAAGCGCGGCTTCTTTTAGCTTTCGCTATAATCCAAAATCCGGATATTTTGCTGCTGGATGAACCGACAAATAATCTGGATCAAGCGGGCATCGACCATTTGCTGGAATTTTTAATAATGTACGATAAAACCGTAATCGTTATTTCTCATGACGCGGAATTTTTAAATTCCTTTACAGAGGGAGTTCTTTATTTAGACGTCTTTACCAAGAAAATAGAAACTTATGTGGGTGATTATTATACCGTGGTGGAAGAAATAAAAAATCGTATCGAACGCGAACAAGCCAAGAACGCTCAACTGGAAAAGAAAATTCAAGATCGCAAAGACAAAGTAAATTTTTTCGCGCATAAAGGAGGAAAAATGAGAAAGCTGGCTTCCAAGCTGAAAGAAGAAACGCAAGAAATGGAAGATAACAAAGTGGATGTGCGGAGAGAAGATAAAACTATAAGAAAATTTACTATTCCCAATCAAGAAATTGTCGGCGATATCGTTACCATAAAAAGAATTAAAATTATTAAAAATCATGAGCCGGTTATTAAAGACGCAAACATCGTCATGCGCCAGAAAACGCGCCTGATGGTTATTGGTCCTAATGGTATTGGTAAAAGTACTCTGCTGCGATCATTAGTTAATAATACTGACGCGGGAGTTTCAATAATGAAAGGCGTTTTCGTCGGTTATTACAGCCAAGATTTTGCCACGCTGGATTTTAACAGCACGGTTTTTGATTCTTTAAAAAGTAGTTTAGCCGAAGGAACAAACGAAGAAGAAATGCGCTCGGTGGCCGCGGGTTTTCTAATAACGGGCCAGCTTATGGGCCAAAAAATTTCCCAGTTATCCGAAGGGCAAAAGGGTTTGTTATCTTTCGCGCGATTGGTTTTAAAAAGGCCAGGGCTTTTAGTTTTAGACGAACCAACCAACCATATAAATTTTCGTCATATTCCTGTGATTGCCAAAGCCATCAATGAATATAATGGCGCTTTGATTTTAATAAGCCACTTGCCGGAGTTCGTGAGCCAAATTAAAATTGGCGAGACCATTGACTTAGGTAAGCTTTAATATTACGCTGAAGTTAGTTCTAATCATTATTACTTAATAAGTTATGGCAGTAGATAATTCTCGCATTAACAGCATTTCCGGGTTCACCGGTCTTGGTATTGCTCCTTCTTTGCTTAATGTTTTTGCCAAATTACATTACGAAAAACCCACTCCTATTCAGCAGCAAGCCATTCCGGTGGCCATATCCGGCAAAGATGTAGTAGGCATCGCGCAAACCGGAACGGGTAAAACTTTAGCTTTCGGCGTACCCATGCTGCAGCGTTTGAATCAATTGCACGGTAAGGGTTTAGTGGTGGTACCCACGCGCGAGCTGGCTCAACAGGTGGATGAAACTTTGCATAGCATTGCTTCTTCTTTCGGATTGAAAACCGCCGTTTTAATCGGTGGCGCTTCCATGGGGCTTCAATTGCGCGCCCTTAGCAGAAACCCGCATATTATAGTGGCCACTCCGGGACGGCTTAATGATATTTTACAACAGCGTAAAATACGCTTGGATAAAGTGAAAGTAGTGGTGTTAGATGAAGCGGATAGAATGCTGGATATGGGTTTTGCTCCGCAGATTCAGAAAATTTTTAACGCTTTGCCCGATGATAGGCAAACCATGCTTTTTTCCGCCACTATGCCTCATGACATTTTCAAGATGGCCACCAATTATATGAAGTTGCCTATTCGCATTGAAGTGGCTCCTCCCGGCACAACTATTGATCGCGTTTCCCAAGAAATTTATATTATTCCCGCCAAATCAAAAGGCTTGCTCACGGAAAAAATTCTTAATCAATACCATGGCCCGACTTTAATTTTTACGCGCACCAAGCATGGCGCTAAAAAGCTGGCGCAGAATATCCGCAACTTAGGCCACAGCGCTGTGGAAATTCATTCCAACCGTTCTCTCGGCCAGAGGCGCGAGGCTATGCAGGGATTTAAAATAGGAAAGTATCGCGTTTTGATTGCCACGGATATAGCCTCAAGAGGTATTGATGTGGCTGGCATTGAGCTGGTGCTAAATTATGATTTACCCATGAACAGCGAAGATTATATTCACAGAATCGGCCGCACGGCCAGAGCCGGCGCCGGTGGGCACGCCATATCTTTGGTTACTCCGGATCAGCGCAAAGAAGTGCGCGATATCGAGCGCTTGATGAAAAAGACTTTGCCCGTGGCTGAGTCTCCCGATGTTCCGAAAGCATCTTTTGCCGCGCCCGCGCCTTATTACACCAGCCAGCGCCGAGGAAGAGGAAGCCGCAGCGGCGGGTTCGGCCGCAGACAAGGCATGCACAGGAAAAGATATGTCAGCCGGTAAAGAAGTCGTTGTTATCGGAGCCGGGCCATCCGGCATGATGGCGGCTGTTGCCGCTTCCAGTTCCGGGGCTCGCGTTTTACTTCTGGAAAAAAATAGCCAAGCCGGCAATAAATTATTATTAACCGGTCATGGCCGATGCAATTTAACCAACGCGGAGTTTGATTTGAAAAAATTAGTGTGTCGCTACGGTCGCAATGGCCGTTTTTTATTTCACGCCTTTTCTGTTTTTGGCCCGAAAAAGACCATAGAATTTTTTAATGATCTAGGCGTTGAAACTAAAATTGAAGAAAAAAATAGAGTTTTTCCGGTTAGTAATAAAGCCGAAGATATTTTGCAAGCTTTACTAAAAAAGCTTGATACTAACAAAGTAGTTGTTAAATATAACACGGAAATTAAAAATATTATTTGTGAAAATAATAAAATAAAAAAAATAATCTTAAAAAATAAAGAAGAAATTATCGCGAAGAATTATATCATTTGCACGGGCGGAAAATCATACGCGCAAACCGGATCTACCGGAGACGGTTATATTTGGGCAAAAAAATTGGGCCATAGCCTAGTTAAACCCATGCCTTGCTTGGCTCCGATAATCGTTAAAGAAAAATGGGTGAAAGATTTACAGGGCATTACTTTGAAAAAAATAGAAATAAATATTTGGCAAAAAAATAAAAAGAAAATCAGTCAGCTTGGGGAATGTTTATTTACGCACAGCGGTTTAAGCGGGCCCGCGTTAATTAATTTAAGCCGCGAAGTGGGAGAATTATTATCTAAGGGGGAAGTTAAAATCACTTTAAATTTATTGCCCGGTTTAGACACGAAAAAAATAAATGAAATAATAATAGAAGAATTAAAAAAGCAAAATAATAAAGAATTTATTAATTTTACTTTAAATTTATTGCCCCGAAGATTATTAAATGTTATGGGTGTATTATCTAAAATAAATTTACATAAAAAAACGCAAGAAATTACCAAACAAGAAAGGTTGAATCTCATTAATATTATTCAGAAACTATCCTTTACTGTTAGTGGTTTGGGTAATTGGGATAATGCCATGCTCACCAGCGGCGGTATTCCCGTGAAAGAAATAGACGATAAAACCATGCGCTCCAAAAAAATAAAGAATCTTTTTTTTACCGGGGAAATCATCAATTGTCCCGGGCCCACGGGCGGTTTTAATTTGCAGCGCTGTTTCAGCACTGGCTATGTAGCCGGCCAAAGCGCGAGTAATTAGCGTAAGTTAAAAAAATCCATTATAATGGATGTAATCTATATGCTGAAAAAACAAAAAGTATTATTTTTATTAGGGCAGATTGCATTTATATTTTTTATTGCTAATTCTTCTTTAGCACAAGCGGAAACTTTTAAAGATCCCGGCCCGATTTTAAACGACGCAATTTTTCCTTCAGATAAATTCAAGGCGGATGGAGATGATGATTCCAGAATGGCCTTGGGCGAGGGGGTACCGTATGGCGCGGAATATTCCGATACTTCGGAATTTATGGTAGGGTCGGTTTCTGTTTCCATTATTTTACCGGAAAGCAACGGCGATTGGGATTATAATCAGGAGAACTGGACCAAAGAACAGGAAGACCTGGTTTTACAAGAAATACAAAATGGCGCCGCCTGGTGGAAAGATCTAAATCCCGCGGCTAATTTATCTTTTACTTTCCATTTTTATTCCGGCCGCACAGACGAACGCGCCGAGACCATGTATGAGCCCATCAATCGCCCTTCGTATACCGTTTCTAACGATGGCGAAACACTTTGGATAGACGAGATAATGACCAACTTCGGCTATGTAGATGGCGACTACACGGAAAAATCCCGCTCTTTTATTAATGACAAGAGAAACAACGATTATACCAATTGGTCTTTTGTTGTTTTTGTGGTGAACGATAAAGACAGTTATTATCAGGCTTTTACTGATGGGCAATCGGCATATTCAAATTATGGAGGGCCTTACATGGTTCTAACATATAATAATAACGGCTACTATATTGAAAATATGGATTCGGTTTTTGCGCATGAAATGGGGCATTCATTTTACGCTCTGGACCAATACCCTGGAGCGTATAAAGATTGCAATGCGCGGCTGGGGTATTTAAATTATGCCAATCAAAACAGCCAATATAGCGCAGATGGCGGACAATGCGATTCTGATGTGCCGAGTATTATGCGCACTTTGATAGATTCTTTTGCTTACAACTACATTGACGAATACGCAAAGGGCCAAATCGGCTGGGGAGACAAAAATAATAACGGAGTGCCGGACGCGGTAGATGTTGCGCCAATCGTTACCATCTCTTCTTTTGCCGATACTTCATCGGGAACACGCTACTATGGCAAGGCGTTCGTAGATACGAAAAAAAATAAAAATTCATACGGAGGTACTTTGCACGAGTATTATGGTTTTTCCAAACATAATATCACCACCAGTTCTATTTCAGGCATTCAGTATCAAATAAACGGGGGATCTTGGCAAAACGCGGCGGTTACTAAAGGAGAATTTAATTCCATATCGGAAAAATTTTATTTTACTGTTCCTGATTCCGCCGGAACTAATCCAGCGGTTCAAGTAAAAGCTTTAGCGACCAGCGGCAACACCGCCACTTCCTCGCTAAGCGACATGACAAAAGAAGCAGCTCTGATTGTAGGCTCGGGAGAGGGTTTTACGCCAAAAGTGCAGATCGTTGATAATAGTGGAGAAGTCACCAAGTCTTTTTATCCTTACGCGAAAGCAAAGAAAGAAGGAGTAAAGGTAATGGCTTGCGATATAAATGGAAATGGGGAAGACGAAATCGTTACCAGTTTAACTTATGATATGGTTTCAACTATCAAAGTTTTTTCCAAATCCGGTAAAAAGAAAAATAGTTTTTCTATGAACACCGAGGGCTATAATGTTAATCTGGCTTGCGGGGATACAGCAGGCGATGGGCATGAAGATATTATTATCGCCACTGAAGGCGGGTATCCTTTAGTGGAGATTGTAAATGAAAAAGGCGATTTACTCAGCAGTTTTTTAGCGTATGATGAAACATATTTGGGAGGAGTAAATGTTGCCGCGGGTGATGTAAACAACGACGGATACGATGAAATCATCACAAGTTCGGGAGCGGGCATTCCGTCTAAAGTGAAATTTTTTAGATCCTCCGGGCATTACATGGCGAATTCATATTATCCTTACGGAAGCAGTTTCACGGGAGGAGTAAAAATAACCGCGGGTGATGTTAATGGCGATGGAAAAGATGAGGTTATTTCCGTACCGCAAACGGAGCAGAACTCGTCTATAAAAATTTATCGCTACAGCGGCAGCGATAAGCTATTAAGCAATTTTTTAGCTTATGATTCAGGAGACAGCAACGCGGCCATAGCCGCCGGAGATATCAATGCCGATGGCCAAGCGGAAATAATAACCGGCTTGGCCGTTCCGCGTTGGAAAGTAAAATTATTTGATAAAGACGGAGAAAAAGCCAATAAAGATTTATATCCTTTGGATACCGAACAAACCAGTGCTTATTTAGCCACTGGCCAATTCTAAACTGGCCATTCTTTAGTGGTATTTTTTATTTTTTATTAAAATGTTATAATGATTTTATGCATTTAAGTCTATCAATATTTTCCCTGTTGTTTTTTATCAACGCTGGTGCCGTGTTACTGCTTAGCGGTTATTTTTGGTCTAGAAAAAATATTAGGGGAGGTTCATTTTTTTCCATATTGTTGTTTGGGCTTGCCATATGGGCTTTTTCCACTGGCGTGGAGAGCATATCGGACAGTAATTATGATATTATTTTTTGGTCCGTTATCGGTTATATTGGTAAAGTTCTTGTTGGTCCGTTATGGCTGTTATTTTCCATGTCTTATGTTTCTGTGAAAAAAAGCATCATTAAAAAAATCAATTACGGCATATGGTTTATCCCTCTGATATGTTATATTATCATCGTTACTAACGATTACCATCATTTATTTTGGAAAAGCGTTTATACCAACGCCAGCGGCATGCACATTTTTGAACGTGGGAGTTTTTTTTATGTTAATCTTTTTTATATTTATATTTGCCTAATAATAGGTGTAATTTTGCTGATTAAGTATTTTTTTACTTCTTCAGGAATGCAAAAGTGGCAAGCTGTCGCGCTGGTGGGTTGTCTGCTCTTTCCTTGGGGTGCAAATTTCGCATTTATTATTTTAGGCGCGGAAAAATTAGGCGGTTATGATATCGCGCCGATAGCTTTTACCATCACCTCATTTATTATCGCCTTCAGTATTATACGTTTGAAATTGTTAGAAATTATTCCGGCAGCCAAAGATTTAGCCTACCATAGCTTGAAAAACGGAATAATAGTATTAGATTCCGAAAAAAAAATAATTGATTTCAACCACGCGGCGCAAGAATTAATCGGCGAAGGGATCGAGTTGAACATTGACATTGAGAAAGCAGATCCAGATATAAATTTTTCAAAAATCATCAAAGAAAAAAAAGAAGTGGAGCTGTATAACCCCGGAAGATTAAGCCATTGGATTAGAATCGAATCTGTGGAAATGACAGACCAGCAAAAAAATAAAAAGGGATTTGTTATCATCATATATGATATCACGAAACAGCGGCAGACAATGCAATCATTAAAAGACGCGGAAAAGTTTTTCAAAGACGTGGTGGATTTTTTACCCGACCCCACTTATGTCTTAGATTCCAGCTATAAAGTACTAATATGGAACAAGGCTATGGAAGTGCTAACCGGCATTAAAGCGGAAAAAATTATTGGTCATGGCAATTACGAATATGCTTTGCCTTTTTTCGGAAGAAAGCAACCCATGCTCGCAGATTTTATTTTAATGAAAGATGTGGACAGCGCTTTATTTAAGAAATACGGAAAAATTCAAATAAACGGCCCTGTTCTTTCTAGCGAGATAACCAAAGAGCATTACGATAAAAAGGATTTATGCCTGCTGACCGCAGCCAGACCGCTCACCAACGCGCAGGGAATATTCGGCGCCATTGAATCATTTAAAGATATCACCAAACAAAGAAACTACGAAGAAAAAATGCGAGAGAAAGTGGAAGAGTTATCAACGCTTAATAAAACCATGGTCAACAGAGAAATAAAAATGATGCAGCTGAAAGAAGAATTGGCAAAATATAAAAAATAAAAGCCATGGCCGAACACAGAAAATTGAACATCGCCATGGTGTGCGATCCCATAACCGATCTAATGGCCGGAGCCATTGTTTCCACCATGCGTTTTGCCACGCTTTTAAAAGAACGCGGCCATAATATTATTTTTATCGCGGCGAAATCCCCGAAAAATCCTCATAATAATACGGTAAAGGGCATACCCATATACCGTTCTCGCGGCGTTCTTCTCCCCAAATCGGAAGGCCAGCTTTATATTTCTTGGCCCGGTAAAAGAAAAATAAAGAAAATTTTAGTGGATGAAAAAATAGATCTGGTGCACATATTTTTTCCTCTTCCTTCGGCATATATAGCGGTAAAAGCCGCCAGGGAATTGGGAATTAAAAGCATTTCCCACTCTCATAGCCAGCCGGAAAATATTTTTTTGCATATGCCGAAATTTTTGGCCGAAGGCGTGCTTAATGAAATGTGGTATTCTTATTTGATTTGGCTTTATAAAAAAACCGACGCAGTTATTTTTCCTTCTCCGTTTGCCAAAAAAATATTTCCTTATCGATTTAAAAATAAAAAGAAAATAATCATCAGTAACGGGGTAGACACGAACAGATTCAAGAAAATAAACGCCGATAAATTTCTATCAAAATTTAAATTATCCAAGAAAGATAAAAATATCCTTTTTGTCGGTCGTTTGCATCCGGAGAAGCACGTGGATACTGTTATCCAAGCTCTGCCCATAATGCTGCAAAAAAGAAAAGACATTCATTTATTCATTGTCGGCTTCGGCCATTTAGAAGAACAATTAAAAAAATTAGTGGCCGGCTTGGGTATAGCCAATAATATTACTTTTTGCGGACGGGTAACAGGCAAAGAGCTGGTGCTGGCTTACAATGCTTGCGACTTGTTCGTTCTGCCCTCTTTGGCGGAATTGGAGGGTATGGTGGTGCTGGAAGCCTTGGCCTGCGGAAAGCCGATACTGATAGCCAACTCATACAAAAGCGCGGCCGCGGATTTTGTTCATAAAAATGGATTGCTTTTTAGACCGAAAAGCCATAGGGATTTAGCCAAACAAGCGTTAAAAATTTTTTCCAACGAAGAACACTTGAAGAAAATGGGCGAAGAGAGCTTAAAAATGAGCCGGCATTATGATCTGAACGAAAGCGTTGATAAACTGGAAAATTTTTACTATTCGGTTCTGCAAAAATAATGAAAGAATACATACAGCCTAAAAAAAATATTTATTATAAGGCCAACGCCATAAAAAAAGATCGGCCGACTTTATTGTTTGTGCACGGTTTATCCGGCAGCTCTTCCGCTTTCCTTCCTTATGAAAAAAAATTTAAAGAAAAATATAATGTTGTTTCCTTAGATCTTCGCGGCCATGGAAAATCCATCAAGCATAATAAATATGAAGAATATACGCTAAGTAAATTCGCAAACGACATTAATGATCTGATCGAATATTTAAAATTAGAAAATATTATTTTAATAGGGCACTCATTCGGAGCGTTGATAGTTCTGGAATTTTTAAGTTCTTACCAAAATAAAATAAAAGCAGTGGTTTTTTTAAGTCCGAATTACGCCGTGCAAAAAAGAAAAATTGCTCAGGTGATAAAACCGTTTTTAGCTGTCACGAGCATTATGAAATACCTTCCTTTTTCTTATGAAATAAAAGGGCAGGTGGATTATTCATTTTATGAAAATACCGGAGATTGGAATTTACGCCGGTCCATAGCCGATATCAGAAACACCAGTTTGCCGGTTTACTTGTATTGCACCAGGCAAGCCTATTCTTTTAATAAAGAAAGATTATTGGGAGAAATAACCGTCCCGACTTTAATAGTGCACGGAAAAAAAGATACCATTTTTCCCGCGCAGTACTCCATGGAAATGGCGGAGAAAATAAAAAAATCCAAGCTGGTATTGCTGGATAATGCCGATCATATCGTTGTCTTGAATAATTTTTCGGAAGTGTCGGCGGCGATACAAAATTTTACGGAAAGCCTCTAAAAGAATTTTTTCTTTATTTTTTTTCCATAGCGTAGAACCCCCATATAAACCAAAAGCAGCAAGACTCCCAAAGCAAAAGTACTGAAAGCGAAATAGTCTAAGTATTTATTGATTCTGTAAAACGCTTGGCCAAAGTAAAAACCGATAAGTATGAGCAGCAGAGATTTAGGGATGCTGCCGATAGTGTTGTAAAATATAAATTTTTTCAGTGGCACTTTGCTGGCGCCGGCCGCGGCCAAGATTACGCCGCCTACACCATGCGCCAATTTTCCCAGCAGTAAAGTTTTACCGCTGTGGTTTTTAAAATGCTTGTCAAAGCTTTTTATTCTGGCCGTGGTTATGCCGAAATATTTTCCCCATTTGTCAATTAAGCTTTGCCTGCCCCACCGGCCAATGGCGTAATGAAGGACATCTCCGGCCACGTCACCGGCCACGGCTATAACATACACAATGGCGAAATTCATCATGTCTTGGCCTACGAGAAAACCGGCGATAATTGTTACGATCGGGCCTTCAACAACGGCAGCCGGAAAAAATAACAGATATCTGTATTCAACAATGATATTGAATATTTGGTCTAGCGATAAAAACATATTTTTATGATTGATATTATATCATCGTAATGATAATATTAGAAGTGTTTATAAATAAAGTTAGAAAATGAATAAAAAAGGGTGTTTAGTTTGGTTTCTATTTGTTTTTTTATTTCTAGATTTATTGGCAATTCTATTATTCCTCGGCTTGGGCGTGTATTTATTCCTAAGCGAAGCGCCCAAAGAAGAAACAACGAATAGCAACACTAACGAGCAAATAGAAGAGGTAACGAACTTAGAATATGAACAAGCAGAGTGGGAAATAGATAAAGAATATTATGAAACGAAAAAGTATGATTTGGTAGAAACCTTGACTTTCGCCAATTACGGACTGAACGACGCGAAGAATGTGGAAGTATGGGTGGCATTGGCGCCGACTATAAATAATTATCAGCAAGTTTTAAGCAGAGAAATTTCTCCATCCGGTTATGAGCTGGTAAGCGATGAAAACGGGAATCAATTTGCCAAATTTACATTCAATTACATGAAAGCCATCGACGGGCAGTATGTGCCTGAAGAAATTCATGAAATAAAAATAATTTATCAGGTAAAACTGGCTTCATATGTAGATTACATAGATCAATGCACGGGTGAAAAGCCGAATACTTTTTTAGATCCCGAGGTTTATATCGAATCCGACGACTTGGAAATAATGGAACTGGCCAGAGATCTTTCCGAAGGAGCAAGCACGGATTGCGAAAAAGCGGAAATTTATTATAACTATGTGGCGGATAACATGAATTATGAAAAAAATATAACTTACGGCGGCGCACTTAATGCCATGTACACGGAATTAGGGGATTGCACGGATTATTCCGATTATTATGTTGCTTTATGCCGAGCGTCCGGCATACCAGCCCGCTTTATCACTGGTTTGGTATACACCGAGGGAGAAACGGATTACACCAACATGCTGCATAACTGGGCTGAAGTATATTTGCCTGGTACGGGTTGGACGCAAGTAGACCCCACCATAGGCCAGCCGGATTATAATCGTTCTTATTATTTCGCGGCCGCCACCGGAGACCAGGTAATAATCACCCGGGGCAGACAGCCGGAATTGCTGGGAGAGGATTATTATTTTCATTATACCTACGAAGATGTTGACGATGGTTATTCAGCCGTAGATTTTACGGAAGATTGGCAGTTTACCCCGGTATTGACCGATCAATAAAAAATTTCTACAATGTAGGGGCAATTTATGGGAATATTTTCAATTATCATTGTTGTTTTCGGCTTAATCCTGTTTGAAGTAATCAGCAGCGTAGATAACGCCGTCATCAACGCCTCGGTTTTAAAAACGTTGCCGGATAAATACCGCAAGATTTTTTTATTTTGGGGCATTATTATCGCGGTTTTTTTAGTACGCGGCCTACTCCCTTTTATTATTGTTTGGATTGCCGCTCCCAGCCTTTCTTTTATTGAAGTAGCATCTTTTGCTTTTTCTTCGGATGAAAAAATAGTTGAGTATGTAGATAAAACAAAGCCTTTATTGCTCTTAGGCGGCGGTTTATACTTATTTTTTGTTTTTCTAGGCTGGTTATTCTTGGAAGAAAAGAAATATGCTTTTTTTGTGGAAAAATTTATTCATAAACAAGGAGTGTGGTTCTATGCCATTGCCTCTATCACGCTTACGGCGGTAATTTATTTTGCTTTGCAAGAAAATCCTTATCTGGCACTTTCCGCTTCTATTGGCACGGCCGCTTTTTTCTTAACTGACGGCTTTAAGCAAAACGCGGAAAAAAAAGAAAAGGAGCTGCTAAAGGGAAATTTAAGCGCTTGGAGCAAAATATTATACTTGGAAGTTCTTGACGCCTCGTTTTCCATTGATGGCGTGATCGGCGCTTTCGCTTTTACTTTATCGGTTCCATTAATATTGATTGGTAATGGCATTGGCGCGGTAGTTGTCCGTCAACTGACGGTAAAAGGCATTGATTTGATCGCCAAGTTCGCTTATTTGAAAAATGGAGCCATGTATTCCATTGGCGTGCTGGGCGGCATAATGATCTTGGAAAGTTTTGGCAAAGAATATCCATACTGGTTGGCCCCGTTAAATACCACATTAATTTTAGGTTTCTTTTTGGCTTTATCCATTTGGGAAATTAAAAAGGCGAAAAAGTTACAAACTGTATGAAAGTATCTTTAAAAAAAGGTTTCAGCTTCGGGCTGACTTCAGGCATAATCACCACGCTTGGTTTGATAATTGGTTTGGATGCCAGCTCTGGTTCTAAAGCCGTGGTTATCGGCGGTATCATGATTATCGCCATTACTGACGCTCTTTCTGATGCTTTGGGCGTACATGTTTCAGAAGAAGCGGAAAACAAACATTCCGTAAGAGAAATTTGGGAATCTACTTTAGCCACTTTTGGCGCGAAATTTATTTTTGCTTTAACTTTTTTGGTTCCGGTTTTAATATTTCCTTTAAATTTGGCCGTGATCATTTGCGTTATTTGGGGGCTTTCTTTGATCGTCGGTTTCAGCGCTTATATCGCCAAGCAAGATCATGCAAAAGCTTGGATGGTGATTGGCGAGCATTTATTGATTACGGTTGTCGTAATAATTGCCACCTATTATATCGGCAGTTGGATTAATAAAACTTTCGTATAAAAAATATGCAAACAAAAAAAATTGCGGCTAATTTATTCTTGGCTATTTTTTTATTATTTTGTTTTACTGGCGTAAGCTATGCTTATCAATGGAGTTGCAGCGATATTGGTGTGGCTGTTCCCACTGACTTGGCATCTGATTCTTATTCCTGCGGAGACGCCGATGCCGCATGCGTGGATGCTTATAACACTAAATATAATGATTACATAGCTTGCACCGGCCGCGGCGGATGCTGGGATATCGTGCGTTATGAAGCTTTAGACACTCCGGATAAATGCCCGTTGGAAGGAGATCTGCGCGCTTATTGGACGCAGTATACCGATCCCGTTTGGGTGGATGGCGCCGTGGCTTATTGCCAGTGCGTACGCGATTGTCAGGCAAGCAAACCACCACAAGCCGAACGCGACCAATGCGATGTTAATTTTTCTACTTGCTGTAATGATTTGGCCGCATCCGCGCAAAATACCAATGTAAACTCTGCTATTGAAAGCCAAAATATAAATACCAATATTTCGCAAGAAGATAGCTGGCAAGTAACCATCAGCCCGAAAGAGGTGGAAGTTGTGGCCGATGGCGCAACTAGCGTGGATTTTAAAGTGCTAGTTTTAAAAAACGGATCGCCCGCTGCCAATGAAAGCGTCGGGTTCGTTCTGAACGACGACCGGTCAACAGTGGAGGATAGCAAAGAAGGATCTATCACGGCCTCGGCCGCGGCAACCGATGCCAATGGAGAGGTGAAGCTTACTTACGCTTCGGCTGAACAGCCACCGAATTTTAAAAGCGGCCAGCTGACTTTGCAAGCGACTCACGCGCACGGCAATCCCGTAGCCACGATTAATTTAAAGCCGGGGTATAACTTGCAGTGCGGGAATTGGAAATGCGAATCTGAAGTGGGAGAAAATATTAAAAATTGCCCATCTGATTGCTCTAGAGACGTAAGCTATGAAGAAGCAAAACAATACATTATTAATAAATACGAAGCTTTGGTGGAATTAAACCCGCGCGTGCCCGAAGGAAGCTATTGCGGCAATTGCGTCACCAATATGCGCACGGGCAATGCCACGTTAATGAAGTGGATCACCTGGGATCCGGAAAAAGAGGCCTACTGGCAAAGAGCGTTGGAACGGTACGAGCCTTATGTCTGCGGATCTTTTCAAGAAAAGGTGCTGACTGTTTTTCATTCTTTGCGTTTAAGCAACGATGCCACGGAAAGAAAGATGATGAGCTATTTTGATTTCGGCCCCGTGGAACTTTTCGCTTTATCACATTTTTTCGGGCACCAAGCGGCCGTGCTGTATCCCACGGGCACGCTTTGGCAGGATACGGGAATGGTGTTTGATCCGTGGATTTATAATCGCCATGATATTTACACTACAGAGCAATGGGAGCAAATGAGCGGAGGCCAAGCCAACGCGGCTCGATGCGACCGCAATCCGAATTATCCCATGTGCGGCCAGGATTACCTTCTTTCCGAAATGTCCAAAAAAGGACAATTTGAATTTAAATTAAGCGACGAAGAAGATAAGTTCTTTAAAGCTCTGCCCACGGAAACAAAAAATAAAATTTCCGCCACTCTGGAACGCACCAACAAAGAAATATTTTCCGTGCAAAGAAAGTATTTGATTCAAAACATGATGCGGCAGGATATGTCTCAGAAAGTGCGCATTATCGTGGATTGCCCCGTGGCCGTTACTGTCACCGACAAAAACACGGGCCAGCAAATAGGACTGGATAAAGACGGCAATACCATTGCCACGGCCGACGGCTTTTTACAAGAAGTGCGCTATCGCGACGCGAATGATTTTGTCTCTTACTTTATTTTGCCCAAAGATGGCAATTATGAAGTAATCATGGCGGGCACGGCCATGGGGCAAGCGAACATTTATACTTCTTACCCGCAGGAAACCGGCAGCCAATTTGAAATATACGAATATAAAAATGTGCCAATTAAAGATGGCAGCGTTTTAACAACGACAGTTTCTCTATCCGATAAAACAGCCGGCTTGATAGTGGATGGCCAAGAAGTAAAACCGGTTTTAAAAACCGTCGGTGCCAATGAAGAAGGATTAAACGGTATAATGAACATGGTGGTAGGCGCTTATCCTGCTAAAAAAGTAAATAACGGTTTTGATTGGATTTCTATTTCACTTTTAGCTTTAGCAGTAATAATTTTTGTTCTCCCTATAATTTTATTTAGAAAGAAAATAATTTTATTGATATTGGGAATTTTATTGAGCTTGATTTTATTGAGCGCTTTTTTCTTGTATTTTTATAATGTCTACGGCCGAATTAAAGATTCCCTGAATAATTTGCCAACGGTTATTGTGGAAGATACCGTAATCGCTAATGCTAATATTAATACCAATATTCCTGTCGCAGTAAATACAAATAATAATTCTAATACTAGCCAAGAGACCGTAAGCGATAATAAAATATTAAATGAGGATTACGGATTTTCTTTGAATCTTGGCGAGTATGCCGTAAATACCAAAATAAATACTCTAGATGAACCGTATTGGGGCAAAGCGCAGTATGTTTATTGTTTTAAAACCACAGAAACCGGATACGCCAGCACCAGCTGTAAAAATAATCAGGTGGAATTATTCACCGTAACCGTAGCCACGCAAAAGCAATGGAATAAATTTCAGGAAGATGCGCTGATCGGCGCCGGCGAAACTGTGATGGGAGAAAAAAATGATTTATTGTTCATACTTTCCCACCCAAATGGTATGATGCCTTCTGACGCGCCCCAGCAATTGCAAAAATTTTATAATAAAGTTATCGGCAGCATTGAATTTACCAAATAAAATGAGCGAAGAAATAATCAAAGACAGCTTTTGGCTGTCTGGATATAAAATCGAGGCCATATACCCAACTTTAGAGAAAGATATTAAGACAGACGTGGCTGTTATCGGTTCGGGTATTACCGGTTTAACTACTGCATACTTATTGGCCAAAGCAGGAAAAAAAGTTGTGGTACTCGAGCAAGACATACTAATAAAGAATACCACAACAGCTTATTCCACCGGTTTTTTAAGTTATATTTTAGATGGCGATTTTTCTCCGCTATTAAAGCAATCGGCCATTGAAGCGATCGATGTTTTGGAGAGAATTATTAAAGAAGAGAAGATTGATTGCGATTTTGCGCGCTGTCCGCTATTTGTGTGCGCGGATAGCGAGCAGAGCGTAAAAAAATTGCCCAAAGAAAATATCGGGCATTATCCCTTGGGTAATGCTTATAATGTCTGCGCCAAGTTTGAAGGAAACGCGAAAATCAATTCGGTAAAATTTATGCAGGGATTGATTAAAGTTTTAGATAAGATGGGCGTACGATTTTTTGAAAACACCAAAGTGCTGGGCATTACGGACGAAAACCCGGTGATGATAGAAACGGAAAAAGCGAATGTCCAAGCGGAGTATGCCGTGCTCGCCAAGAACAGCCATAAAGGAAAAAAGTATCCTTTAAGCACGGATGTCACTTATGTGTTGGCCGCGGATTTGCAAAAACATGATCTTCCCGAAGGAATATTTATAGATACTTATGAACCTTATAATTATTTTCGCGTGGATGGAAAGAAAATAATATTAGGCGGGCAAGATAATTCTTCCGATTTATCCGTTTTGGCCGATGAACGCTATAAAAAATTAGAAAACCATCTTATCGAGCTGGTGGGAAAAAATAATTATATCATTACGCACCAATGGAGCGGGCAGGTGGTGAATAGCGTTGATGGATTGCCGTATATTGGAGAGTCTATAGATAATAAGCACCAGCTTTTATCCGCCGGCCACGGGGGAGACGGTTTAACATTGGGCATGTTAAGCGCCATGATTAATTCAGATATTATTTTAGGCCGGAAAAATAAAGACGCGGCTTTATTCAAACCGAAACGCTTAAAAAGCGCTTGCCGAATAATTCGCCAAGGAGCAAATGCTTTAAAATCATTGTATACCGGAAGAATAAATTTAAAAGAATTAGACATAGAAAAAATTCCTAATGACACCGGAGCCGTGGGAACAATAGATAAACAGAAGGTGGCCATTTATAAAGATGAAAAAGGGGATATTAAAAAATTGTCCCCGGTTTGTTCGCACTTAGGTTGCATTGTGCATTGGAACAATAAAGCCAAGACATGGGATTGTCCGTGCCATGGCAGCCGCTTTACCAAAGACGGCCGCGCAAAAACAAGCCCGGCTAAGAAGCCTCTTGCTTCGTTATAAATTTTTTTAGACAAAAGTTTTTTTTTATGCTATAATATATTTAATAATTTTGCGTACTTCTTCATAAAAATAAAAATTAATAAATTCATGTATTTCTTTGTGAAAAAAATTTCTGATATCATAAAGAAAAGCAATAAAAAGAAAAGAACTCCTGTTTCTAAGTTCTTTTATAAACTGTTGTTATTACCTTTAATTTGCGTGTACTCCGTAGTTCATGCTTTTTACTTATTATTCTTAAGTCCTTACCATAGCTTTAACTTTGAAGCCAAACAGCGTAAGAATGGCACATATAAACATTCTTATCACGAGCATCTTAAATTAAAAAGAGGTTTTCGCGCTTATACCATAGCCTTGGGTCTTGGCATAATTTCTTTGATATATGTAGTTGATCTTTCAGCTGTAGCTTTTTCCAGGACCCCTTGGTTTACTAAAGAAGCACTAGCCGATAGTCATACTTGGGATGGTGGAGGTGGTGTCGATACGAATTGGAGCAATTGTGATAACTGGGTGGGAAATTCTTGCCCCACCTCTACGGATATAGCTGTTTTTGACGGAACTTCAGATAATAACGCGGTAATTAATGCTGCTTTTGGCTCGGCCATTGGTGGTATAGATATAAACACCGGATATGATGGTACTGTTTCCGCTCAAACAACTCTTAGCATTGGCACATCTGATCTAGCTATAGATTCAGGCACTTTTGACGCGACTGATGAAACCATTACTTTAACATACGCGGATTTTACTGTTGGTTCCGGCGGAACATTTACCGAAGGAACGAGTACAATAATATTTTCTACAGGAGGAGCAACCTTTAATGTTAATAGTACGGAAACGGTGCATAATTTGGAAGTAAGCATGAATGCTGGTTGGCAGCTGATTATTTCTTCTGGTGATACCATTACAGTTACCGACACGTTAACTTTAACAGAAGGCTACCTGCAAACTGGAACCATTGATTTGCAAGGAACTATATCGCAAGGAGCAAATTTCGATGGCGGTAATGCAACCATTAGCTTTGGCAACGATGCTCTTAATCAAACATATACTATTAACAACGCCTATGGGATGAAAGTTAAATTAGATGATCCTGACGATGCTAATGATCAAATAATTTTAGGCGCTGATGCCACAATGTATGGTTTGGAAATTGCGGCCGGTTTTGGCGATGCCAACAATGTAAATTTTGATTATGCCGGCCATATTCTAAGTATTGGTGTTGGGGATTATATTCAAGCCTCGGGAATTTTTACAGCACCGAGTACTTTAATTATTATTGGTAATACGGCCTATTTTACTAAAAGCGGCGGATTTTTCACCGAGGGCACTAACAAAGTAATTTTCAGGGATGGTTCAAATACTATTGATGTGGCTACAACGGAAACATTTTATGATATGGAAATTGACGCGATAAACGGTTGGGCGTGTACTGTTTCTTCCGGTGATACAATAGTTGTAACAAACGCATTAACATTAACAGACGGTACATTAAGCACGGGCACTATTGATGTACAGGGTACTATAACCCAATCCGCTGACTTTGATGGCGGTGATGGAGTAATAAACTTTGCGGACGATACGGAAGTACAAACATATACTGTTCCTTCCGGTAAAATTACCCCGATTATTAAATTTGATGATCCGGACGATGCTAATGATGTTGTCTCTTTAAGCGGCGACGCTACTTTTTATGGTTTAAACATCACATCAGATTTTGACCCTGACGCGCCGAATTTAAATGTACCCATTACTTATAATGCGCACAATTTGACTATAGGAGTAGGTGATTACACTCAAGCTTCTGGTATTTTTACCGCACCTACTATATTAACCATAGATGGCAACGGAGCATATTTTGTGAAATCCGGCGGAACTTTTGAAGAGGGAACAAATACAGTGGTCTTTACCAACGGCACCAATCGCTTTGATATGACGGGCGCTACCACGGAAGAAACATTTTATGATGTGGAGATTGATCAGGTTCCTGGTTGGGCCATGACCATTATGACGGGCGATAAAATGATTGTTTCTCATGATTTAACTTTAACAGAAGGTCAAATAAGCACTGGCACGATTGACGCACAAGGAACTATTACCATATCAGCCGGTTTTGACGGCGGCGATGGCACTTTAAATTTTGCCGATGATACCGAAGCACAAGCGTGCGATATCGTAGCGGGTGGAATTGCTCCCATTATAAAATTTGACGATCCTGATGATGCCAATGATGATGTAAATTTAAACGCTGATACAACATTTTATGGCTTGAATATTGCGGCAGGTTTTGGAGATGCCAATAATGTACCCATTAATTATGATGGTTATAATTTAACTCTTGTATCGAGCGGTTATACTCAAGACTCTGGAATTTTTACCCCATCTTCCACTTTAACTATAAGACAGGCTAATTTTACAAAATCAGGCGGTGAATTTGTAGAAGGAAACGGGTCGGTAATATTTACTATTGGTTCCGCTACTTTAAATGTCGCTACGACAGAAACATTTCATGATTTGCAATTTAATTCTACATACGGATGGACCTATACCATATCGTCAGGTGATACGATAGTTACAACAGGCTTGCTATCATTAACAGAAGGCTATATTTCTGTTGGCACCTTAGAAGCGCAGGGCGATGTTACTGTAAGTTCTGGGTATGATGGCGGCACTTCACCGTTAAATTTTAAAGGGGGCAACACGCAGTCGTTTGACCTTACCGGTGCCACGGGATTATACAACGCCGATATCACGGTCAATAAATCCGGCGGAGCCGTTAATCTCGCTTCGGCTTTGGTTATGGACGCTTCCAACCAAGATCTTACTATTCAAGAAGGAACTTTTGATTTAAATAATAACGCGCTTACCGTTCAAGGCAGTGCCACGGAAAAAATAGTAGTGGAAACAGGCGGTAATCTTCAACTCCAAGGCGGAGAAACCATTACCCCTGATTCAGTCAGCTACCCGCAATTAGATGCTGGCTCTACTGTTACCTATGATGGCTCCAGCCCTTATACCATTAAAGATTACACCTATTCCAATTTAACTATTGCCGGCTCCAGCGTCTTTACATTAGCGAACACGGAAACCATTAATAACGTTACTATTTCATCCGGCACTCTTTCCTTAAACAATAACGGCTTAACAGTAAGTACAACTTTCACCAACGACGGCACATTAAGACTAAGAGGAAACGAAGCTACCACCATAACCATGGATACCAATAGCGGCACGGTAGAGTTTACCGGTGATGATGACGACGCCGAAGACACCTACACTCTAACTACTTTATCTAACACATATAATAATTTAACAATAACCAGCGCGGATGGAGCCACTGATCTTTATCAGTTAGGCGCCGCGCTAGATATTAACAACGACCTGAATATTGCTTCTGGAACATTTAACGTGACAGCAGGTAATTTCGATTTAACCGTCGGTGAGAACTTTGCCAATACCGGAACCTTTAATGCTTCTGCCGGAAAAGTAATATTTGACGATAATACCAAAACATCAATAATATCAGGAACTAATACTTTTTCCGGATTCAGATGCGTTACCCAAGATAAAAACATTAAATTCACGCAAGCCGTCACGCAAAACATTACCGGCCTCCTTACTTTAACCGGCATAGCTGACCATGAAGTAGTGTTGCGCAGTACATCAGACACTAATCATTGGAATCTTAATTTCTCTGGCACGCAAGCCGTCACTTACGTGGACGTAATGGATTCGGATGCCAGTTTTGGAACGGAAGTTGTTGCCGGTGTAACTTCATACAACGCCGGAAATAATGATAACTGGGATTTTGACGGACCAACAGTAAACTGGACAACCAGTACAGCCACCAAAGCGGAAAACGAAGCTAGCTACACCATTACCGCGGAAGCATCTTATGCTCCGGCTTTAGATATTACAGTTCCTTACATTGTTACGGGCACGGCCACAGGTGGAGCAACCGATTATTCCATTACCGCATCCCCCATTACCATTACCGCGGGCAATACCACAGCCGACATTACCGTTACCATAACCAACGATACATTAGACGAAGATGATGAAACCGTGATAGTCACCATGGGTGATCCCACCAACGGCATTAAAGGAGCCACTATAGAACATACCGGTACTATTACGGATAATGATAGCGCGCCAACCGTGACATTTACTTCCGCTTTGCAATCAGGCGCGGAAAATGTCGGCACCATGACCATTACGGCCGAACTTTCAACAGCTTCGGGAAAAAATGTTTCTATTCCTTATACTATAGCCGGCACGGCCACGGGTTCCGGAACTGATTACTCCATTACCGCGTCACCTATTAGTATCACTGCCGGGAATACAACGGCCAATATTACCATTACTGTTACCGATGATACTTTAGATGAAAGCAATGAAACCGTAATAGCAACCATGGGTTCTCCCACTAATGCTACCCAAGGAGCCACCATAGAACATACGGCCACTATTACGGATAACGATCCTAATAATTTGCCTGTTGCCGATGCCGGAGCGGATCAAAATAAAAACGAATCAGATGCGTCAACGACATTGGATGGTACGGGTTCATCTGATTTAGATAGCGATCCGTTAACTTACGCTTGGGTGGAAACTCTGGACGCTTCGGACGCTTGCAGTTTATCCAATAATACTTCTGCCACTCCGGATGTGGACTTTGCCGATAAAGAATCAAATTATTCTTGCGAATATCGTTTAATAGTGAATGACACTAAAGACGATTCCGCCCCGGATACCATGACTGTAAACGTAACAGCGGATAACGACGCTCCTTCTTTTGTAGCCATTACGGAGAAAACTATCGGGGCCGGTTCCAACCTGTCTTTCTCTGTTGGCGCCAATGATCAAGATACAAGCACTTTAACGCTCACGGCTTTAGATGCATCAAACGACTATAGCGCCGCGGGCGTGGATATTTCTACTTTGTTTACGGACAATGGAAATAATACCGGCACTTTTAATTGGACTCCTACTTACTCTCAATCTGGTGTTTACACAACAACTTTTAATGCCTTTGACGGAGATAATAATGTTACGCAAGTTGTTAATGTTACGGTTACTGAAACTAATACCGCGCCAACCTTTGCCGGCTCTCTGCCTAATGTCTCCTTCGTGGCCGGTGATACAGCCAGCAATGTCTTTGATCTTGATGATTACTTCACAGATGCGCAAGATACATCTTTAACTTATTCCACGGCCGGCAATATGAACGTTATTATTACGGTTACCGATGGCCAAGTATCCATGACCAGCAACGCTTCTTATAACGGTTCGGAAGAAATTAGTTTTATTGCCACAGATTCCGAAACCTAACAGCCGAAAGCAATACCATAGTAGTCGCCGTTACTGAAGAGGATGATGACGACGATGATAGCGACAGCCAAGAAGTGGATTACAGCACGGGTACCAACAGGGGCAGAGGCATAGTTAACCTTTATACGGAAGATAATATTTTATTAGCCACTTTCCAAGCTTTCCCAGTGGGCGGCGTAATTCCCAGATTAGCTGAAATTAAAAATGAACTTTATGTCTTTGCCGTAAAAAAGCGCGCCGGCTCTTCCATCCGCGCTTATGATACGAACGGCAATTTATTAACAGCAAAAAGATTATCTCCCAAACTGCATTGGAGAAAAATGGCCACGGGTAATTTAAACGCCACCAAAAACACGGAAGAGATAGTAGTGGCTTCCAAACGAGGTTCCTCTATTTATCTTAAAATTTATAGCTTTAACGTTGATGATAATAAATTTCATTTACAAAAAAGAACGATGTTTAGATATATTCGCCGAGATTATCGCTTACAAATAAAAAACAAGAACGTTATAGTCATCATTAACGGCAAAGGCAAGGAAGTCTTTAGCTGGACCCCGTTTTAAAACTTCTATATAGAATTGATAAAAATTTTACGTAAGCCCGGTTACCTGTTCTTGTGAACAGGGCCGGGCTTTTCCTTGTTGGGCTTGTCCAGGATCTCGCCGAGCAGGGCGAGGGCGAGTCCGAGACCGGCACCAAGAACGACGCCGATGATCCTTCCGATCATGGCGTCACCGCTGGTGGCGCCAAGTTCGGCACCAATGACCGCGCCGGCGCCTCCGAAAAGAAGTGTGCAGAACACGGTGTTGAATGCAGTTACCATTTTTTTTCCTCAACCTCTCAGGAATTTTCTTGTTTCGAGTTTACGCCAATGAATCCGATCATGCCGCCACTGATGATGCCAAACAGGCCGCCAACAATAGCGCCTGCGGTACCGTAGTTCTCGGCACCGACCAGACAGAAAATTCCGCTGGCCAGTATCACATAGAATACAACATGAGCCATGGTTTCCTCCACGCCTTGTCGCGTCATAAAAAGAACTATTAACAAACTTGATATTGAAAAATGTAGTATCTCTATCTTGGGCAGTGGGGGCGTTGTGCGCTCCTACTGCCCGTCCTCCTCACAGTTCTCTCCGGGTTATGACCCAGAGAAGAAAGGCCGGGATGGCCGTAAAAAAAAGAGCGATAGCAACCGCGACGATGAAGTTCATGTGTGCTCCTGTGTTGTAATATAATTGAATATTAATATCAAAATAAAGTCAATAATATTGACTCTTTTATAATTTTCCTGTATCCTTTTTGGATTATGATGAATAATATTAGAAATGTCGCGATTATCGCTCACGTTGACCACGGCAAAACCACGCTGGTGGATGCTTTGTTGCGTCAATCGCAAACCAAGTTGAATAAAGATGTAAAAGATCAAATTTGCATAATGGACAGCAACGAGATTGAAAAAGAAAGAGGCATTACCATATTTTCCAAGAACGCTTCGGTAAATTGGGAAGATTTGAAAATAAACATCATTGATACTCCGGGGCACGCGGATTTCGGCGGAGAAGTGGAACGCGTCCTCACTATGGCCGATGGTTGTTTGCTATTGGTGGATGCCAAAGAAGGCCCTATGCCACAAACCAGATTTGTTTTAAAAAAGGCTTTAGCCATGAAACTGAAGGTTATTGTCGTTGTAAATAAAATCGATAAAAAAGAAGCGCGTATTCGCGAAACTTTAAACAGAGTGTTTGATTTATTCATAGAGCTCGGCGCGGACGAAGAAACCACTAATTTCCCCGTGGTGTACGCGGCCGCGAAAAAAGGCTTGGCCGGCAATGAACCGGAAATAGAAAAAATGAAAGATATTTCTCCGATATTCGCGGCAATAAAAAAATATGTACCCGCGCCCACCGGCGACAGTTCAAAACCTTTGCAAATGTTAATTACTACGCTGTTTTCCGATAATTTTAAAGGCCGTGTAGCCACGGGAAGAATCTATAATGGCCGCATAACTGCTGGCCAAGAAGTAATGCACATTACCCGTGAAGGCAAGCAAAAAAAATTCCGCTTAACATCTTTAATGTCTTTTTTCGGCTTGGAAAGAATAGAAGCTAAATCCGCCGAAGCCGGAGATATCGTAGCCGTAGCCGGAGTGCCGGAAATAAATATCGGGGACACGGTGGCAGACCCGGAAAAGCCTATGGCTTTGCCGCCCGTAGCCATTGAAGAGCCGACTGTTAAAGTGGTTTTTTGCGTGAACGATTCCCCGTTTTCCGGAAAAGAAGGAAAATTTTCTACTTCCCGTCAATTAAGAGAAAGAATCTATAAAGAATTGGAAAACGATGTGGCCATGAGAATAGAACCTTTGGCTAACTCTCAAGGCAAGTGGGTGGTTTCAGGTCGCGGTGAATTGCACTTGGCCATATTCTTCGAAAGATTAAGAAGAGAAGGCTATGAATTTCAAGTTTCCCGCCCGCAAGTTATCGTGAAAGAAATCGACGGCCAAAAAATGGTGCCTTTCGACGAAGTATTTATAGAAGCTCCGGAAATTTACGCCGGCGCCATTATCCAAAAACTGGGCAGCCGCAAAGGTGAAATGCGGGAAATGAAAACCGAAGGCAATACCGTGAACATGCAATTTGTGATTCCCACTCGCGGATTATTTGGCTATAGAAACGAATTTTTAACCGATACCAAAGGTTTGGGAATAATGAATACTATATTTGAGGGCTACCATAAAGATCCGGGGGATTGGAAAGAAAGAGAACAAGGTTCTTTAGTGGTTCATACAACCGGCACCACGAATTTATACGGTTTGGTTAATGTGCAAGGTCGCGGCGTTTTGTTTATGGGGCAGGCTCACGAGGTATACAAAGGCCAAGTGGTAGGCCAGCATTCCCGCGGAGGAGACTTGCGCGTGAATGTTTGTAAAGCCAAACAGCTTTCCAATATGCGCTCTAAAGGTGAAGGTTCGGACGAACATTTTAAAACCCCGAAAATTATGGATTTGGAAGACGCGTTAGAATACATCGGAGACGATGAATTGGTGGAAATTACCCCGAAAAATATTAGAATTCGCAAGATGATATTGGATGAAAACGAACAAAAGAAGAAAGATAAGGGAATTTTGAGCTAAAAAAGCCCATAAAACCTGTTGAAAACTATAAAAAACGGCGATTGACCGTTTTTTATTTATCGTTTATAATAACCGCGTTAAAAAAGCGGACTTTCATAATATATGTATGGAAAAAACTAAAGCGCCATGGTGGCAGCCGGCTATTTCCTTATTCGCGGAAATAAGCGGTTGGATTATTTTACCGGCCATAGTGGCTTTTTTAGTCGGTCATTGGTTAGACAATCAGTATAAAACAGGCCAATGGTTGTACTTCGGATGCGTAGGCGTGGCTTTCCTAATTTCAATGATTGGCATTGTCCGAGGATCAATTCGGGCAATGAAAACCATGGATAAATTAAGCAAGAAAGAAAAATCCGAAAAAACTAAATGAAGCGTCTATAAATTATGGCAGCGGAAGAACAAGCAGAAGTAGTGCAGGAGACATCCACAGAGGGGCACGAACCAACTTTATTCGCCGAGCCGATAGTGCATATCGGTGGTTTTAGTATTACCAACTCCCTTATCGTCACTTGGTTTGTAGTTTTGCTTTTTGCTATATTTTCTTTATATCTAAAGAAGAAATTAAAAGAAGTGCCGCGCGGCATTCAAAATGTATTTGAAATGATCGTTGATGGCGCTTTAAACCTTTGCGATACTGTTACCGGAAGCCGAGAAAAAAGCATGAAGTTTTTTCCTTATGTCTTCACTATTTTTTTATTCATATTAGTTAATAACTGGCTCGGTTTGTTGCCGGGCGTGGGCACTGTCGGCTTCTATGAAATGGAAGAAGGCAAAGAAGTATTCATTCCTTTTATTCGCGGCGGCACAGCCGATTTAAACACCACTCTGGCTTTATCTTTAATGACCGTTGTCGGTTCTCATTTGGTTGGCGTGTTTATGGCCGGCGCTTGGAATCATTTGAATAAATTCGTGAATATAAAAGCTTTATTGGAAATCCCCAAAAAAGTATTAAAAGATCCAACTATTGTTTTGGTTAATCCCATAAAAGTGTTTGTGGGTATAATTGAAATAATCGGCGAGGTGGCCAAAGTAGCCTCTCTTTCCTTTCGGTTATTCGGAAATATTTTTGCGGGTGAAGTTTTACTGGCTTCCATGATGGCCATTTTCGCGTTTATCCTGCCGGTTCCTTTTATGTTTTTGGAACTAATCGTGGGAGTGATTCAGGCTTTGATATTCGCCATCTTGTCCTTGGTGTACATGAATATCGCCAGCACGGCCGAAGAACACTAATTAATATTTTTAATATAATTAAGGAAAAATATGGAATTAGATTTAGCTGTTATCGCCAAAGCGTTAGCCATCGGTCTCGGTTCCATGGGTCCTGGTTTGGGCATCGGTTTTATCGGCGCCAAAGCCATGGAATCCATCGGCCGCAATCCTGAAGCCGCGGGTAAAATTTTAGTGCCCATGCTTCTTGGTATGGCTTTCGCTGAAGCTATCGCTATTTACGCCTTGGTAATCGCTTTCGGTATTAAATAAGGCTTAAATTAGCTTGCTCGGGAGATTAATTTCTCCCGGGCATCAAGCTGTTTTTCAATTAATTTTCAATAATTTATGGATTCATTAATAGAAACTTTCCATCTGGATGTAAAAGGAATAATCGCGCAATTGGTAAATTTCGCCATAGTATTCGGCGTGCTTTATTTTTTCGCGCTAAAACCTTTAACCAAATTAATGAGAGAAAGAACCGCTAAGATAGAAAAAGGCTTAAAAGACGCCAAAGATGCGGAAACCAAATTGCAGGAAAGCGCGGCGGAAAAAGAAAAAGTTTTGAACGAAGCGAAAAAGCAAAGCTTGGCCGTATTGGAAGAAGCCGGAAAAAAAGCCGAAGCCGAACGCCAAGAAACAATAGCAAAAACAAAGAAAGAAGTGGAAAGCATCGTGCTTAAGGGCAAACAACAACTAGCCGCGGAAAAAGTAAAAATGGTAACCGACGCCAAAGCGGAATTGGGCAATTTAGTCGCTTCGGCCACGGAAAAAATTCTCGGCCAGGGTTTAACAAAAGAGATTGATGAAAAATTAAGCAAGAATATTATTAAAAATACTAGTTTATAGTATGAAGAAGATTAGCGCTAAAAAATACGGCCGAGTGCTTTACGAAGCTACCAAAGATTTAACCGAGAAGGAAGCTCATTCGGCTTTGGCTAATTTTGTGAAAATTTTAGCGGCTAATCGGCATATGAAACTGGCTAAAAAAATCATTCAAGAATATAACCAGTACAGCAACGAGCAAGAAGGCATTGTGGAAGCGGAAGTGATTACCGCTCGCGCTTTGTCTGCTTCTCTCAAAGAAGAAATCACCAAAAAAATAAAATCTTCCAGCAAAGCGGAAACGGTTTTATTGACGGAAAAGGTAGATAAAAAAATATTGGGAGGCATGATCATAAAAATAGCAGACACTGTTATAGACGGAAGCATTTTAAATAGCATTAATAATCTAAAACAATCATTAACTAGATAATTTTAAAATACCATATGGCAAAAGCATCAAAAGATTACATCATTGAAAGCTTAAAACAACAGATTAAAGATTTTAAAACCAAGGCCACCGTGGAAAAAACCGGTACGGTAATGGAAGTGGGAGACGGCATAGCCAGAATTTCCGGTTTATCCGATTGCATGTCCTCGGAAATGTTGGAGTTCCCAAACAATATTTATGGCGTAGCCTTTAACTTGGAAGAAGATTCCGTGGGTTGCATCTTGTTGGGTGATTACTTGAAGATTAAAGAAGGCGATACGGTAAAAACCACCGGAAGAATATTGGAAGTGCCCGTGGGCGAAGCCGTAATGGGCCGCGTAGTAAACCCTCTTGGTGAAGAACTGGATGGAAAAGGAGCCATTAAAACCGATAAATTTTATCCCGTAGAAAAAATCGCGCCTCGCGTTATTAAAAGAGAACCGGTAAAACAAGCTTTGCAAACTGGCATAAAGGCCATTGATGCCATGATCCCGATAGGCCGCGGACAAAGAGAACTTATTATCGGAGACCGCCAAACCGGAAAAACCGCCATTGCCATTGATACCATTATCAATCAAAAAGACCAGAATGTTATTTGCATATACGTAGCTATCGGCCAAAAAGAATCCAAAGTGGTGCGTTTGATCACGGAATTGGAAAAGCACGGCGCCATGGATTATACCACCGTTGTTGTGGCCGGCGCGTCAGACCCCGCTTCTCTTTCTTACATCGCCCCTTATGCCGGATGCGCCATGGGAGAATATTTTATGGACCAAGGCAAAGATGTGTTGCTGGTTTACGATGATTTATCCAAGCACGCCGTAGCTTACCGCCAAGTTTCTTTATTACTGCGCCGCCCGCCCGGCCGTGAAGCTTATCCCGGAGACATTTTCTATTTGCATTCCCGTTTGTTGGAACGCGCGGCCAAGTTGAACAAGAATTCCGGCGGCGGATCCTTAACCGCTTTGCCCATCATCGAAACTCAAGCGGGAGATGTATCAGCTTACATTCCCACTAACGTTATTTCCATCACCGATGGCCAGATTTATTTGGAATCCGATTTATTCTATCAGGGTATTCGTCCGGCTATTAATACAGGTTTATCCGTTTCACGTGTCGGCTCTTCCGCTCAGATCAAAGCCATGAAAAAAGTGGCTGGCAAATTAAAAATGGACATGGCCCAATACCGCGAGTTGGCGGCTTTCGCCCAATTCGGATCCGATTTGGATGAAGCCACCAAAAAGCAACTGGATCTTGGTATGCGCATGCAAGAAATATTAAAACAGTTGCAATACGAACCAATGAAAGTGGAAATGGAAGTGGCTATTATTTACGCGGGCAGCAACGGTTATTTTGATGATGTGCCCGTAGATAAAACCAAACAGTTTGAAATCGGCTTAAAAAAGCATTTGGAAACTTCCGCTAAAGATTTATTTAAATTGATTACTGAGAAAAAAGAATTAACGAAGGAAATTGAAGAAAAATTACAGAACGCTATTAAAGATTATAAAACTAACGTGGATTACTTGATTAAGAAATAATTATGGCCAATACCCGCGATATAACCCGCCGCATTAAGTCGGTAAAAAATACCAAGAAGATCACCAAAGCCATGGAAATGGTGTCTTCTTCGAAAATGCGCCGGGCCGTGAATAAATTAATGTCCTCCCGCCCTTACGCTTCTTTGGCTTGGGGCATGTTGGCCAATATCGCGAAGAAAACCGATTTGAATTTACATCCTTTGCTTCAGAAAAAAGATGAAATAAAAAAGATAGGCGTAATTTTGATCACCTCCAATAGGGGGCTATGCGGATCTTTCAACCAGCAAGTGGTTAAAAAAGTTTTAGAATATTTAAAACTCAATAAAGAAAACGCTCAAGTAGAAGTAGTTGCCATGGGCAAAAAAGGCGCCAGCACCATGGCTAAAATGAGTTATACCGTTTCCGCTCAATTTGATAAAGCCGATGTAGTGGAAGAAGTAGCCGTTATCAGCCCGCTTTCCCATTTAGCCGTAAAAGGATATCTAGACAACACTTACGATAAAGTATTATTAGTTTACACTGATTATGTTTCTTCGCTCAAGCAAGAGCCCCGCGTTAAAGTATTATTGCCATTAACCGGAGAAGCCGATGCCAATCTTGGCCAGGTGGCCGGGGAAAAAGAAGAAAAAGTTATAGAAAATTTTGAATATTTGTTCGAACCGAATCCGAAAGAAATATTAGGCGCGTTATTGCCTAGATTGGTGGAGGTGCAAATTTATCAAGCTCTTCTGGAAAGCAACGCTTCAGAGCATAGCGCCCGCATGTTAGCCATGCGCAACGCCTCGGACGCGGCCGGAGACATGATAGACGAGCTGACATTGGCATTCAACCAGGCCAGACAAGCCAATATTACCAGAGAAATCGCGGAAATTGCCGGCGGTAAAGCGGCCCTAGAATAATTTATAAATTAATTAATATAATAAATATGAATAAAGGAAGAATTAAACAAATTATCGGTGCCGTGGTTGATGTGGAATTCACGGAAAAATTGCCGGCCATATACAACGCTTTGGAAATCACCATGCCCAATAAAGAAAAGTTGATTATGGAAGTACAGCAGCACATGGGAAGCCAAATCGTGCGCTGCGTGGCCATGGGTGCGACGGATGGACTCAAACGCCAGCAAGAAGTATTGGATACAGATGGGCCGATCTCCATTCCCGTTGGCCAGGAAACTTTGGGCCGCATGATGAATGTGTTGGGAGACCCGTTGGATGACGGTGCGGAAATTAAGACTGATAAAAAATATCCCATTCACCGCGACGCGCCGGAATTGAAAGAACAATCCACTAAAATTGAAATTTTGGAAACCGGCATTAAAGTAATCGATTTAATCTGCCCTATTATTAAAGGTGGAAAAGTAGGCATGTTCGGCGGCGCTGGCGTGGGTAAAACCGTAGTTATTCAGGAGCTCATCAGAAACATTGCCAAAGAGCATGGGGGCTATTCCGTATTTGCCGGGGTGGGCGAACGCTCTCGTGAAGGAAACGATTTGTATAAAGATATGAAAGAATCTGGCGTACTAGCCAAAACTTCTCTGGTGTTCGGCCAAATGAATGAACCACCGGGTAACCGTTTAAGAGTCGCTTTAACCGCATTGTCCATTGCCGAATATTTCCGCGATGAAAAGAACCAAGATGTATTATTGTTTATCGATAATATTTTTCGTTTCACTCAAGCCGGATCCGAAGTATCCGCTTTGTTAGGCCGCATTCCTTCAGCCGTAGGTTATCAGCCGACTCTGGCCACGGAAATGGGTGAGTTGCAGGAAAGAATCGCTTCCACCAGCAAAGGTTCCGTTACTTCCATTCAAGCCGTGTACGTGCCAGCCGACGACTTAACCGATCCGGCTCCGGCCACCACCTTCGGCCATTTGGATTCCACCGTGGTACTCTCCCGTTCTCTTTCCGAATTAGCCATTTATCCGGCTGTTGATCCATTAGATTCAACATCCACGATTTTGGATCCGAATATAGTTGGCAAAGACCATTACGAAACCGCTCGCGGCGTGCAAAAAGTGCTGCAACGCTATAAAGATTTGCAAGATATCATTGCCATCTTAGGCATGGAAGAATTATCCGATGAAGATAAGTTAACTGTTTCCCGCGCTCGCCGTGTGCAAAAATTCTTATCCCAGCCGTTCTTCGTGGCTGAAGTGTTCACGGGTTCTGCCGGAAAATATGTTCCATTGAAAGACACGGTGCGCAGCTTTAAAGAAATATTAGAAGGCAAGCACGATGATAAACCCGAGCAATCTTTTTATATGAAAGGCAGCATCGAGGATGTAACCAAATAATTATGGCTGATCGCAAAATACAATTTGAAATAACAACACCGGAAAAGAAAGTGCATTCCGATGAGGTGGAACAGATAACCATCCCCACGATAGAAGGGGAGATCACTGTTCTGCCCGGGCACATTCCTTTGGTGGCCGCTTTAAAAGCGGGCGAGCTTCGCGTTCTGAAGAATAAAGAAGAAACCGTTATGGCCGTTTCCGGCGGATTCGTGGAAGTATCCCCGAATAAAGTTATAGTGCTGGCCGATTCAGCCGAGCGCGCCGAAGAAATAGACGAAAAAAGAGCGGAAGAAGCGAGGCTGCAAGCGCAAAAGCTACTCACGGAAAAGAAATTCGATTCCGCTGAATTCGCTTATTTATCTTCCAAGATAGAAAAAGAATTGGCGAGATTAAAAGTAGTTAAGAAAAAGAAATATAGAAATTTACCCCATGGCTCATAATTGCTCAAACTTATTAATCCGTTGCATGGATTACCGCTTAGATATTACCTTTAAAAAATGGCTGGCGGAGAATAATTATTTAGGCGATACCGATATTGTGTCTATTGCTGGCGCGTGCAAACCATTGGCCGGCGATGATAAAAAAATCAGCGATTATATATTAAACCAGATCGCCATATCTACAAAATTGCATCATATTAAAAGAGTTTTGCTGACCCAGCACGAAGAATGCGGAGCTTATGGCGAGACTAGCCGAGACATAGTGTTAAAAGACATGGAAAAAGCCAAGTCTTTAATCTCCGCGCAATATCCAGATCTTACAATACTGCTTTTTTGGGTAAAAAAAATCGGCGACAATTGGGAATTGGAAGAAATAAAATAATTGTGGTACGATTATAGATAATAATCATTATTCTATAATAAAATTATGAAAAAAGTATTTACAACGACATTGGCAGTGTTGCTGTTTTTTGTTTTGGCCAGTCCCGCGGTATTATTCGCGGAAAATCGCATTTATTACGCCACAACAGACGCGGGAGAGTATTATACTTCTTATCCTATATACCAGATGAAAATTAATGGGACGGGAAAAAGCATAGTAACCGTTGGTGGTAATCAGTTGGATAGCTCGGAAGGAATATCCGTTTCTCCGAATGGAGAGAAAATAGCTTATGCCTGCGCTTCAGGTACATTCATGGTTTGTATGATCAATAGTGACGGCACAGATTCCATGGTGGTGGATGAAAATTCCGTTACGATTAATCATCAAGTTTCTTGGTCTCCCAACGGGAATAAAATTATTTACTCGGCGCAAGATTATACCACCGGCAGCTTGCTTTCTTATATTTATACGGCCAATAAAAACGGCAAGAATGTAAGCGATATGACGCCGGCTTATTTTAATCTGCCAATTAGTGGTTACGCCTCTTATTCTCCGGATAACAGCAAAATAGTTTTTGAAGGTGAGGATAGCTTAGGCAATCATAATATTTATATTATGGATGCCAATAGCACCAATCCCGTTTCATTAACGACCAATAATAAAAGTTACGAACCGCGTTTTTCTCCCAATAGCAAGCGCATCGTTTTTGTGAAAAAAGTTAAAAGCAATTATCGCTTGTTTACCATGAAGAAAAATGGGAACGATGTAAAAAGGCTTAAAAAGTTAAAAGGGGAAGCGCGCACACCGGCCTACACGCCTAATGGCAAAAAAATTATTTTTTCATTCAAAAAAAGCACGGATAGCGATTTTGAAATATACTCCTTAAGATTAAAAGACAAAAAATTAAAAAGGCTTACCAATAACAGCGTTGACGATTTAAGCCCGTCCGTGGGTCCGGTATTGCAGTAATTTTGTTTTTTTTATAATCATTATTATTTGTTTAATGCACTTGCGTAAGCATCATTATATTGTTATTCTATAAAGTAATATGACAGGTCAAATATTAGATAAACGCACGAGAAAAGTCGGGCTGGATCCTGGCTCCCTTGTGTATGTGGGCAAAGAAAGGCAAACAAAGCCTATTATTACGGTAATGGATTTTGACGAAAAAAAATTAATTGAAAAAGAAGTAACTGACATTAAAGAATGTTTTGAGTTTCGAAAAAAACCAACCGTAACCTGGATAAACATCGAAGGTTTGAACGACATCGCGATATTAAAAGAATTAGGGGATCATTACGGCTTTCATCCTTTATTGCTGGAAGACATCTTAAATACCCATCAACGGCCGAAAACAGAAGATTTCGGGGATTATATTTATGTAGTTTTAAAGATATTCCATTTGCGCAAAGATATATTTCGCGCGGATACGGAGCAAATCAGCTTGATTTTAGGAAGCAATTATGTAATTTCTCTGCAAGAAGGTTTTAAAAGCGATGTTTTCGATTCCCTCAGAGAACGCATTCGTAAAGAAAGCAGCCGCGTCCGCCGAATGGGACCGGACTATTTAATGCACAATATGATCGATACCATAGTAGATAATTATTTTGTGATTTTAGAAAGATTGGGAGAAAAAATAGAAGACTTGGAAGACGAAATGGTAACTCAGCCCGCTGCCAGCACATTGCGCAACTTGCATCGATTAAAAAGAGAAATAATTTTTATCCGCAAATCCGTCTGGCCGATGCGCGAGGTGGTTAATAACATGGTGCGCGGCGAATCCTCAAATTTAATCAAGAAAAATACTTATCTTTATTTGCGAGATGTTTATGATCATACCATTCAAATTATTGATAATATTGAAACTTATCGCGATATCTTGGCGGCCATGCTTGATATTTATCTTTCTTCCATCAACAACCGCTTGAATACTATTATGAAGGTGTTAACAATCATCACTACCATTTTCATGCCTTTAACTTTTCTTACCGGTTTGTACGGTATGAATTTTAAATATTTACCCATGGCGGAATGGCACGATGGATTTTATATAATTCTAGCATTTTCCCTGACTATTTCCGGAACAATGCTGATTTATTTCCGACAAAAGGATTGGTTATAATAATATTAATTTTTATAAAATATGGCGAAGAAAGACGATAAATTAAAAGGAGGAAACTATTTAGATCTGCGAGGCCAAGCTCTAAAAAACATTGATGGCCTAGATGTGAATAAAGCGCAGGAATTAGCCAGGATTTGCCGCGGCCTGATATTCGGGGCCATCGAAGCTTCACAATCCGGACATCCGGGCGGGTCGTCATCCAAGGTAGAGGCTTTACTTTCCTTGCTTTTAAGCGGTGAAATGGCTTTTGATTTTTTAGATCCGAAAAACACAGGTAGGGATAGAATGGTTTGGTCTGCCGGGCATTGCACCCCATTATTATATGGAATGTTATCCTTGGTATACGAGTCTTTGAAAAAAAACGGGGAAAATTTTAATGCGAAAGAACTATCCGCGGTCATGGCCGAAGATTTATTGCGCTTCCGCCATATCGACGGCCCCCAAGGCCATGTGGAGTCTTATCATCCTCTGGCTGATTTATCTACCGGTTCATCCGGGCATGGTGTTTGCGGCGCGGCTGGGCTAGCCAATTTGCACCGCTCTTGCGGGCTTAATGATATGCGTACTTATGTGTTAATGGGAGACGCGGAATCCGAAGAAGGCATGAGCTATGAAGCTAGAAATATTTCCCATTCTTTGGGTTTATCCAATTTAACGGTTCTTCTTGATAGAAA
This sequence comes from Patescibacteria group bacterium, assembly GCA_041660885.1. Taxonomy (GTDB): domain Bacteria; phylum Patescibacteriota; class Patescibacteriia; order UBA9570; family JAHJKD01; genus JBAZVM01. Next base: position 110,391 of record JBAZVM010000002.1, on the reverse strand, counting down.
TCATTTTGGCATTGATGGCGACACGGATCAGGTGATTTCTTCTCCATATCTTAACCACTGGTTAGGATTGGGATGGAATGTAATAGAAGTGGATGGCCATAATATTTTGGAATTGACGTATGCTTTTAAAAAAGCCAAACAAGGTTTTGACAATGGTAGCCCCACGGTTATTTTATCCCATGCCTGCAAAGGAAAATGTTACGGTTCCACGGAGAACACCTGCGATTCCCATGGCAAACCTGCCAAGCACGAAGAATATGTGGAAATAATGAAAAAGTTGGGCTTTAACATCCCCGGAGAAAAAAAGAATGTCATGCCCGATCTTCAAGTCGTTTTGGAACAATTAACGACCGAATTAACCGGATATTTAGGCGAACGTTTAAATTTAGCCAAAAATAATATTAAACCGGAACAAGAACTGATAAAGCAAATAGAAACGGCTTTAGCAGGCAGGCCTTTAAAAAATCCCACTCAAATAAAAAGGCCGAAGGAGTTGCCTAAGGAATTAGTTTTTACCGGAACCAAACCAGTAGCCACGCGTACTGCCACCCAAGAGTTTTTTAAATGGTTGATGAGCCAAAGCGCTTTTTTCTACGCCGGTACCGGAGATTTATCAAAATCCATTCTCACTTGGAAAGCCGAGCAAGTTTACGGTATTGTGAATCGCGAGAATAAATACGGCCGCGGCATCCGCTTCGGCATTGCGGAACAGAACATGGCCATGCTTTCCTGCGCCATGACGCAAGATATTTTACCCGGAGGCTTTCAAGCCAGCACTGTCTTCAGCTCCTATGGCGTGTTCACTTCCATGATGTCCAACTCCGTGCGCATGACGCTGATAGGTAATCATGTGAACCCCAAAACCAAAGGCTTCTTTATAATGCTGGCCGCGCACGATGGCTTGGAAACCGGAGAAGACGGCCCAACTCATCATGGCCTTTATTGGATGTCTCTGTTTAACGCGTACCCGGGTATTAAAGTTTATAAGCCCATGGATGCCAACGAAACCATCGAGATGCTATTCTACGCCTTGGAAAAAGGCGAACCAATCGCGCTATCCGTAGCCCGTCCCGATACGCCGATATTTGATAGAACCAAAGGCATTCCTCCGGCTATAGAGGCCACCAATGGCGCTTATGTATTCAAAAATTACGAGAACACCGGTAAAGATAAAATCGTGCTGGCCATTTGCGGCGGTCAAACCATGGCGAACACCCTGGAAGTGCTGCCGGATTTACAAAAAGATTATGATATTAAAATAATTGCAGTGACTTCACCGGAATTATTTGAAGAATTAAGAGAGAAAGACCCGCAAAAAGCGCAAAGCATATTGGCAGACGACGAACGCGAAAAAGTCATTGCCATTCATAACGGCTGGAAAGGATTCTTATATCCGTTTATATTGGGAAAAGATTATACTAAAAAATCTTTGGGCGTTTCTACTTACTTAAAATCCGGCCCGCCAAAAGAAGTATACGACATGGCCAAATTAAGCCCGAAAGACATTAAGGAAAAAATATTAAACGCGGCTAAATAATGAATGCCGGAATAGATTTAGGCAGCAGCTTGATAAAAATTGCTTTCTTGGAAGACAAGAAAGTGAAATTCATATCCAGCGCCAACTACACCCTTTCTAAAATAGCATCTCTTCTAAAGCAAAAAAAAATCAGCGAAGCGCAAGTGGTGGGCATAGGAACTTTTCCCAAAGAATTATTATTCTTAAAAATCAATAATAAGCGCCCCGTTTTGTTGGAAGACAAAATACAAGAAGAAATAAAACTTCAGCTTTTCGGCTTAAAGAAACTTTTTATTTCCAAAGGAAAAAAAGCGCCCAAAGATTTTTTGCTGGTTTCTATCGGAACGGGAACCTCTTATACACGCGTGAAAGGGAAAAAGTTTTTTAAATTGCCCTTGGGCAATTCCCTGGGAGGGGGATTCATGGCCGGCATGGCGAAAGCCCTAGAGTTTAACGACTTTAACAATTTATCCAGCCAAGCCGGCAAAGGGGATTATAAAGCTGTAGATCTTTATGCTTCAGATTATATAATTGCCAATTTCGCGCAAGCCGGCGCTTTAACGCTAAAAAGAGATTTAGCCGCCGGTTTGATGAATATAGTGGCCATAACCACTAAGAAAGACTTAGCGTTATATAGCGAAATCCGGCGCTATGGGGGGTTTAAGAACGTAGTTTATATTGGGTCAGCTTTAAAAAATAATGAATGCTTGAAAAAGCTTTTAAAAAAATACACGGAAGAATTAGATAAAAAATCTTATTTTATTTCGTATTCAGAATACGGAACCGCTTTAGGCGCTCTGCTATGGACCGGTAATCAATAGCACGTTCTGTATTGATTTCCAGAAAATTACCGTAATTATTTATTGCTTGTTGTTTTTTTATTGTCTCTTTTAATAATTTTTCCGAATATTGCGCTTCGGATATTTTTTTGGCTTCCTTGTTTCTTTTTTGCTTGGTTTTATCGGAACAAGTAAGTAGTATTATATTGTTATTTATCAAAGGCATTAAATTATATTCAACCAGATAAGCGCAATCAATTAAAATTAATCCGTTTAAATTTTTTATACTTTCCTCCAAGGCTATTTTAAATGGCGTTCTTAATATTTCCACTAGTCCCATTCTTTTTACAGGATCGGAAAATATTATAGAGGCTAATTTTTTACGGTCTATCTCGTTTTTATGATAGATATTTGTTCCAAAAGATTTTTTCACGTTTTCTCGCACTTCGCTATTTTCTTGGTATAATTTTTTTATTAATTTATCTACCTCGATATAAAAAAAGTTATCGTTCAATTCGGCTAGCTTGGCGCAGAAACTGGTTTTACCCGCGCCGGTGTTGCCGGTGACGCCGATTAAAGTAATGTTTAATATTTTTTCCTCCAAAGCCTGCTTAATAACAGGAGGCACGAATTCGTGGGTTAAGCCGCCGTTTTCCGTGATGGCTTTTATCATGGTGGAGCTTAAACTGAAGGTGTCTTTTGGGGCAGGCAATATTAAAGTGGTTAAATTGTAAGCTTTGTTAAATTCGGCAATAACTTGTTCGTTTTCAAAATCGCTGTTGTGCCGGCAACCGCGAATGATTAAATCAACGCTTCTTTTTTTAGCGTAATGCGCCAGCAAGCCTTGGAAAGCTTCCACTTCTACCCGGTCTTTAAATATTGCCAAAGCTTTTTTCGTGATTTTTAATTTTTCTTCATCACTAAAAAGATATTTGGTTCTTTTTTCGTAATTTTTGCCAATGGCAATGAATAATTTGTCTACCAGATTTAAGTTTAATAGTCTTTCGATATTAGAAATATGCCCATTATGAATGGGGTCCGCGGATAAAGGGTAAATAGCTTTTTTCATAATGTAGTTAATGATTTTTTGCTCGGTATTTATCTATCGCTTCTTCTATGATGTTCTCATCACTATAGCCATTTAATAAATTAGTGGCGAGAGATCTATTGCTCATATATATTTCGTCCAGTACCCTTCCTAATCTGGTCCGTAATTTGTCTAATTCATCAGAATTTTCTAAATTTAAAGATGGATGATATGAATGAATGATACCCGGTATTTCTATCATCAATTGAGAAACAATTTTACTTTTTGGATCTTCTTCTCTTAAGATTCTGTTTAGAGCATCGGCAGTCATAGCGCAAGACGAACTGGCAGGAATTCTTTCATATACATCCGGCATAGCCTCTTGCAAAGCCTTTTGTACTTTATCTATAAAATCCAAACGCTTAGCTGGGTCGTATGAAGCAAGATTTGTTCTAATAAAACGATCGAAAAAATTTAAAGCCCTGACAGCGTCGTTTGGCGGATGATTTTCTCCTCGTTCTGGCATAGATAATTATATTTAATTATTTATCTAATTTTATCTAGATTGACAAAAAAAGTAAAGTCGATAACCATATAAGAATGAGAGTGGAATTATTGCTAAGTTTAATTGTTTTTAGCCTGCTTTTATTTGTTCGAGCGGATATTGTGTTATTAGTGGCTTATATTATTTTGGCAGGGTATTTTATTTGGTATAAAAAGAAGCACAATTTCGCGCGATTGGCGCTGGCCACGATAATTACTTTAATTTGGGCTTATCTTGGGCGGGAGCAATACGGCTATAATCATGATTATTTATCTTTTTTTGGCATAAATTTTTTGCCTTTATTCGCTTGGTCTTTGGGGCTAACCGGAATATATACGATATTTTTGCTTATAAAAAAATATTTTGTAATAGAGAAAAAATATAAAGACGTTATAATATTTTTAGTGGTTTATTGGTCAGCTCTGTTGCTCATCGAGACTATAGGCTATCATGCCTTTAATGTGCACGATTTACAAACCGCGCTCTATGAGGGGTTGCCCATCTGCGATTGCATGCACGCGCCCAATTGGATGCGCGCGGTGTATTTTCTCCTTGGCCCGTTATTTTTTATAATATGTTATGTTTTGAAACTGGAAAAATTAGAATCTGAACCAATAAAATATGAATAAAAGAAAAAAAGTAGGTTTAGCTTTGGGCTCCGGCGGTGCCAGAGGCTTGGCGCATATCGGCGTTTTGAAAGCTTTGCTGAAAAATGAAATACCCATAGATTTTTTTTCCGGCAGCAGCATTGGCTCTTTCGTTTCCGCGCATTTTTCTTTGCACCAAGATATAGATAAATTAGAACAGGACACCTTATATTATAAAAAGGATAAGATTTTAACTTTTTTTGAACCTTCTTTGCACGGAGGTTTAGTAAAAGGCGGGAAAGTGGAAAAATATTTAAGAAGCATATTCGCTCATACCAAAATTCAAGATTTATCCATTCCCTGCGGTATTGTGGCTACCGATTTAATCAGCGGAGAGCAGGAGGCTTTTTTAAAGGGAGATGTGGTTACGGCTTTGCGCGCTTCCATGGCCGTGCCCGGATTGTTTAAACCCGTGGAATGGCATGGAAAAATATTAGTCGATGGCGGCGTTTCCAACCCCATACCGGATGATATACTACGGAAAATGGGTGCGGAAGTGATAATCTCCGTTAATTTGGATGATTGCAAGGCGCATTCTACTTTTAATAAATCGCGTTTAACTTATTTTAATACCACCTTAAGAAGTTTCCAGATTTTGCGTCATCATTTGGCGCAATATTGCATGAAAGATTCCGATTTCATTTTAAATTTGCCCATACCATATACTGCTTATGAAGGCGCGAAAAAATATTTTACTGCCGCCATAGAAAATCAATTGATTGAAATAGGTGAAAAAGAAACGGAAAAAATTATTCACGCTTTAAAAAAATTGATATATTAATTATGGAAATAAAAAGCACCTTGGAAAAGCAAAGAATCTTTTTTGCTTCCCAGCAAACGAAAAGCGTTTCTTTTCGCCTGGAAAAGCTTGCTAAATTGCGTTCCGCCATTTTAGCTTATGAAGAAAGTCTGGTAGAAGCCTTGTTTAAAGATCTGCATCGCTCTAAAGCCCAGGCTTATTATTTAGAAATCGGCGGTTCTTTGCGGGAAATCAGCTACGCTATCAAGCATTTAAAAAAGTGGGCTAAGCCGCAACGCAAAAAGAGTGAATTTTTTTGGCCGCTAGCGAAAAATTATATTATTCCCGAACCTTATGGCGTAAGTTTAATTATCGCGCCATGGAATTATCCTTTGCAATTATTAATCGCTCCTCTGGTTGGGGCCATAGCCGCGGGCAATTGCGCCGTGCTTAAGCCGTCGGAGATTTCCGGAAACACCGCCGCGGTTATTAAACAGATGTTTGATGAATTTTTTCCCGACGAATACATTAAAGTTATTTTAGGCGGCGCGGAAACAACACAGGATTTGTTAAAAGAACAATTCGATTATATTTTTTTTACGGGCGGAGAAGTTGTGGGAAAAATCGTGATGCAAGCCGCAGCTCAAAATTTAACGCCGTTAACTTTAGAATTGGGAGGTAAAAGCCCTTGTATCGTAGATAAAGACTGTGATCTAAAAAAAGCGGCCAAGCGCATTGCTTTTGGCAAATTTCTAAATTGCGGGCAAACTTGCATCGCTCCCGATTATTTATTAGTGGATCGCGCCGTAAAGGAATCGTTAATCGCGGAATTGCAAAAAGCAGTGGAAAAATTTTTTACCGTTAACCCAAGAGAAAGTAAAGAATACGGCCGAATAATCAATAGCAAGCATCACGAAAGATTGGTTTCTTATCTTAATGAAGGAAAAGTATTATACGGGGGAGAAAATAACGCGCATGAACTTTTTATCGCTCCTACATTAATAAGCGATGTTTCCGTAAAGAGCAGAATCATGCAAGAAGAAATATTCGGTCCAATTTTACCGATTATGGAATATGATAATTTAAATCAAGCCATTTATTTTATTACCAGTCGTCCAAAACCCTTGGCGCTTTATGTTTTTTCCAATAATGTAAATTTTCAAGAAAGAATTTTGCATGAAACATCTTCCGGCGGAGCCTGCATCAACGATACTTTGGTGCATCTTACTCCGGAAGAACTGTCTTTTGGCGGAGTTGGTGCTAGCGGATTCGGCAAATACCACGGCCGCGCCAGTTTTGAACTTTTTTCCAACCAAAAAAGCGTAATGAGGCAAACCAATTTAATTGACCTTCCATTGCGCTATCCGCCTATTGGATCTTGGTCTTTAAAAATAATTAAAAAAATAATGAAATGAGTTTAATAGAGCTGGAAAAAGAAATTAAAAAATATAAGAATTTAAAAGACGCGTCTTTTTTGCAGAGATTTTTTAAAACCGGCAAAGGCGAATACGGGGAAGGGGACATTTTTTATGGTATTCGCAACCCCCAATCAAAAATAATCGCCAGAAAATTTAAAGATTTATTTTTAGAAGATTGCAAGAAGGCTTTGCACAGCAAAATTCACGAAGAGCGCTTGATTTCTTTATTTATTTTAGTGAATCAGTTTCAAAAAGCAAAGAAAGACCCAGCTAAACAAAAAGAAATTTTTAATTTATATTTACGCAACGCCAAACGCGTAAATAACTGGGATCTAGTGGATCTTTCCGCTCCGAAAATATCCGGCCCGTATTTGCTTTCCCAAGACAGAAAAATTTTATATAAATTGGCCAAGTCCGCTAATCTTTGGGAAAGGCGTATCGCCATTATGAGTACTTATGCTTTTATTCGTAATAACGATTTTACTGATACTTTTGCGTTAGCGAAAATATTATTAAATGATAAACATGATTTAATTCATAAAGCCGTGGGCTGGATGCTTAGGGAAATCGGTAAGCGCGATTTGGCGCAAGAGGAAGCGTTTTTAAAGAAATATTATAAACAGATGCCGCGTACTATGCTTCGATATGCCATTGAAAAATTTTCGGAACAGAAGAGATTAATGTATTTAAGAAAAATTCCACCAAAATAATTGGTATCCTCGTTGAGCAAGGTAGGCAACCTCAAAAGCGAAAACGATATTACCTAATATAAGGCAAGGAAAAACTAACCTGATTTTTTGTTTTGCTATGGCCATAACAAGCATAAGAAAATCCGTGGAAAGGGGAATTAATATGCAATAGAAAAAAATTATAAAGGGTACGGCGATCTTTGCTCTTTTTTCCATCCATTTGGCGAATTTATCCGCTTGCTCACGCCATCTCATGGGCATTAGATTGCGGCCGTGCAATAGAGTAAAGAAAAAAATAGTATCACTTATGGCCAAGCCCACTCCCGCGCATAAGGCTAGCAGCCAAATGTTTAAGCCGGCTGAAACTAAAGCGACATAGGCGGAATAAAACACGGAAACCGTAAACATAGAGAACCCGGCTGTAGCGGCGGCGATAAAAGCCACCAAATAACCGTTTGATACCCCTATGGTATCTATAATATTTGAAGGACCGACAATATATATAGCGACGTTAATTATCACTAATACAAAAAAAGCGATAAAAAATTTATAATGTTTAATAAAAAAATTCATATGTTTATTATAGCATATCTTGGCGCATTATTTGATTTTTTGCTATAATTTATTTAATAAAATTAATATAATCATTAATAAACACAAACATGAGGGGAAAAATCCTTTATTTAAGCGCTTTTTTAAGCGTTTTGTTGTTATTGGGGCCCGTTGTTTCTTCCGCTAATACGGTGTTTGAAGAAGACCAAGACGGCTCTGTGCGCACTAGCCTGGAATTATATGGCGGCTATGTAGCCGATTTAGAAGTCGGCCCGGATAGCGCTGTTTATGTTGGCTTTAATTCTCCAAACGGTTTCTTTTATTCTACTGATGGCGCAACTACCTGGAACGGTTTGCCCGCAGAAGAAGATGTGGGCACTATTGCTAATATTGATGTATCATCAACTGCTGTTTATTTCATCGGTGGTATAAATTTATACCGCAGTGAAGACGGCGGAGCCACATGGGAGCAATTAAGCCCGCAAAATGTTGGCAACGCCCTTTACTACGGCCAAAGCAGAGTGTTTGTCGGCATGAGAGACGGAACCATTAATATTAGCAGTGATGGAGGTGATAATTTCACCAATGTGATTGTCGATAGCACGATTACTTCCATAGGTCATATTTCCGCCGCCGCGACCACGAATGATGTGTATGTGTTAGGCCAAACTGGTGAAAATACTTTAACTTTATTTAAAAGTGCGGATAACGGCGCTACTTGGGCTACAACCGGTATAACTTTAACTGGTTCTTCCGGCGCAGTTGATGTTAAACCAACAGATGCGAATTTTATAGTGTTAAAAGGAAGTTCTAGCACCACTTATACCACAACCGGCGTTACCGGTACTTGGAGCACCTTAACCGCTGATCATCACGGCAGCGTCGTTTTTAGCGGCGATAGAATTTATGCAGGCCCTTATTATACGGATAATAATGGAACGGATTGGACCGCTTTAACCAGCACAACTACCAGCGCGACTAGGGTAAAAGACGAAAGTTTGGGCATTGACCCCAACAATACGGCAATAATGTATATAGAATCAATGACTGGCGTAGCTAGAACCAGTGATTCCGGCACCACTTGGGCCGAAGCGAATGACGGACTATTAGGTATTACCGTGTATGATTTAGCGCAATCCGCCGATCAAAATACGGTTTGGCTGGCGGCTTATGGCGGTTTGGCCAAGACCATCAATTTTACCGATGCCAATCCTACTTGGTCTTTCCCGATAACTGCCAACAGCAATGTGGATTATGCCACCGCGGTCTGGATGAATCCGGACGATATTAACAATGTGGTTTCCTGCCAATTGAATAATATATATTATTCAACAGACGGCGGTACCACCTGGGTTTTATCCGATGCGGTATTAAGCGAACCGGCTTCTGCTTTTCTAGAAACCAGCGATGGTATTTTGTATGCCGCGTATCCTGGTGGAGTGCAGCAAAGCACTGATCATGGCGTTACTTGGACTGCTGCGGGTTTAACCGATATAGAAGTTAATGTTTTAACGGTTGATGCCGATGGCGATATTTATGCCGGCGTAGGCGATGAATGGGATACCACGGCCACAAAAAGAGGCATTTATAAATATGATGGTGCTACATGGACCCAATTAACCGGGGATATAGAAGGGCAGATGGTAAATGATATTATGGTAATTGGCGACGCTGTTTACGCGGCCTCCGGAGAAACCAATCAAGGCGGAGTATTTAAATCCACAGACGCCGGCGCTACTTGGACAGATTTAACCGCCAATGGTTTGGAAGAAATGGGTTGGTATCACGCGTTAGCCACGGAATCCGGCAGCAGCGATGTGGTTTATGTGTCTACAGCTCGGCCTTCAGGCACTGGCAGTATTTATAAATCTACCGACGCCGGGGAAAATTTCAGCCTGTATTATACCGGTTTGAAAGATGAGACTTTCAATGCCATGGTATTTTCCACGGGGACTACGGCCACGGGTGTAAGCGCTCTAGCTACAGCCAAGACTCGAGGATTAGTTACTGGAACCAATACCGGAGTTTATGTAATGCATTCCAACGCTCAATTGAATTTTAAAGCAAATAAATATAATATCGCTTTAGGAAATTCCGCCACTTTAACCGCCACATTAAAAGATTCCACAACCAAAGATGTTCTAGCTCATAAAAAAGTGAAATTATATAAAAAAGCCAAGAAATCAGGCACTTGGAAGTTGGTAACTTTCGTAAAGACCAACCATAAAGGAAAGGCTGTTTTCACAGTAAAACCAGCTAAAAACATGTATTATCAAGTACGGTGGAAACCATCGACTGTTGCTGCTAGAAGCACTTATGGTAATACCGCTATTAAATCTGACAGGATAAGAGTAAAGGTGCACGATTAATAAAATCCACCACTTTTCCCCCGAGTCTATTGGCTTTTTTAAGCTTTTTGTGTAAGATATCTAAGGAAAAAGAACTAACTAACAATTAAGCAATTAAGAAAAAATTATGGCTAAAATGACTAAGTCCCAATTGTACGGCTATTTAGCCGAAAAATCGGGCAAGAGCCGCAAAGAAGTGGCTGCTTTCTTTGATCTTTTAGTGGAAACCGCTTACAAAGAAGTGAAAAACAACGGTGAAATCACTTTGCCAGGTTTGGGTAAAATGGTGAAAAAGAATCGCCCAGCCAGACAAGGCCGCAACCCTGCCACCGGTGAAACCATCCAGATCCCCGCGAAAACTGTTTGCAAATTCCGCGTAGCCAAAGCCGCGAAAGAAGCTGTAATGTAAATAATGTGTTTTTAAAATACCCCGCATCTGCGGGGTATTTTTATTAAATAAATTTCACATGTGGTTCACTTTTCTTCTAATACTATTATTTCTTGTTATATTATCCGCGGCTTATGCCGGTTTTAAAGGAGCGCCCTGGGTGCCGACTTATAAAAAAGATATTACTCGGATTATCAAAATTGCTCAGATAAAAGCAGAAGATAATTTCTATGATTTAGGTTGCGGAGACGGCCGTGTCGTCGCGGCCGCGGCAAAAGCCGGAGCTAAATGTTTCGGCTATGAAATTTCCATCTTGCCATATTTAATAGCCAAGTTAAGGACTTTCCGTTTAAAAAATGCCCATATTTATTTTAAAAATTATAATAGCGCCGATTTGTCAAAAGCAGATATAGTATATCTATTTCTCATGCCTAAAATAAATATACAAATAAAAGATAAATTAATGCAGACAATGAAAAAAAATGCTAAAGTAATTGCATATATATGGCCCATACCAGGATGGCAGCCAGCTAGCGTTTCTCAGGAAGAGGGAGGGTCTAAAGTGTTTTTATACAGGATAAGAAAGGATTGACTGAAAAAGCATTTTTTGCTATTTTAAATAGCGTGCTATTTATTAATAATATATTAAAACACATATGGAAGAAAAAAAGGAAGAATTAAAGGAAGTTAAAAAAGATGAACCAATTAAAGGCTTAAAAGAAAAGAAAGAATCCGTCATTTCCATTGCTTGGGTTGTGGCCGGTTTATTAGCGTTAATTATGATTGTTTTAGGAGTTTTATTAGCGGTAAAGGGCTCTATCAGCCTTGGCGGATATACTTTGAGCATGGGCAAGTACCAAACTATGGGCAAGCAAGCCGCTATAGATAAAGTAACCAAATATATCAATGATGACCTATTGCAGAATCAAGTGGAAGCCACGGTAAGCAATGTAAAAGACGATAAAGGCGTATATTCCATGACCGTTACATTTTCCGGCCAAGACGTTAATTCATACATGAGCAAAGACGGCACATTATTTTTCCCCGAAGCTTATGAAATGGATGAAACAGCCAGTACTAATACCAATACCAACGCCAGCAGCACTAACCAAAGCACGGAAGCCCCAAAAGCGGAAAAAGCTACGGCTTTGTTGTTTACCATGAGCTATTGCCCTTATGGCAATTTAGCCGAATCAGCCATGAAGCCCGTTGTTGATTTGTTAAAAGATAAAGCCATCATTGAACCGCATTATGTTATATACAATTCCGATTTCGGTTACGAAGGCAGCGAATATTGTTTAGATTCTGAAAACAAATATTGCTCCATGCATGGCATCCAAGAATTGAATCAAGATGTGCGCGAGCTTTGCGCCTTCAAATACCAACCGGATAAATATTGGGCTTTCGTGGAAAAAGCCAATGCCAACTGCACTTCAAAAGATGTTGACACTTGCTGGGAAGAACAAGCAAAATCCGCTGGCCTTGATACCGCCAAGATCTCCACTTGTCAAAAAGACGAAGCCCTGACTTTGCTGGCCAATGAAGTGGCGTTGAACGAGAAATATGCAGTAACCGGTTCTCCTTCTTTGGTTATCAACGATACGGCTATTAGCGCTTCCCGCACCTCGGAAGCATATAAAACAGCGGTTTGTTCCGGCTTTAATACTGCACCGGAAGAATGCTCCACGAAATTAAGCGAATCTTCCGATACCGGTACCGGTTCTGACGCCAGTTGCGGCAGCTAATAGATTTATAATTTTTGCGCCATATTCAATGAGAAAAGTATTTCTAATATTTTTTTCCCTCCTCTTTTTAATTCCGGTTTATTCTTTTGCCCAAGAAGCGCAAAAACCTCTTAATGTATATTTTTTCTACGGCCAAGGATGCCCGCATTGCGCGGCTGAAGAGTTGTATTTAGACAAACTGAAAACGGAATACGGAGATAAAATAAATATCTACCGCTACGAAACTTGGTATAACAAAGATAACGTGGAATTGCTTAAAAAATTCGGTAAAGCGCATAGCATTTCAGTTTCCGGCGTGCCCGCCACCTTTATCGGCCAAAAAGGCATAATCGGTTTTGATAATGAGAATAATATCGGCCAGCAGATTAAATTACAAATTGATTATTGTTTAGCTAATGGCTGCACTTGCCCCGGAGATACCATTATTCAGGGCAATACCACCTTAAATCCAAACGAAAATTGCGATGATACAAAAACTATTTCCACTGTTGTCAATTTGCCTTTTATCGGATCAAGAGATTTAAAAGATTATTCTTTGCCCGCATTAGCCGTAATTATAGGAATATTGGACGGATTTAATCCCTGTGCCATGTGGGTTTTAATTTTTTTAATTACCCTGTTGTTGGGAATGAAGTCTCGCTCCAGAATGTGGCTGTTGGGCGGAACTTTTATATTCGCTTCAGCCGCTGTTTATTTTTTATTCATGGCCGCATGGCTTAATTTTTTAATGTTTCTAGGATACGTGCAATGGATCAGAATGGCTATAGGTTGTTTTGGTATAATCTCCGGAGGATTATTCTTGCGCGAGTATTGGAAGAACCGCGAAGGGGAATGCAAAGTGGTGAACACGGATTCGCGCAAGAAAGTATTTCAGAGATTAAAAGATATTGTGAAAAATCCGAATCTTATTTTAGCTTTGATCGGCATTATCTTGCTGGCCTTTACCGTAAATTTGGTTGAGCTGGCTTGCTCCTTGGGCTTTCCCGCCATATTCACGCAAATATTGTCTTTAGCGCATTTGCCAGTTTGGCAGTATTACGGTTATATCCTCCTTTATTTGTTTTTCTTTATGCTGGATGATATGCTTATCTTTGTTCTGGCTATGACTACTTTAAAAATTACCGGATTAAGCGGAAAATACACCAGGTATTCCAGTTTGATCGGAGGAATATTGATATTTATTATTGGCATTCTATTGATATTAAAACCGGAATGGTTAATGTTCAGTTAATATGAAAGAAGCAAAAGTTACTATAAAAATTCCCAGAAAGCTATACGACAATCTTGCCGAAGTCACAAAAAATTCCGGGTTTAATTCCGTAACCGATTTTATCGTCTATTGTCTGCGGGATATTGCCTATGCCACCAAGGCCAAAGAAGACCAAAAGTTATCTTCAAAAGATATTGAAAACGTAAAAGAACGCCTGAAAAAATTAGGCTATCTTTCTTAATAGAATCTTTTTTCTCCAATAAGCACGGTTTTTTGTAAGTTGGGATCTGGCGTGCAGACCGGGCAAGAAAAATGAATGGTGTAAATATTTAACGCTTTGAAATTGAAAGTTTTAGAAACCTTAGGCAAATCCGCCAAGGGGCCGATATATATCTTAGAATAAACATAACCCATAAAGGTTTTTACTTCCGGGTCATCCATGTGCCCGTTTTTTATTTCTATGAGAATTTCTCCGCGGAACATGCCGCCGCGGTACAAGTGCAATCCGTTAGGAATAAAGCCATACCCGCGCTTGGCGATTTCTTTATATGCGTTGATTATTTTAACGCTTAAATCTTCCCGCGGAGAATAAAGCCAGGCGCGATAAGTGGCGCGAAAAAATTGTTTGCCTGTCCAATCGATCTCTCTTTCATCCCATTCGCTATCGATAATAGGTGGGCAATAGCAATATTCCGGCTCGTTGCTTTGTGGATTTTGTTGTTGGACGACCTCCTGTGCCATATAAAGTATTATAGCATATTTTGGTGCCGAGGGAGAGAATCGAACTCTCATGGACCGAAGCCCGCACGATTTTGAGTCGTGTGCGTCTACCAATTCCGCCACCCCGGCATAAATTGTCTTACCCTATAATAGGCAATTAATTATTGATTGTCAACGCAGGTAAAAGTTGTTATAATCAGCTATTATGGGCAGAATAATTACCATTGTTAATCAAAAAGGCGGAGTGGGAAAAACCACTACCGCTATTAATTTGAGCCATTCTCTGGCCGAAGCAGGTAAGAAAGTTCTATTGATCGATACCGACCCGCAAGCCAATGCCACTTCTGGATTGGGAATAGACATGGCCAAGCTGGAAAAAGGTATTTATGAAGCGTTGATCAATAAACACCCCATTCATGAGGTTGTTTTCTCTACCCCCATTGAAAATGTGCATATAATTCCCGCCACAACAAATTTAGCCGGCGCTGTGGTGGAGCTTGTTTCCGTTCCCGAACGCGAATATTTGCTTTTAAAGAACATCGATAAAATAAAAGACGCTTACGATTTTGTTATAGTAGATTGTCCGCCTTCTTTAGGGCTGCTGACTGTTAATAGTATCGTGGCCGGCAGGGAAATATTAATACCCGTGCAATGCGAGTATTACGCTTTAGAAGGTTTAGGCCAATTATTAAATACCATTAATCTGGTGAAACAGCATTTGAATCCGGATATTAAAGTTTTGGGAGCGGTCATGACCATGTTTGATAAGCGCAATAAACTATCCGATGAAATATTACGCGAGTTGTACCAGCATTTTCCGCATTATGTTTTTCGCTCGGTTATACCGCGCAACGTAAAATTAGCTGAAGCGCCTTCTTACGGGCAATCCATCTTGCAATACGACAAACATTCCAAAGGAGCTAAAGCTTATCGCAAGCTGGCTCAAGAAATTTTATATTTAGAAAAAAATTAAATAAATTTATGGCATTAGGAAAAGGATTAGGTTCATTGATACCTTTAAACCATACCCCCATTGTACCAACAGATGATAAAGTGAAGGTAGCAGATACGCAATCGCTCGAAGCGGATATTGGCTCTGTAAGCAGCAATCCTTTTCAGCCCAGGCAAGAATTCCACCATCAGGAGTTGGAGGATTTAATTAACTCCATCAAAGAGCATGGTATATTGCAACCTTTGCTCGTTACCAGATCAGACGATGGTTTTGAACTAATCGCCGGGGAGCGCCGTTTGAAAGCCGCGAAAATCGCCGGATTAAAAAAAGTTCCCATCATTATCAAAGAAGCCACGGAGCAGCAGAAACTGGAGCTGGCTTTAATTGAAAACATCCAGAGAGCGGATTTAAACCCGATAGAAAAAGCAGACGGCTATAAAAGATTAATGGATGAGTTCCAACTGACGCAAGAAGTGGCTGCCAAAAAAGTGGGCATTTCCCGGCCGGCGTTTGCCAATGCTTTGCGCTTGCTAAAATTGCCGGAAGAAATTCAAAAGGCGCTTAAGGAAAATAAACTGAGCGAAGGACACGCCAAGATATTATTGAGCTTGGAAAAAGAAGGGGCGCAGCTGTCTTTGTATAAAAGAATCATGAGCAATAATTTATCCGTGCGTGAATTGGAAGACGCTTTAAACCAAGACCCTTCTTTAAAAAAGAAAAAGAAGAAAATTAATTGGCAGGATCCTCAATTATTATCATGGCAAGAAGAATTAATGCAAAAGCTGGGAACCAGAGTGCAAATAAAAAAGAAAGGCGATGGGGGTTCCATTGCCATTGAATATTACTCGCCTTCAGAACTGCAAAATATTATTTCTCGCATTAAAGATTAATTTTTCGGGCCCTTATAATCAAGCAAGCGTTTGAGCTGCTTTTTTTCCGTTTTACGCAAAAAGGTTTTAATATGTTTTTTAGCGTTGCTGGTTTTAACGAAAATCAGCCAATCCTCGGCCGGGCCGCTTCTTTTTTTATCCACGAATATTTCCACCACGTCTCCGCTTTTTAATTTAGTTTCCAAGGCGGAAATTTGATCGTTGATTTTAGCGCCGGCGCAATAATGCCCGATGTCGGTATGAATGCGATAAGCAAAATCAACCGGAGTGGCGTCTTCCGGCAGTTCCAATACGTCTCCTTTCGGGGTAAAAACATAGATGCGGTTTTGGAAAACATCAAGTTTTAGTGATTCCAGAAATTTTTCTTCGGTTTCCTCCATGGGTTCGCGCATGGTTTTTGAAAGTTCGCTTACCCAGTGGATCTTATCTTTAATGTCTATTTTTTTATCTTTATAACTCCAATGAGCCGCTATACCGTATTCGGCTTCATAATGCATTTCTTTGGTTCTGATTTGGATTTCTACAATATCTCCGGTTCCGGTAAAAACGGTAGTATGCAAAGATTGGTAGCCGTTTGGCTTGGGCTGAGCGATATAATCTTTAATACGGCCTTTCAAGGGCTTACAATATTGGTGCAGAATACCGAGACACTCGTAGCAGTGGGCGATCGTGGGAACGATAATCCGAATGGCCACCAGATCATAAATTTTTGTAATGTCTTTATTATGAAGAAGCAGTTTATGGTATAAGCTGTATAAATGTTTGGCGCGGCCATGGATGGAATAATAAGGAATGTTATTCTTCTTTAGTTGTTCTTCCAAATCATTAATGAATAGTTGCAGAGATTTGGCTTTTTCTTTGCGGCGCGCGGCAATTCTTTCTTGAATCCAATCATACTCTTTCGGGTAAAGATACGGAAAAGATAAATCTTCCAAAGCGCCTTTTATTTCTCCCATACCAAGGCGATTGGCAATAGGCGCGTATATTTCCAAACTTTCCAAGGCGATTCTTTGCTGTTTATTGGGCGGTAAAAAAGAGAGCGTTTCCAGATTATGAATACGATCGGCAAACTTTATAACTATCACGCGTATATCGGCGGCCATGGCTACGAACATTTTGCGTAGATTCTCGATATACTTTTCCATACCGCGGTATTTAACCTGGCCTAATTTGGTAATGCCGTCTACCAACAAGGCGACATCGTCGCCGAATTCATTCTTGATATCCTTTAATGTTTTTTTCGTGTCTTCCGGAACATCATGCAATAAGCCGGCTACGATAGTGGTGGAATCCATATCCATATCGGCCAGTTTATAAGCAACGGCTATGGGGTGGTTGATATAAGGTTCTCCGGATTTGCGCAATTGCCCTTGGTGCGCGGCTTCCGTGAAATCAAACGCGCGCTTGATTTTTTCCATATCAGCATTGGGGTTGTGCATCTTTATTTTTTCTTCCAATTCCTCGTATTTCATATAATGGGATTTTATTATATTTCGTTGAATAATGCAATAAAAACCCCCGAATTAATTCGGGGGCTATAATGGATGTTATTATTTTTTATATCCGCATTCTTTATTAGAGCATTGAATGGTTTCTTTGGCTCCGGCTACTAGCAGTTTTCCGCAATCCGGGCATTTTTCTCCGGTAGGCTTGCTCCAGTAGGCGTTCTTACATTCCGGGTATTGATCACACGCGTAGAAGGTTTTTCCTCTGCGTGATCTCTTCGCTACAATCTCGCCTTTATTGCATGATGGGCATTTTACCCCGGTGCCGCGTTTTTCTTTTTTAATGTATTTGCAATTGGGGTAGTTGGAACAGCCGGTAAATTGGCCGAAGCGTCCGCGTTTGATAGTGAGGGGAGATCCGCAATCCGGGCATTTTTCATCCAGCACTTGCGGTTTGGCGGCTTCGCCATTGGCGCCCATGGATTTAATGTTGTGGCATTTGGGGTATCCGGAACAGGCTAAGAATTTTCCATAGCGGCCCATTTTTACGATCATGGGGCTGCCACATTTTTCGCATTTTTCTTCCGTGGTTTCTTTGATTAAGTCTTGCTTATTCACTTCTTGTTCTTTTTGCATAAGGTTTTGTTTAAAAGGTTGGTAAAAGTCAGAAATCAAAGGCTGCCATTTTTGCTGGCCTTCAGCCACGGCGTCTAGATCCTTTTCCATTTTAGCCGTGAATTCAAAATCCACGATTTTTGGAAAGTGTTTTACAAGCAGATCGTTCACCATCATGCCGATTTCCGTCGGGGCTAATCTTTTTTCTTCTTTGATAATATATTTTCTATCAACAATAGTGGAAATGGTCGGAGCGTAAGTGGAAGGCCGGCCGATTCCTTTTTCCTCTAATGCTTTTACCAAGGAGGCCTCTGTAAAGCGGGGAGGGGGTTCAGTAAAGTGTTGGTTGGGTTTTATTTCTTTGGCTTTCAGTTCTTCCTGTTCTTTTAAATCCGGCAGAATGTTTTCCGTGGCTTTATCCGGCCATACTTTTAACCAGCCTAAAAATTTTACTTGCGAACCGTTAGCTCGGAAAGTGTATTTGTTATCTTCATTTTGTATATCCACGCTGGTTTGCCCTAAAATGGCTTCAGCCATTTGGCAGGCCATGGAGCGGCGCCAGATTAAATCGTATAAGCGAAATTGTTTGTCTTCTAATTTAGTTTTAAGGTCATCCGGATTTTGATTGGCTTCTGTCGGGCGGATGGCTTCGTGGGCTTCTTGCGCGCCTTTTTGTTTGCTTTTGAAAACGCGACGCGAGGCGTATTCTTTACCGAATTGGCTGTTAATATAAGCACCGGCTTCGTTTAAAAATTTATCCGCCAAATTAAGAGAATCGGTTCTCATATAAGTGATGTATCCAGTTTCGTATAGTTTTTGCGCGAACATCATGGTTTGTTTGGCCGAGAACCCCAAATGATTATTGGCCGCTTGCTGCAAAGTGGAGGTGGTAAAAGGGGGTAAAGGATTTCTTTTTTTATCTTTGCTTTCTATGGCGGTGATTTTATATTTGCCGTTTTGCAAATCATTTAAAATTTTATCCGCTTCTTCTTTATTCTTGATTCCCAGCTTGGCGATTTTTTTATCGTCTATTTTAAACAGGGAAGCTTTTATATCGGAATTGTCTTTTTCAAAAATGGCTTCTATGGTCCAGAATTCTTCCGGCTTAAAAGCCAGGCGTTCTCTTTCGCGTTCCACTATCAAGCGCACGGCCACGGATTGCACGCGTCCGGCGGATAAACCCTTATAGATTTTTTTCCATAGAAAAGGCGATAACTCGTAGCCGACCAATCTGTCTAATATTCTTCTGGCTTGCTGGGCATCTACTAAGCTTATATCAAGCTCTCGGGGATTTTCCAAAGCCTTAAGAATGGCTTCTTTGGTGATTTCATGGAAAGCGATACGCTTGGCTTTTTCCGCGGGGACATCAAGTATCTGAGCCAAATGCCAAGAAATGGCTTCACCTTCTCGGTCCTCGTCAGTCGCGAAGTAGACCGTGCCGGCTTTCTTGGCTAGCTTTTTTAAATTGGTAACAGTTTTTTTCGCTTTAAGAGGAACTATATATTTCGGCTCGAAATTATGTTCAATATCAATGCCCATTTTACTTTTGGGAAGATCGCGCACATGGCCGAAAGAAGATTCAATTTGATAATCCTTGCCTAAGAATTTGGTAATGGTTCTGGCTTTGGTTGGGGACTCAACGATGACTAAATTTTTTGCCATATAATATAATGATTGCTCTCAATATTTTTTATTAAGCCCTTTAATTCCAGCGTTGTCAACGCGGAAAGGGCGCAAGATTTACTTAGTCTACAAGATTTTATAATCTTGTCAATGTGAACGGGTTCGGAGGAAATATTATGCAATATAATTTTTTCATCGGAATTTAAATCACTCACCATCGAATTGTCCGGCATCCCCGTGGATTGATTAAAGCGATATTTTTCCGGCAATTCCTCCAAAATATCCTGTATATTAGCCACTAATTTCGCGCCTTTCTTTATAAGCGTGTGGCAACCGTCGGAACGAGAACTAAAAATAGAACCCGGTACGGCGAATACTTCCTTATTCTGTTCCAAGGCAAAGTAGGCGGTGATAAGCGCGCCGGATTTATTGGCCGCTTCTATAACAATAGTGCCCAAGGAAAGCCCGGAAATGATTCTGTTGCGCGCGGGAAAGAATTGGCGCTGGGCTTTGGCGTGTGGTGGATACTCGGAAATAATAGCGCCTCCTGATTGGGCAATCCTTTCCGCCAGAAGCCGATTGTTCGCGGGGAAAACACAATTATTATTAATGCCGGAGCCAAGCACGGCAATAGTCTTTCCATTATTTATAAGGCAAGTTTTATGGCTTTGCGTGTCTATGCCATCGGCCAAACCGCTTATTACAGTTAAATCAATTTGCGTAAGTCGTTTGGTTAATTGCTCGCACACGCGCTGGCCGTACGCGCTCATGCGCCTGGTGCCGACAATGGCTATGGAATCGTCTTTTAATACTTGTTCGTTACCTCTTACATATAGAATAGAAGGGGGAGAGGCAATTTCTTTAAGCTGTTTAGGATATTCTGAGTCTTCAACTGTAACAACTTTAATATCCTGGAAAATATTATTCCACTCTTGTTCAGGATTAATATCTTTTCTTATTGCCAGAAATTTATTAATGACAAAATTTTCTAAGCCACTTTGATATAAATCTGCGTAATCTGCTAACCACGCGGATTGTAAATTACCAAAGTATTTTAGCAGCTTGTTAATTCTTTTTGGCCCGATATGCGGAACCAAATTAAACGCATGAAAATAGATTTTTTCCATAAAAAATACCCCAACAAAGGGGTCGCCTAAATTTAAAATATCATGTTTTGTTATCTTTGGCAAATATGGTATAGTTTATCTATATTATTAAATATTATATATGAAAAAAGTATTATTAGGCTTGATATTATTATTTCTGCCACTAATCGTTTCCGCAACAGCGACTGAAGTCAGCGTGGATGAATTGGTTCAATTCACAGGTGAAGAAGGAAACGAAGAAGCGTATGGTGATCAAGCAGGAAACGCTGTTTCATCGGACGGTGATTTTAATGGCGATGGTTATAATGATATATTGATAGGTGCCTATACCGCGGATGATGGCTTGGATATAGGTGTCGGAACTGTATATTTAATTTATGGAAGCGAAAATTCTTTAACAAGTATAGATTTGTCCGTTGCTGATGCTCATTTTCATGGTACTGCCAGTAATAATTCCACGGGCTTTGCCGTTGCATCAGCAGGCGATGTGGATAATGATGGTTATGACGATATCTTAATTAGTGCTCCGCCATATGGAGGAGAGGGCAATGGTATGGTTTATTTAGTATATGGCCAAGCAGAGCAGTATAGCGGAAACTATGATTTAGATTCAGATTCTGATGCCTCATGGTACGGGGACTCTGCTGGTTTATATATCGGATCCTCTCTGGCTTCCAGCGGAGATGCCAATGCCGATGGCTATGATGATTTTTTAATAGGCGTTCCCAATTATAGCGCCAGCATAGACGGATACGGAGAAGGCGCGGTGTTTATGATATATGGTCAAGAAACCAGATTCAGCGCGGATGCCGCCAGCCTGGAAACAGCGGCTGATGTAAAATTTTTCGGTGATCACGACGGGCTCGAAGTAGAGCTTGGTTATGATATCGGACTGGAAAAAAATATGGCCGTGGGTAATTTTAATAATGACAGTTACCCGGATTACGCGTTTATTGATTACAATCTTTCCAGCGAAAATGCTGGCCTTTATATTGTTTATGGAACCGGCAGTTTAACGGACACGCATTTATCCTCGCAAACTATTTATCGCAACAGCATCCATGGTGAGGGCGTAACTTATTCTGTTACGACTGGCGATGTTAATAATGATAATTATGACGATATTATCGTCGGTTGTCCGAATGAGACCGATAATGGAAAAGTTTTTATTTTTTACGGAGATAATTTAGCCGGAGGTACTTTTTCTTCTGCTGATGTAGTCTATAATGGAGGGGATGTTTCTCATCTTGGTGTATCCGTGGCTTCGGCCGGCGATGTTAATAACGACGGCTATGATGATATATTAATCGGTGATGCAGCCACAGAAGTTTATTTGGTATATGGAAGCTCTTCTCTAAGTAGCGGTACCATTAGCGATACCGCTGTTATCTATTTTAATGATTATGGCTATAGCTTGTCTTTAGCCGGTGATATTAATAATGATAGTTTAGCGGACGTAGTTATAGGAAATCCAACCAATCAAGAAGGCGGTTTTAATTCCGGCGCCGCCTATTTAGGATATCTCATGTCCGATGGCGATGGCGACGGCGTGCCCGGCACTGATGGCATAATAGATGGCACGGATTGCAATGATAGCGATCTTAATATTTCCGCGACCACGAATTATTATGTTGATAGCGATAGCGACGGGTATGGGTCAACAACCATTACGGCAGTGTGCTCTTCTACCGTGCCTGCCGGTTATTCCACTAATAGCACTGATTGCAGCGACACTGATTCCGCGGTTCATGAGAACCAGACTTATTATCAAGATGCCGATGGAGATGGTTTGGGCAATCCGAACACTTGCACTACTGTTTGTTCAGCTACGCCACCCGCGGGGTATGTGGCTAACGACGACGATACTGATGATAGTGGCAATAGTGGAGACGAAGACAATATTGAAATAGGGGGAGATGGCATAGATAACGATAGCGACGGCACTATAGATGAGGTAAACACGCTTTCCGAAAACGGTATACACCCGGTTTATGGCGCTATTGATCCCACAGATCAAGCTGCCTATCTAAACTCTATTATTTCCGTTGTTGGCTATTCTCATGGAAATATTTTAGTAACTTACGCAGATTATTCCGTTTATTCATATAATATATATTCCATAGTATCTAAAAAGAAAACCAAAGTAAAACAATACCAAAACACCGGTTACTATTTAGTAACGCACCCATGGGGCAAGAAATTAGCTTTGGTGAATGTATATAATGGGGAAGTGCTTTCCAGAAAATTATTATCCAAGAAAGTTAAATTCAAGAATAACGCAATAAAAATTTTTACTATTAACCACTCTAAATTTGTCACCATCATTTCCAAGAAAAAAATTAAAGTTCGGCTGTATGTGGTCAAACTAAAAATCAGTACAACTAAACTTGGAAAAAAAGCCAAAGCTTTAACAGAGAACGTTAAAATTAAAATTAAAAAGACTACCAAAAAGAAGAACTCTATTTATCTTAATAATAAAAACGGAAAACACTTAAAAGAATATCAGTTATCTTACTTAAAAAAGAAAGCCAAATATAAATTATATTTAGTTAAATAATATTTTATGAAAAAAGTAATTTTATTGATTCTAAGTCTGAGCATTTTCCCGATTATTGCCAGCGCGGATACTTATAATCTTTCTTTGTTCCAAGAATATACCGGTTTAGCAGAAAGCGACCAGGCAGGATATTCCGTAGCTTCGGCTGGAGATGTGAACGGAGATGGCTATGACGATGTTATTATTAGCGCTACTTATCGAAGTTCAGCCGCGTCTCAATCGGGATCCATTTATTTGATATATGGACAAGAGTCTCAGTTAAGCGGCGGCCCGCTATCAACGGCCGTAGAATTTACTGGTGAAGCAATAAATAATTTTGTCGGGACATCTATAGCTTCGGCTGGAGATGTGAACGGAGATGGCTATGACGATATTTTGATCGGAGCTTTTGCCGAATCCTCAACTAAAGGCGCCGCTTACCTTATCTATGGCCAAGCGGAAAATTTAACCAGTGCTTCTTTATCGACCGCTGTAAAGTTCTCCGGTGAAGCGTCGGATGATTATGCCGGGTATTCCGTATCCTCTGCCGGGGACGTGGATAACGATGGCTACGATGATATGATTATTGGGGCATACCGAACAGATGATCCCGATATTTCAGCCGGTTCCGCTTACCTTATCTATGGCCAAGCGGAAAATTTAACCAGTGCTTCTTTATCGACCGCTGTAAAGTTTACCGGTGAATTGTATGGCGACTCTGCCGGGTATTCCGTATCCTCTGCCGGAGATGTGGATGGCGATGGCTATGATGATATGCTAGTCGGAGCTTATGCATCAGATGATCCTGATGTTGCGGCCGGTTCCGCTTACCTTATCTATGGCCAAGCGGAAAATTTAACCAGTGCTTCTTTATCGACCGCTGTAAAGTTTACTGGTGAAGTGGCGAACGACTATGCCGGTTATTCCGTATCCTCTGCCGGAGATGTGGATGGCGATGGTTATAGCGATTTTCTTGTTGGCAGCAGGGGTTATGATGAATTTAAAGGCGCCGCTTACCTTATCTATGGCCAAGCGGAAAATTTAACCAGTGCTTCTTTATCTACGGCCGTAAAGTTTACCGGAGAACTGGCATCAGATTTTGCGGGTAATTTTGTTGCATCGGCATCAGATGTAAATAACGATGGCTATGATGATATATTAATTAATGCGAATGGGGATGATACAAATGGATTATTATCAGGAGCAACGTATTTAATTTACGGACAAACAACGAATTTTTCCAATACTTTATTATCAGATACTATCAAATTCACGGGGGAAAACGCGGGTGATTATAGCGGCACTGCCCTTGGCGCCGGGGATATAAACGGCGACGGATTCTCGGATATTATAATCGGTGCTTCTAAAAATACCGATGGTGGCGGTGGTGCGGGGGATAAATTAAATTTGAATATTGGCGCTAAAGGAGCCGGGCCGCAAGGTTATGGCGCGGTTTATATTGGCTATCTGTATATTGATAACGATGGTGATGGCTTGGCTGGCACCGACGGTTTATTTGATGGTGCAGACACCAACGATAATGACTATGATAATGACGGCAGTGAAACTGGTACGGATTGCAATGATAATGACGCTACAGTTTCCGCTAATCAAACTTATTATCAGGATTTAGATGGCGATGGCTTGGGTAACCCTTTAATTACCGATTCTATTTGTTCTGCCACGGCTCCTGCCGGGTATGTTACCAATAGCAATGATAGTGATGATACTATTAAAGACATTTCTACTATTACCGCGGGGGATAACGGCGATATTACCATTACTTATATAAACAGCGAAACCGCTATCATACATGTCTTTGACTATACTGGTACGGATGACGTCACCCTGCAACAGTATCAAGATAATTATTATTTAGCTTTGCACCCTAAAGCAAGAAGCTTGGCTTTGGTGGATATTAACGCCCTTGCCGTGCTTTCTTCAAAGAAATTAGCTGATAAAAATTATAAATCTAATTCTTTAAAAACGTATACTCTAAGAGATAAGAAATGGGCAGTGGTGACAGCCAAGAATAAAAAAGGCAAAGTAAAACTTTCTGTAATAAAATTATTAATTAATCAGGAAAAATTAGGTTTGAAGCTATATGCTTCTTTTGAGAATGATAAAATAAATGCCAGTAAAACCAGCAACCATAACAATATTATTCGCTTAAGAAATACTAAAGGAAAAATTCTCGTTAAATATCTCTTGCGCTATTTATCTAAAAAAAACACCTACGAATTATCGCTTCAATAATTTGTATAATTAGTTGGAAAGTTATATAATAATAATCATAAATTAGTCTTTTTGTTTTTAAAAAAAATATGGCAAATAAAAAAATAATACTATTTCTGCTAGTATTATTTTTTGTGATTCCTGTTTTGGGCATTACTCAGGAACAATTTGATTTGAGTGAATTAACAAAAATATTGGGTGAGACAGCAGACAACAATACCGGTAATCCGGTTTTTTCCTCGGGCGATATTAATGGCGACGGTTACGATGATATTTTAATTAGCGCCAATGAGAACGATGACGGCGGTGCCGGCGCCGGCGCAGTTTATCTTATTTACGGCCAAGCCGCGGAAATTTCCGATCTAACATTATCAGCAGCAACGGCAATCCAATTTACCGGAGAAGCCGCGGATGATGATGCTGGTGTATCAATTTCCTCCGGCGATATTAATGGTGATGGCTACGATGATATTTTAATAGGAGCAGATTTTAACGACGGTAACGGCCTGAACAGCGGAGCCGCTTATCTTATTTACGGTCAAGCCGCGGATTTGGCGGATATAACTTTATCGGCGGCCACCACGGTTAAATTTACCGGTGAAGCGGCAGCTGATTATGCGGGCGGTTCTGTTTCTTTAGATGGAGATGTTAATTGCGACGGATAGGATGATTTAATGATTGGAGCGTTTTGGAATGACGGAGGTGGCGCGCAAGCCGGAGCCGCTTATCTTATTTACGGTCAAGCCGCGGATTTGGCGGATATAACTTTATCGGCGGCTAATTCATCAAAATTTGTTGGTGAAGTGGCAGGCGATTATGCAGGGGGCTCTGTTTCTTCTGCCGGTGATGTTAATGGCGATGGCTATGATGATCTAATGACCGGCGCGACTAAAAATGACGGAGGCGGTGCCGATGCCGGCGCTGTTTATCTTATTTACGGTCAAGCCGCGGAATTGGCGGACATAACTTTATCGGCGGTCACCACGGTTAAATTTACCGGTGAAGCGGCAAATGATGGCGCGAGGGATTCTTCTCCTGCCGGCGATGTTAATAACGATGGCTATGATGATATTGTATTAGAAATTTTTTCCAACGACGGTAACGGCCTTAACAGCGGAGCCGCTTATCTTATTTACGGTCAAGCCGTGAATTTGGCGGACATAACTTTATCAGCGGCGACCGCGATTAAATTTACCGGTGAAGCGGCCGGCGATCGTTTTGCCAGATATTCCGCGGCCGGCGATGTTAATAACGACGGCTATGATGATGTATTAATCAGTGCTACCGAGCATGATGGCGCCGGCTCTGATTCCGGTGCCGCTTATTTGATATTTGGCCAAGATACGGACCTAGCGGATATAACTGTATCTGCGGCAAATACTTATAAATTTATTGGTGAAGAGATTGAAGATTATGCTGGTGCACCGGCTGTTGGTGATGTGAATAATGATAACTATTATGATGTAATTATTGGCTCGTATGGTAATGATGCCGGAGGAGATTGGGCAGGGGCCGTTTACTTGGGTTATATTTATTTCGACGCTGATGGCGATAATGTACCTGGCACGGATGGCCTCATGGATAGCACCGACTGTAACGACAACGACGCCGCAGTCTCCGCCAACCAAACCTACTACTACGACTACGACGGAGACGGTAAAGGCAATCCTTTAAATACCACTTCTCTTTGTTCTGCTACGGCTCCAGCCGGTTATGTGACGGATAACACGGATACCAATGATGATATAGCCACTTCCACCATATCAGATATTTCCTTTAATGAAGATAATACCTCCACTATTACTCTTAGCACTTACTTTACTCAAAGAGAAAGTTTAGCTTTAACCTATTCCCTGTTAGATACGGATACTCCGGATAACATAACGGTAACTATTGATGGCAGTACAGCTACTCTTACCCCAGAAGAAAATTGGTACGGTACGGATACTATTACTTTTAATGCCACGGACAGTAATGGTGTTTCTAAGAACAGCAATCAAATCAATCTTACCGTCAATAATGTAAACGACACCCCCAACAAAGTCACCTCCGGCTTTAGTCCTAACAACGAAGAAGTAGGCACAACCAAACCAACCCTTTCCTGGACCGCTCCAACCGATTCCGATAACACTTCATCAGAACTTACCTACCATGTAAGAGTAAGTACCAATAGCGACCCTATTACCAACAACCAATATAGCTATACTTCCAATATCGGCACAGCCTCTTTAAAAGTTACAGACGCCCTTTCAGAAGAAACCACTTATTATTGGTCTGTTCGCGTATCAGATCCATCAAGTGCCAAGAGCGATTGGTCTACCATCAAAAGCTTTACCGTAAACACCGCTTTACCTCCGGAAATATCCCTTTCCAAAGTAGTCACTATTAGTACCGGACCATTCTCTTTTATTAACATTCTCATTAAACAAGCTAATGCCGAAAGTACTGCTAATTACTATTTTCGCACGATTAAGAAAAATATTTATTCTATTACATTCATATTGCTCTTTCTTTCTTTTGCTTTATTCTTCTTTATTTCTTTGCCAAATATAGAAAAATCTAAATATCTTTCATTAGGAAACAAAGCCTCGGCTGTTTTTTCCGCCATTACTATGATAGTTTTTGCTTTATCTTGGCAAATTAACCCTGCTTCCATAGCAGCCGACGATAATGGAGAAACCATCGAACCTAATGAATATATTCAATATACTATCACCGCGGAAAATACTGGTGATCTTTCCGCCAGCAACACCGTCATTACCGATACCATTCCAGCCGACACTACTCTGCAAGCCAATACTCCAACCAGTAGCAACGAAAACACAGTCATTACCACCAATGGCAGCAACATAACATTCACCACTCCTTCCATAGGCCAAGACAAAACACTTACTATTTCTTATGTCGTTAGAATCAATAATCCTTGTTCTTCTTCTCAAATAGATTCCGCTTCAGCTTCTTTTACTTCAGATGAAGATGTTTCCGCCTCTTCTAATACCGTTTCTAACCCTGTAGAATCATCCGGACTAAAATTAACCCTCAACAACACCAGAGGCTTTCCCATAGCCGATGCCAAAGCCACCCTATCTCAAAACAATACCACACTGCTTACAGATACTTCTGATGTCGCGGGACAGTTAAACTTTTCCGGTCTGGCTTCAGGCACTTACTCTGTTTCCATAGATGGCCCTGATTATTACAATTTCCAATATACCGGCAACTTTACTTTGCAAAGCGGAGCTATCTTGGAAAGCACTCTTACTCTTTCCCCGGAAATAGTGGAACAAGAAGAACAAGTAGCCACGGAAACAGAAGAAGAAACAGAAACTATTCCTCCTACTGAAGAAACAGAATATATTGCCGTGAAAATAGGGGAACAAGAATACCAAGTGCCTACCAACATCAAGCAACCCCTGACCGATGAAGAAAAGCAAGCTTTAAAAGACCAAATGGAAATGTTCTTAAAGTTATTAATGGTCAATGATCAAGCCGTAGAAGACGGAGACTACTTTGAAGCCATTTTCTCCACAGTCCCCGGAGTGGAAGAATACAGAGACGAACAAGGAAACTTAAAACCAATCATTAAGCTTTCAGGCAATGAGCTTGTCTTAAAAGGTCTTACTCTGCCCAATGCCGTAGTTACCATTACTATCAAGTCCGACCCCATAGTTCGCGTGATTCAAGCGGATCAATTCGGCAAATGGGAATTAAGAGTCCCCATGGAATTGCTTCCCCCCGGAGAGCACACCATTTACGCTCAATCTGAATTATATGGAGTTACCACGGATCAAATCATTCTTGGCAAATTCACCGTACCTCAAGAAAAGAAACAACTATCCCGAACCGCTTGGCTATTTATCATCAACCTTTTCATCATAGTCGGTCTGGCCATTTTCATCTTCTTCTTCATGCAGAGAAAGAAAATGAAATTGGCGAAAATTCAGACTAGACAAAAGCGCTAAAATTTGCTACAATATAAGAGTAGTAAATAAAAAACAAAAATAAAATGAGTGCCGTGAGAAGACAATTCTCTTTTTTAGCACTTTTCGTTGGTTTATTCATTGTTTTGGCCAGTGTTTTATTGCTTGATAGCGTATTTGCCAACGAAAAAGCTGCCACTGAATCTAACTTTATTACCCTTTTAGGCGAATCCTTTTCTGATGATTCGCTTTTTTTGTACTCTGCCAAGGAAAATAACGGCCAAACCGAGGTTGTTTTACCTGTAATTCACAGCAATTTCACATTTAATGGCTTGGGCCTGAAGTGGCAATTGGAAGAAAATAGCGATTGGTCTTTCAATTTATACGTAAAAACCGATAAAACTGACTGGCAGCCGGTTAATTTAATGACCGAATCTGGCCGTGATACCAGTTACATATACAGCGAACCTCTTTTTTTATCCGGCACCGATATTGAAGTGAAAATAGTATCTGATAAAAATATTTCCGAAATTAATAATCCTTTCCGAAAATTAGATTTAATCTACTTTAATACCCAGCAGGCGCCTATGAATTTTTCCAATATCTACCGTAAAACTGCCGGAAATAATAGTCTTTCCATTATTAGCAGGGAAGAATGGGGCGCGAACGAAGAATATAGGTTCTGGGATCCGCAATACAGCACGCCCAAAGCTTTCGTGATTCACCACACCGCGGGCGGGGATGGTTCCGATGACCCCGCGGCCACGGTGCGCGGCATTTATTATTGGCACGCAGTTGTTTTAGGATGGGGGGATATCGGTTATAATTATTTGGTGGATCCGGAGGGAAATATTTACGAAGGAAGGGCAGGCGGAGACGGCGTTATCGGCGCGCATGCTTACAATAACGTGGATGATATCAATTATAACGATGGAACCGTGGGAATTTCCGTTCTTGGTTGCTATGAGAACGAAGCCAATGATTGCTATCAAGTGAATGAATATAACGATAATATACAAAAAGCCGTTACTGATTTAATAGCCGTAAAATCCGCGGCCATGAATATTTCCCTTGCCGGAAATCGCACTCTGTATGGAACGGAATTTCCCAGTGTCGTTGGGCATCAGGATTTGGATTATACTTTGTGCCCGGGGAATATTTTAGAGGAGCAATTGCCCAGTATTATTAATGTTTCTTTGGAAAAATTAAGCACTTTACAGCAGGATTATAAGGGAAAATTAATCAGCCATAATTTTTCTCCGGCTTATTTCATAAATTCGCAAGCGGACATTACCGCCACTTATAAAAACAAAGGCGCTTTATCGTGGTCTAAAGATAAGGTGTATCTAAAAGTACATAATAGCGCTACTAAAGAAAATTCCATTTATTATTTAAGTAACGATGTTTTGCCGGGTGAAGAATATAATTTTAATTTTTTATGGCAAGCAGACGATGCGTATGGCGAACAGAGATTAACCTTAAGGTTGTTCAGAAATAAAAAATACATTCCCGGAAGCAGGCAATTCATACAATTGCGCTTAGACAGTCCCGATCAAGCAGTATTAAAAAAGCACTCGCTACCCGTGGCTATGCTTGATAGTTGGAATCCTGGAGTTAAAATAAAGTATAAAAATACGGGATTAACCGCCTGGCAAAGTAATAACACTGAGTTATATGTTAATGGCCAGAAAGTGAGTAATTTAAATGAAAGTTCGGTGCTTTCCGGTGAAAATGGAACGTTTAACTTTAATATTCAGGATATCCCAGATTTAACAAAAGGCTACAATAAATTAGTAATTCTATTAAAAAAAGACGGAAAAACCGCCCAATATTCAAGATTCGTATGGACAATAAGAATAGATTAAAGCCAATAAAAAAACAGAGGCACTTGCGCGCCCCTGCTTTTGAATTTATCTTCTCTTTTTTCTTTTCGCCACTTTCTTTTTCTTGTGATGGACTTTTCTCTTGGCTACTTTCTTTTTTCTTTTCGCCACTTTCTTTTTTTTCTTTGCCATTTAAATCACCTCCTTGTTTTAAAATAATTTCTTTTTTTCATTTTTGCTTTTTGCAAAATATTAAAAAGAGAATTAATTATCTATATTATAATTTTATTTGTTGCTAACTGTCAATGATTTTGTGGATAAAAAAATAAAAAAAGTAAAAATTAATTTTCTCAAAGTAAAAAAATATTATGCCATTTCTTTTTTGTCTTTGATTATTTTTGTATTTTTTTATTTTTCTTTTGGAAACATTCCTTTCAGTTCAGCTTCCAACAAGGAAGAATCCATTATATTGAACCCGAGTAATTGCATGGGCTGGAATCAGCCGGAAAAAGCGCAAGAAACTAATTTATTAAGCACCGCGGAAACAGCTGATTTTACCGAGAAAAACTCGGCTTTTTACCAAGCCGGAACACCGGATTTAAATTTAGAAGCGCCTATGGCAGACAGCGCTGACTTAATCTGCCAACAGTTTGCTATTACTGATGATATTTTTGAAAATTATAAAATATTAAACAGCCAAATAAATATTTCATTGGGTGCGGATAGCTACGAAAATAATGAAGATGTTCTTTCCGTATATTATTCCTACGACGGCGAAGAGTGGCAAACCATGGAATCGTTAAGCTTGGTTTCGAATATAAGCAATGGTACGCACGGCGGATGGGTTTATGATCTGGGAGAAGATTTTAATAAGAGCAAAGCGGAAAATTTAAAAATTAAATTCACTTATTACGCCGATGACGCGCGGGAAAAAATCGCCACGGCTTATGTAGACGGCGTAAGCTTGAAATTAACTTTGGAAGCACTTTCTCCTCCTCCGGATTTATCTCAAAATATTGTTAATCTGGAAAAAAGCGATTATCAAATGGATGAATTGCCCCAGGCCGATATCAATGTTTCTGATAATTCCATGCTAAGTTTCTTAGGTATCGGCGGAGATGAAAGGGAAATAGAATCCATTACTTTGGTTAATCCGCAAGGAGAAAATAAAGATTTACCCATACCAGAGAATACCAAAAACAACAGAAAACATAATGTTAAAGAACTGGAAATAACGCCCGGGGATTTTACCATTCCCGGAGAATATAAATTAAAAGTGCTGGTGCAACAAGGCGGTAGAGATATTGAATTGATAGAAAGATTTTCTTGGGGAGTGCTGGTAATGAACCCGACAAAATCCATGTACCATATGGGTGAGACCGTCAATTTGGGCATGGGTGTACTGGATAATCAAGGCCACACTATTTGCAATGCGGACATGCAGTTGGAAATAACTGCACCTACCGGAGAAAAACAAATATTATCCACTCAAGATAATTCCGTCTCTCGTTCTAACGCCTGCGGACCGATTACAGTAACTAATTTACCGGATTACAGCGCCACCTTTGATATTAAGCATAATGGCGATTATCATTTAAAACTTATTGCCACAACCGAGGCCGGGATTCATACTATTGAAGAAGATTTACCCGTGCTTGATAATATTCCCTTTGATATCTCCCGCATTACCTCTTCCCGTATTTGGCCTATTGCCGATTACGAAGTTTTTTTAGAAGTAGTGCCCGCGCAAGATTATTCCGGCTTATTCAGGGAAAGCATGCCAACGGATTTTACGCTAAAGCGCATAGACCAAGACGGGCAAGAATCCATGAATAATGACAGAAAAATCATTGATTGGTTTGTGGAGTGGAAAGCGGGGCAGGCTTATACTTTATCTTACCAATACGACGCGCCGGATAGATCGCCGGATATTTTCTTGCTCGGCCCGGCAGAAGCTCCTGAAATTTTTACCGAAGCGCGCCAATGGCAGATTGCCTCGGACGCGGCTAATGGCAATGGCATGCTGGTTTATGATGAAGACATGAGCAATACTTTGCCCAACCCTCATTATAGAACTTGGACGCCCAGCGATGTCAGTTCGGAAAGTAATATGCAAGCATACGATGGCGGCAACGGATCGGATTTAAGGTTTGTTCAAGTGGAAGCCGCGCCTACTCGCGATGAGTATATGCGCGTGGAACAATATGAAACCGGCAATATCCAAGCTCAAATGTTTACTGGCGGCAGCTGGTCCATTGGTAGTGGAGCAGCCACGAATGGTTCGCTTAATGGCACCGGTTTAAATATTACTTATGCCAACTATCGTAATTTTGATGTTGCTTATGAGGATTCCACGGGAGACGCTTTAGTTGTTTATGAAGACAGCGCAACAGCTAATAAGACGCTGAAGTATCGTACTTGGAATGGCAGCACTTGGTCGGCTGAGGGTACTATAGATTTCAGCGGCGTCGCTGAATCGGGTACTGATGATGTCTCTATATGGGTAGAATTGGTTCCTGATTATGGCAGTGATAACATCATGTTAATTTGGAAAAATTATGCTTTATATGGTATATACGGGGCGGTTTGGAACGGGTCATCTTGGGATGATATTGTGTTGCACGACGCTGCCGGCGTGCCCACTTCCACAAAACAATCCATAGATTGCGCGTGGGAAGGAACTTCAGGAGACGGTATGGCTGTTTGGGGCACGGGTACGACCACGGATTATTCTACTTACATTGCTGGCGAATGGGCTAATGGCTCAGGCTCTAAAAATCCCGCCGGCGCCGTGGTTTGGTTGCAAGCGGCAGGCAGCCCGAATAACAATTATATTGCCATGATACATGCGGATGTGGTTAGCACAAGTACTGCCGATGTTGGCGTAGATATGTGGAATGGTTCGGATTGGACCACAGTTACTACACCGACTGATGATGGTGATATTAATAATAATGGTTATGCACAAGCCGTGGATGTAGAGTGGGAATATGGCGGTTCTAGCGATCGGGCATTATTTGCCTGGCGCGATGGCATACGCGCGGCCGTGGCCAGCGAAACAGCTTTGTCCTATATGGTTTATGATATTTCCGCAAATGCTTTTCAAGCCATAGACGATGGCGGCACGGAATGCGCCATAACCGAAGGAGACGCGGGATATGCGGAAACAGTAACCAGCTTGGATCTGGCCGAAGATAACGGCGGTCCTTGTTTGACATCAGCTTATATGGTGGGAAATACATCTGGCGTGGAGATTACTCAAGATTATAGCGGCCGCGGTTTAATGGTTTTAACTCAGAATGAACTGACTTTAGATGTCCGGCCCGAGGCTATGTATTGGCAAGGCGAGGATAATGCCACTTGGCTTGCGCAAACCGGTACTATGGGCGCCATAGAAACTGATGCTTCTCCGGGTACTTTAGCCACGGCCGCCATAGCTATTATGCCTTACTCGCATGCTTTTAAAAAATATTCCGCTGATGGCACGGGTTTGTTGGCTTATCATGAGGACGGCGCCAATTTGGTTAATCCTCATTATAGAACTTGGACAGCGGGAACGGATTATAGCGCCGAAGGAGATGCCGGCACCGGGACTGTTACCGGATATGAAGAAGCGACTCATAAAATTATAGAAGCCTGCCCGACCAGAGAAGAATATATCAGCGGTTCTCAAACCAGCTTGGGGCATTTGGATTTGCAAGTTTGGGATGGCAGCACATGGATAGATGGAGCCAACGCGCCAACCAACGGAGATTTTACCACCAATATTGGTGGACTTACGGAGTATATAGAGAATTTGATGTTGCGTATGAAGATTCATCCGGAGACGCGTTAGTAGTTTATGAAGATACTTCCACCGCAAATCAAACTTTAAAATATCGTACTTGGAATGGCGCGAAATGGTCCGATGAACAATCCTTGGATTATTCAGGCGTAGCTGAAGGTGGTAATAACGATGTTTCTCTTTGGATAGAATTAACTTCTGATTACGGCAGCGACAGCATTATTTTGACTTGGAAAAATTATACTTATTACGGAGTGTATGGCGCAGTTTGGACCGGTTCGGCTTGGGATGATATTGTTTTACATGATGCCGCTGGTGTTGCCGCGACAACGGTTAAACAAACATCGGATAGCGCTTGGGAAGGAACTTCCGGAGATGGCTTTACAATATGGGGAATTAGTACGACAACGGATTATTCTGTTTATTCAGGAGGAACATGGACAAATGGCTCTGGCTCGGTTAATCCAGGTGCCGCTGTGGTTTGGTTGCAGGCGGCAGGCAGCCCCAATAATGATTATATTGGTTTAATAACCGTTGATACAGTTTCTACTAGTTCAGCTGATGTTAATGTAGATATGTGGAATGGATCGGATTGGACTACTGTGGCCACGCCTACGGAAGATGCGGATATTAATAATAATGGTTATGCGCAAGCCGTGGATGTAGCGTGGGAAGTGGGGTCTTCTTCAGATCGAGTGTTATTCGCCTGGCGTGATGGCGTACGCGCGACCGTGGCTAGTGATACCACTGTTTCTTATATGGTTTACGATATATCCGCGAACCAGTTTCAAGCGATTAGCGATGGAGGTACGGAATGCACCTTAACCGAAGGCGGAGCCGGAACTATAGAAGTGGTGACAGGTTTGGATTTGGCTGAAGATAACGCCGGCCCATGTTTATCAACAGCTTTTTTAAAAGGCAATACCTCCGGCGTAATCTTACGTCCTGACCCATCGTCAACAAAAATTATGCTAATAGCTGAAAATGAAACTACTTTAGATATGGCGCCGGAAATGAAACTATGGGATGGAGTAGCCAATGGCACATGGACTCAATCTGCTACCATGGGAGCGTTTGAAACCGATCTTTCCACCGGTGTTTTACCGACCGCGGCTTTGCCTACCAAGCCTTATGATTTTGCTTTTAATAAAGCTGGTACAGTTTTTCATGTGGCTGGGGAGTGTTTGGATTACGACCAGTCTGCAGCTTGTCCGGATTCGCAAACGGTTAAAGTGGCTTATAACGCTAATTTACAAGCGCAAACAGGCTTAACCAAAGATGGCACTTTCACTGTTCCCGGTTTAACCGCGCCCTCTTCCGGAGATGTGATAACCATTTTTATTGATGGCGTAGCTGATGCCAATGAAGCTAGCGCTATTTCTAAATATGATAATTCCGGAAACAGCTATGGCTATAAACTAATGGAAGAACATGTCACTCTGGGCAGTAATGATTACCAAACCATTACCAATGCCAATATTTCCAACTACGATTATTCCGCCTCCACTAATGATGAAGATATTATTTTTGAATATGATGGCGGCACTTCAACTCTTACTATAGATTCTCCCGCGGGCAATTCCACGCAAGAAGAATTATATATTTTAACCGGCAATACCTATCAACCCGACGCATCAGACGGAGAAACTTTAATTACTCATGATTTGGAAAATAACGGGACAATTACTGCCAACGCCAACACTTTTAAATTGGCCGGTTCATGGGACAACAACTCCGTCTTTACCGCAGGCACTTCCAGCGTAATAATGACCGCCACTTCCGGCAGCGAAACTATAAATTCCACCGGAGCGACCGTTGCTTCTTTCTACGATTTAACCGGTGGCGAGGGATCGGGAACAGCGACTTGGACTTTTAATCCGTCTCTGGATGTGGATAATAATCTTACCGTCGCCTACGGAGAGCTTTCCGCCATTAATAGCGATGTAACTTTGGGTAATGATTTAAGCTTAGGCGCTAGCGGCAGTTATACCACTACTGCCGGTGTATTTACTTTCGACGGCACGGGTACGAATAATTGGACGGACAGCAATAGTACGAAATCCAATATGGGCACGGTGGATATTTACGGTTCTTCAGAAACAGTAGCCCTTGGTTCTTCAATTAAAGCGACTAAAGTAAGAGTGCGCACCGGGCAGACTTTAGATTTAGGTTCTTCCGGATATGCCTTGCGCGTAACCGGTTCCGGTACAGCGGCCAGCATGCCGTTTTTAGTGGAAGGGTCGTTAACTGAAGGTTCCGATTCTTTAGTGGCCTATACCGGTACCGCGGCCACGGAAATAGAAAATGAAACTTATCATGATTTGGAGTTGGCTCCATCTGGCGTAGGCAGCCCTACTTTTACTTTAGGTTCGGATGTTTCGCAAACTATAAATGTCAGCGGAAATTTAACTATGGGAGGAGATACTTACGATGTTTCCGTGGATGGTACTACTTATGATCCCACTTTAAATGTGGATGGAAATGTTTCCATTTTAGCCACCGGCACTTTATTAGCATCGAATAGCAGTACTTTTACAGTAGGTGGTAACTGGTCGAATGCCGGCATACTTACTCATAATAGCGGTACTATTACTTTTGATGCCGGTGATGCTGCCAATACGATAGACGCGGGAGGAACGGATACGGACCACGCATTTTATAAAGTTATATTCAACAACGGTTCCGGCGGCTGGACAATTCAAACTAGCGATATGAAGACGGCTAGTGATCTGACTATTACCGATGTTTCCGATTTTTATATAGATACTGGCAGAACATTACAAGTTGGTGGTGCTTACGCTATTGAAGATGCAGAAACAGGAGCTACTGATTTGGCTGACGGAACACTATATTTAAATTCAGGAACAGCATATACAGTCGGCAGTAAAAATAATGATCCGGAAACATATGGAACACTGCAAATAGGCGCGAATACGGATATTCGCTCATGGAATTCTACGGCCTCAACATTTACCGTTGATGCTACCGGGTCTTTATATTCGCAAGATCATGCCAATACAAATGGGGACGTATATATATATGGTGATTATAACGTAGCAACAACCGATAATTGGAGTTATGCCACGGATTTTGACGGTACGGATTTATCTGGCGGCAGCGAGCGGCAAGTGGATGTGCGCGTTGATTCGGCTGGCAGTGTAAAAGTTGGGTCAGGGGAAGAAATAATGGCTACTGGTACAAGCGACCATCGCACGACCGTAGATAATATTAGCGGAACCGACGGTTATGGCATGTTTGCTTATGGTGGTTCTGCCATAGAATTTAGTTATACGGACTTTGACCACATGGATGGACCGCGCGGTTTATACATTGAACAAGGAGTTTCAGTTATGAATATGGATTATTGTTCTTTTGATAATTTGGATAGTACCGCGGCCACTGATAATTCTTTGATCTATTTAAAAAACGCAATCGGTAGCGACGAAAAAACATGGACCGGGGTAATATTTGATAATACTAATTCCGAAGCGGATTTTAATGTTAACTTAGAGGATCATGCTGATGTGGGTTATTGGGATTTTAATTCTTCTTCAGGAAGTTTTGACGGAGAAGCTTATGACGGCTTTGAAGGAGTCAACGAAGCTAATCCCGGCTATATAAGATGGGACGATTCCGCATGGCCGTTAACTGGAAAAGTTTGGTTAGCCGATAATGAAACGGACGCTACGGATGCTAATGGCGGTCCTTGCGATGGTGCAACCGCTGTCCTTTCTTTGAGAGTCGATGGAGGGGCGGAGACGACAACCAGTTGTTCCGATACCGATGCCACTTTTACTTTTGACGCGGTAACGGCCACGGCCGGTCAAACTATCGCGATATATTTAAACTCTAATTCTACGGATAAAGCTAATCGCGTTTATGTTTCCGACGGAACAATTGATTCGGATATGAGAATGATAATTGATCGCGTTATAATTGGCGATGAAAATGACGGCACTGTTAATATCACAGATTTAGATGCTTACGATGATACGACTAATGCAACGGACATGTTGTTTGACGCAGTTGATGATACGACCGATACAATAACCGTTAATTCCGATAAAAAATTAAATGTCTGGCAAGGAGATATTTTTGATCCCAATGGCACTGTCACCACTACAGGTAGCACATCAGGAGATTTGGTTCTTGATCAAGATTCAACCGCATACATAGATGAAGGCAGCTCTGCCATTGGTAATGATATCGCCATTATCGGTGGAGGAACAAATACAACTCTAAGTATAGGGGAAAATTTATCAGTAGCCGGAGGCACTATTGGTACCGTGGGCACTAATTGCACCGTCACCTATACCGGCACGCCTACGGTAACTGTTTCTGGCACCGGTAATATTGGAGGTGGAACCTCTCCGTCGATCACTTTTTATATATTGAACTTGAGCGGCGTACCGACTCTTGCTTCTAATATTGTGATTGCAAAAAATTTGGATATGACCAGTGATTTGGTGGCAGGCACTTACAACGTTATCATGACCAGTACCAACGGGAATATTTATGGAGGAGGAGGTACTTTATATAATTTGGTAATTAATCCCTCTTCTCCCGGAACCATTTACGGCCGAGAAGACTTAACAGTTTCCAATGTATTAACCGTTGAAGCTAATGATCATTTTTATATTAATAATGGAGTTATAATTGATGCCCCCGGCACATTAACTCTAAATGGCACTATTGAACATGAAACCACCGGCATATTACGATTTACTGATACTTCATCCGGACCTGGCGCCACTGGCACTTTAAGTTCTTATGTGTATTATGACGCCACTGACGGCGATATTGCCGACACTACTTTTGATGCGCGATTGTATGGCGACCAGGTAAGATTTTTTTCCAGCTCTTCGACGGCTCGGTCTGTTACCTTTGCGAGCGGCACCTATGATTTTGGCGGTGCGTTTTACATTGACGACGACGGCGCTGCGCCCGGCGACCTTGCTGTTACGGGAGCTGCCAATAATCCCGTGGTGAATATCACTGGAAATCTGGATTTTGTAGGAACAGGTTCCGCTTCGGAAATTATCGTATCCGGCAATAATGTTTGGACCGTAGAAGGAGATGTAAATTTCAGCAACGGCACTTATACGGCCACAACGGGCAATACTTTTATAATGTATAATGGTTTGTCGGCAAGTTTAAATACAAACAGCCAAACCTTTTATAATTTTCAACTAGCCGCGGGAGGCGTTTCTTGTTATGATCCATTTATAGTTAGTAATGATTTCACGGTATCAGATCAGTCTTTTTATGCGTATGATTCTGTGAATGTGGACGGCGTTTTTCATGTGGAAACCGACGGTTTGTTTGCGGCTATGGGAGCTTACAATACTAATATAGGCGGCGATATCACCATAGATGGCATATATAATTATGCCAATAGTACCGCGACGATATTTGATGGAAATTTAACATATCTCGATAACCATGGAGCTACTAATATGGGTTATTTACAAATTGGCGGATCTTCAGATACCGTTGATTTAGGCACGGATATTACTGCTAAATCTCTTACCGTTAATAGCACTAACGCTTTATATACAAATGGCTTTGATATAGATGTTGATATTGGTGGCATTAGTGTTTCTGGAACACTAGATGCCACGGATGATGTGGAAACAAATGAGACGCAAATCAATAATGCCGGAGACTTGACTATTAATTCCGGCGCCACATTTAATGCCGATCAATCCACGATAATTATGGACGGGAGAGACGAAGACAACGACCAAATTATTACAGATGGCAGTTTTTCTCTATACAATTTAACAATTTATCATTACTTAACAGTTGAAGTGGAAGATGCTTTGGATGTTAATGGAACTTTGAATATATCTTCCGGAACGC
Organism: Patescibacteria group bacterium; assembly: GCA_041660885.1. Classification (GTDB taxonomy): domain Bacteria; phylum Patescibacteriota; class Patescibacteriia; order UBA9570; family JAHJKD01; genus JBAZVM01. The sequence continues at coordinate 69,278 of JBAZVM010000002.1, read as the reverse complement.
TCGACACCTTAGCTGGAGAAAGCAATAGTATTAATGTAGCGGGTAATTGGATAACCGGTGATAAATTTGTAGCCAATTCTAGCCTGGTCACTCTCGATGGCGATAGCCAACAAACCGTATCAGGTACTTTAACCGGAATAAATGCATTCTATGATTTAACTGTTACTAATAGTTTCGGTACAAATCCGCAAACTGATCCCTCTGTGATTTTTTCAGACAGTACGGCAGTGACAAGGAATTTTACTGATATAACCCCTAATTCAAAATTACGCTTTTTAGCCGCAGGTGATTTTACTTTCCAAAATATCAATTTAAACGGACAAGATATTGATTCTCTCGTGAGCTTAAGAAGTTCATCTGCCGGCTCTGTCTGGAATTTAAATGTCGCCGGCACCAGAAGCGTATATTATACCGATGCTAAAGATTCATATGCTTGCGCCGTGGCGCCGGATATTGATGCCACGCACATTAGCAATTTAGATTCGACGGGAAACGATTGCTGGAATTTTGCTTTCCTCTCTTTTGATATATCAGACACCACCATCGGCTTTGGCTCATTAACCGCGGCTAATGCCAGATACGCTACTGGTACTAGTGGTTCAGACAGTAAAACACCGGCTCATACTTTAACCGTGTATACCAGCGCGGAAAATGGATACAATGTTACTTACTATGGCGATACTTTAACAAGCTCAGCTGGATCTATTTCCGCGGCTACTATTACCGGAGACGATAATGGCGACTTTGGACAATCTCAATTCGCTTTAGGCATTACTACCGCGGGAGACGCAACTATAGCTTCAGGCTATGACGCGGCAACTCCGGCCGATTATAAATTTGAGGTAAATAACCTTACCACGCTGTTTTCCGAAGCAGCGGCTACAGACTCGGAAGAAATATCAGCGTATTATATAAGTAATATTGAAGATACAACTCCAGCCGGAGAGTATACCACAAGTATAACTTATATCATGACTGCCAGTTTTTAGATTGACCGACATTAAAAAGTATGCTATAATACATATAACTGGTTAAAAAATATCATATTTTAATCAATAAATATAAAATAAAAAACAAAATTATGAAAAAGTTATCAATGATGTCTATGCATAGAATCACATCTATTTTTGTGATTTTTGCTATGGCAATGGTATTATTTGTACCGCAAACTGCTGTGCGCGCGGATGGATTATCAAATGTCAGCGACACATTATCTACGGCTACAAAAGATGTTAATTCCAACCATACTATCGTATTTGATACTGCTACAGGAGTGGCTAATGCGGAAACAATTACATTAACATTTCCTTCGGATTTTGATTTAACCGGGGTGACAGAAGATGATATCGATATTGAAGAAGAAGGTACGGACGAAGAAACAGCCGCTGATTGTACTGGAGCGGACGCAGTTGGCGTAGGTATTGCCGGCCAAGTTATTACTTTTAATTTTTGCACCGGCGACGGCGGTTCAATAGCCGCGGCCGCAACCGTTACTGTTAAAATCGGTACGGGAGCAACGCACGATGGTACCGGTGCTAATCAAATTGACAATGCTTCCACTTCAGGCTCCAAAGAAATAGAAATTGGCGGCACAATGACAGACAGCGGTTCTGTTGCCGTGGCGTTGGTTGACGATGACAGCGTTTACATTACTTCTACTGTTGATCCTTCCATTACTTTTTCTATCGATGACACCACTATAGGTTTTGGTACATTAGCTACAGCTAACGCCCGTTTTGCCACCGGCACTACTGGTTCAGATACTGATTCCGCAGCCGCTCATACTATGCAAGTGGCCACAAATGCAGGAAGCGGTTATGTTATTACATATAATGGCGCGACTTTAACAGACGGAGGCAATACCATTTCCGTAGCTACCATTACTAATGATGAAAATGGCTCTGCTGGAACAGAACAATTTGCCATGGGTTTTTCTACTAGCGGTGATGCCACCATAGCTTCCGGATATGATCATAATGCCACGCCAGCCAATCGCGATTGGAATTATGTTGCCAGCACAACCACAACCGTTGTTTCAGAACTAGGGCCAACAGATGCGGAAACCATTTCGGCTTATTACTTAGCTAACATTGCTGGCACAACGCAACCGGGTACCTACACCACCAATGTTACGTACATTGCTACCGGTACTTTTTAATCTTTAAAATATTTAACAAAATGAAACGCATAATTGCCTCATTGGCAACTTCACTAGCATTATTGCTTATATGTTCCTTGCATCCGGCTTCAGCCATGACATTGATACCGCCATCGTTTGAATTACAAATAGAACCGGGGCAAGAATCGGAGATTGAAATTAAAATATTCAATGAAACCCAAAAAGCCGAAGAATTGTATACGGAAGTGGCGAATTTTTCCGCCATGGGTGAAACCGGCCAACCTTCTTTCACTTTTGAAGATGAATTAACCGATCTTAGCTCATGGATTGAAGTGGAAAAAGGGCCTTTTACTGTTAATCCCGGGGAAAGAAAAGCTTTAAATGTAAAAATTAAAGTACCGGCCGATGTCGATGCGGGTGGGCATTATGCGGCTTTATTTTTTACTAACCAACCCCCGGTACCGGAAGGATCAGGTAAAATTGCCATTGGTACAAAAATTGGTACTTTATTTTTAGTCACTGTAGATGGTGATGTTGTCGAATCAGGAAATATAAAGGATTTCACTACCACCAAGAAAATTTATAATCGTTTGCCTACAGATTTAACCATGCGCTTTGAAAATACGGGTTCTGTCCATCTGCGACCGCAAGGAACAGCCACGATAACTAATATGTTTAACTCCGTGAAAGAGAAAATCGCGGTAAATTCCAGCAAAGGAGCCACTCTGCCGAAACAAACCAGAAAATACGATATGCTTTGGGAAAAGGGAGAAGTAGTGGAAGCCAATAGCAATGCCTTTGCCAATTTTTTTACGGAACTAAGCAATGAGTATAAAAATTTCGCTTTTGGTAAATACACGGCCGATTTAGCCGTGACTTTCGGCGTTGAGGATAATTTGCAGGATACGGCCACGGTTTCTTTCTGGGTGATTCCTTGGAGGTTGCTTACTCTCATTACGATAATTCTAGTAGTGTTGGTGGTTTTATTCATAATCTTGATCAAACGCTACAATGCCTGGATTATTAAACGCGCTAAAAAATAAACTGCTTTTTTTCTTCACTTTTCTCCCCATAATCATTTTGATTATGGGGTTTTCATATTCAACCAGCGCTTTGGAGGTTAGTATTTCCGCTGAAGTGCCCACAACCGGAACTACCACTCCGGAAGAGCTGGAATCATTCGTTACTTTTAAAGGTTTAGCTTATCCTCGTTCTTCGGTTTATGTAAAAAGCGGGCAGGAATTAATTTATTCGTTGACAGCCAGTTCTCAAGCTAAATTTTCCGTAACAAAGCAAGTATTGCCAAGCACTTATACTTTTAAAATTTACGGCCGAGACCTTTTAGGTTTAAACGGCAGAGCCACGAAATATATCATGACGATAACCGAAGGAACCTCGGCTACGCTTTCCGGCATTTTTTTACCGCCGACCGTGAAAGCTAATAAACGTACGGTCCCGAAAGGCAAAAGGATAAAATTTTTCGGTACCACAGCGCCAAGAAAAAAAATATTGATAAAAATACACTCCGCTGAAGTTTTATCCGTACACGCTTTAAGCAACAGGCGCGGCCGCTGGTCCAGACGGTTGCTGGCTACGACGCTGTCATTAGGCAAACATACCGCGAAAGTAAAAGCCAAAAAGAAAAATGGCGTCACTTCGATTTTTTCCAAGAAAATTAAATTTAAAGTCACTAAAAATCCGGCGCTTGGCGCGTGCGATTTAGCGTTAGACGCCGATATTAATTGCGATGGCTTGGTAAATGCTTTGGATTTAAGCATAATGCAGATGTATTGGGGTCAGACAGTATCTTCTTCCGTACGCGCGGATATTAATAAAGACGGCAAAGTGGATATTTTGGATTTTAGCGAATTAATGTCTTATTGGACGGGTTGAAAAATATGCGCAAATTATTATTAATGACCATTTTATTCTGGTGTCTGCCGATTATTTCCCATGCGGCCATTGTTTCTTTTTCTCCGCGTGAAAAAATCATGCAACAGAACGAAACAGTGGAAGTTTCTGTTTGGTTGGACAGCGAATTAGAAATCATTAATACGGTGCAAGGGGAAATAACGTATCCCAAAGATTATTTACGGGTTGAGGATATTATAACCGGAGGATCCGCTTTGGATGTATGGATGGTGGAACCGCAAGTTACGGTTGAAGGAGGAAAGATCATGTTCACTGGCGGAGTTACCGAAGGGGGATACGTAATAAACGCGAAATTATTCACGATAGTTTTTACAGGAACAAAAACCGGAGAAACTGAAATAAATCTTGATGTAGAAAAAAGCCAAGTTTTAGCTTATGGCGATGAAAAACCAGAGCCGGTTGAGATAAAAGTTAAGCCATCTGCCTATGTTATTAATCCAAGCGATCCTTATAAAATAAATATTACATCAACAACGCATCCGGAAGAAAATATTTGGTACGGCAATAATAAACTTTCCGTGCAGTGGGAAAATTCAGGAGCGCTTGATTACAGCTATATATTAAATAAAAATGAAACAAAAGAACCAGATTCCGCTCCGGAACAAGAAACAGGCAGTAAAACATATGAAAATTTAACAGATGGCGTTTATTATTTCGGCATCAAGCAAAAAGTGTCTGACGACGATTGGGGACAAACAACTTTTCAAAAATTTTTAATAGACACTACCCCGCCGGATAATTTGCAGGCGTTAATCGGCCAAACGCCGGAAGGTTTGGACGGGCAATTTTTTGTTAGTTTTTCCGCCCAAGATAGCGTTTCCGGGGTGACTTCTTATACCGTGCAAGAAGGAAAACATATTTATGAAAATTTATCCAGCCCTTATACCATTCAAGATCAAGATAAAAAGCAGATAATTACCATTACGGCTTTTGATAAAGCCGGCAACGAAACGCAAACTGAAGTGCAATATAACGGGCAGGGTCGTAGCTATAAAAAAAGTATTCTATTTATTGTTATTTTAGTTGTGATAGTTATCGCCTTTTTCGTGCTCTCAAAAAGAAGAAGAAAAATAAAATAAATATGAAAAAGGAGTGTGTAGTTTTAATAATTTTTTTCTTGTTTTTCCCTTTTTGCGCTTCTTGGGCGTCCGGTTCTTATTATTTATCTCCAACCAGCGGAGAATATGATTTAGATTCAAATATTACGGTGAGTTTAGTAGTTGGCACCGGAGGAGACGCCATTGGCGCCGGAGATGGAAGCATTTCTTATTCTACGGACACTTTGGAGCTGATAAGTATTTCTAAAGGATCGGCTTTTACATTTTGGAACCAAGGACCTTCCGGTTCCGGAGGCTTGATAGCTTTTTCCGGTGGTAGGCCGAATCCCGGTTTTTCCGGAAACGGTTCTCTTATTTCCATGGTGTTTCATGCTAAAGCATTGGGTACGGCTCAAGTGAAAGTATTAAGCGGGAAATTATATTTAATTTCCAATACTTCGCAGAACATATTAACCGGCCTTGGCCAAACCAATTATAATATTAAAGAAAGCACTGAGGATAAAATAGATGATGATAATGAAAAAAATAAACAGAAACCAGTTACACCAAATATTATTTCTGAAACGCATCCCCTAAGTGATTTTTGGTATGCTAATAAAAATATTAAATTATCTTGGAATAAAGACGAAGGAGTGACGGATTTTAGTTATGATTTAAACCAAACTGCGGATACCATGCCCGATACAGAAGAAGACACACAAGAGACAACGCTGGAGAAATACGATCTTGCGGATGGCATTTGGTATTTTCATTTGCGCGCGAAAAATAGTGCAGACTGGAGCGAAACCAGCCACTATCAATTTAAAATTGACACGCAACCTCCCCGATCTTTTATTTTTGACATACATAAAAATAAAAAATCTCCATACTTAAATTTGGCCGCTTACGATGACAATTCCGGAATTGATTATTTTTCTGTTTTTATAAATAACAAAATATTAGGAAAAATTACCCCAAAAGAAGCGGAAAAATATTTTTTGCCTTTTTTACAAGCGGGAAGTTATCAGATATCCATGCAAGCCGTGGATAAAGCGGGTAATGCCGTTTCCGATTATTTAGTTTTAAATGTAACGGGAAAAAAAGCCCAGACTGTTTATACTGAGGAAAAAAGTTATTGGCCATTTTATGTGTTTGGCATAGCCATTGGCTTGCTGACTATCTTAAGCTCGGTTACCATTTACCATCTCTATAAATTAGAAAAGATGCTGAAAAAGCAAAAGAAGAAACATAGCACGAAGAAGAAATAAATTAGTGGACCCGAGGAGAGTCGAACTCCTGACCTCCGCAATGCAAATGCGGCGCTCTAGCCAACTGAGCTACGGGCCCTTTTTTTAGCCTTTACTGAAAATCCAATCGAATATCGCGAAAATTCTTCCGCTCATAACCAGTACGGAAAGAAAAATAATAATTATTCCTAGCAGTTTATAAAATGTGCGCGTGCCGTCTCCGCCCAGTTTATCTTCCGCCCATTGGATGCGCCCGGAAAAGTTGATGAACCATTCCGTTTTAATGACCATGGCAATAGCCACGCCGATCATAATGATGCCAATAATGTATTTTGCCATAATGTGGGTGCTAAGGGACTCGAACCCCTGGCCTTCTCGGTGTAAACGAGACGCTCTAACCAACTGAGCTAAGCACCCCGAGTGTGCCGGGGAGAGGACTTGAACCTCCACGGCTTATACAGCCACTACCACCTCAAAGTAGCGTGTCTACCAATTACACCACCCCGGCCAGAATTAGAATTATTTCTTATCTTTAACCTTTTTCTTGTAATCGCGAAGATAATATAGTTTCGCGCGGCGTACGGTTATTGTTCCGGTAACTTCTATTTTTTCAATAGTTGGCAAGGCCAGAGGGAAGATTTTTTCCACGGAAACGCCTTCGGACATTTTACGCACGGTAATGGTTTTTGTTTCCGGCGTCGCGCCTTTTATGGCTATGATCATGCCTTCGAATATTTGCGTTCTTTCTTTTTTCCCCTCTTTGATTCTCTGGTGGACTCTAACTTTATTACCCGGTTTTAATTTGGGCAATTCGGCTTTTTTCACCTTTTGTTCCTGCGGTTTTGCTGCTTCTTCCATAGTAAAATGATAAATTAAAGTAATTAAAATCTTGGAATAATCCAAGACTTTTATAGTATAAATAAATAGGCTTGTTTCGTCAAGCCTGCTTATTATTTTATTTTTTCAAGAAAAACCTTTAAATCATCGGGTAAAGCCGCTTTGAATGAAAGCTCTTCGCCCTGCATATTTTTAAATTTCAGGATGTGCGCGTGCAAGAAAATTCTATTAATTTTCGCTTTGTTCTTTAAGTTTTTCGGACAGTATAATTCATCCCCTATAATGGGATGGGAAAGGGCGTTAAGATGAACCCTGATCTGATGCGTGCGTCCGGTATGGATGATTACCTTTAATAAAGAATATAAAGCATATTCTTTGGTGACTTCATATTCTGTCACTGCTTCTTTTCCGGAATTATCCGGTTTGGCCGCCATTTTGTGGCCTCTGGTTTTGGACCTTTCAATATTAAAGGTTATATAATCATGATTCTGAGGCATTTTTCCGTACACCAAGGCAATATATTCTTTGTAGATGCTCCTATCTTGAAATTGCTTTTTAAGATGCAAAAATGCTTCTTGAGTTTTGGGAACAGCCAACACGCCGGAAACTTCTTTGTCTAAGCGGTGCACTATGCCTGGGCGCGTTTTGTCTTCTCCCACCAAAGCGATGCCGGGAAAGTGAGCCAGCAAACCATGAGCCAGAGTATCGTTATTTTTATAATGCTCGGCCGGGTGCACGATTTGATTAGCCGGTTTATTAACTATTATATAGTTTTCGTCTTCAAAAAGAATATTTAGCTTAATGTCGGCATTGGGCTGCAAAGCTGCCGGTGATTTTTTTTCCAGTTCTTCAGCATTGAAATCAATATTAACGAGATCGTCTGCTTTTAGAAAACGGTGTTTGGAAGGCTTTTGGTTGTTAACCAAAACATGGCCATCGGTGATGGCTTTTTGAATTTGCGCTCTTGATAAATTGGGAAATTTTTTAACTAAAAATTTATCTAAACGTTCATCAATAAACTCCGGTTTAACTTTATAATCCATTAGAAAGTTCTTTTAATCTTGTATTTTTTTATAAACGAATAAGCTTCTTCGGCCGTATCCACGATGGTATATAAATTCATATCCTCTTTATTAATGGTATGTTCGTTGTCCAACATGCCATATTTAATAAAATGATTTAAAGGGCTCCAGAATTCTTTGCCTACAAGTACGCAAGGCACTCTATCCATTTTTCTGGTTTGGATTAAAGTTACCACTTCAAAGAATTCATCCATGGTACCGAATCCTCCGGGGAAAAAGGCGAACGCGGCCGAAGGGGAGGTAAGCATTACTTTTCTGGTGAAGAAAAAATGAAAGCCGATGCTGCCGGTGACATACGGGTTTAACCTTTGTTCCATGGGCAATTTAATGTTCAAGCCCAAAGATTTGGCGCCGACTTCGAAAGCGCCTTTGTTGGCCGCTTCCATAATACCCGGGCCTCCGCCGGTAACAACAGTATATTTATGCTGGCCGAGCAACCTGCCTAATTTATATGCTTCTTCGTAGTATCTTGATCCCGGTTTTGTTCTGGCAGAACCGAAGACAGTGACATCTTGCTCTAATTTTCCCAAGAAGTCATACCCATCCGTGAACTCCGCCATAATGCGTAAAATTCTCCAAGTTATCCAGCCGGCTTTTTCCGCTATATCTTTTGGCTTGATGATTTCTCCGCGCAATTGGGCTAGCTCTTCTTGCTTTCCTCGGTGGCTTTGGGCAATGATGTCCCTGATTTTATCTTTTTTCATTTTTGTATGTTTAATAATAGGTGGGTGTATCTGGACTCGAACCAGAGACCTTCACAATGTCAATGTGACGCTCTAACCAACTGAGCTATACACCCAAATGTATCTTTATACGACGCTACTGGAACCTATTTTAGCAAAGATTTTAGAATTAGAATAGGAGGTCGCGCGTAGCATGGATATAGTAGAAAAGCCGCCTTCAGATTTTGTACCAGTAAAAATGGTTTATTTTAGCCAAAATAAATATTTTTTTGCTATTTTTAGCCTATATTTAATCATTTACTATTGACATAAAGCCATTTTTAGTGTATATTTCGTCGTTAAGTTAAAAAGATAAAGAGACCATTTAAGCTTAACAAAACATAAAAATCATTTTGATCAGAGCAAGGAGGTCGGTAGTCATGAGGAAGAATGTGGTTAATGTTACCCCCCACCTGATTCGTTTCCTCTCCGTCGAGGGAGAAGTCTACGAAGTCCCTCCTTCCGGGACGGTGCTGAACGCCCGGTTCGAGGATGAGCCGGCGGGAATGCACCCGACCGGTGTCGAGCTTGTCCGAACGAAAATCGTACCGGACGTCGCCTCGACCGAGGCGCTGGAACGCCTCGAAAAGGAGAACCCCGAGGCTCTCATCGTCGGGTCGCTCATCGCGGCGCAGGCTTGGCCCGGCCGCGTGATGGCCATGATCGCGGCGCCGGGATTCGAAAGGCGGCCGTCCGCTGAAAAGCGGATGAGGGACGACAAGTTCACGGTTTTCGCGGCACAGCCGCCGGTAACCCATGAAGAGATCGCGGCGATCGTCTTCCAGGCCGCACAGGAGGTTAGTTCGGCGGTCTGTCTCTACGGAGATTGGGCCGTGATAATGCAGGGTGAGAACGAGGACGGATCCAAGGAGATCCGCCTCTGCATTTCTCCCCAAGACCAGCGGGTTCTTTACCGCTGGAAATAGATACATCGTTCTTTTTTTTGGGAGAGATGTGACCCCCGCTCGTCACTCTCTCCCCCATCCGTTCTTCCGATAGGTATCGGAACTGATGAGCTCAAAAGAGCGAAAACGGATTGTTTTAAAGTATCTGGCAGGGAATCTACTACAAGTAAATCAAAAAGAAGTGTTCCATCTAACTAGAAATAAAAGAGTGGTTAATATTCTATTTTAAGTTATATTTCAGTGGGCATACCTGGACTCGAACCAGGGACCCCAGCCTTATAAGGGCTGTGCTCTAACCGACTGAGCTATATGCCCTCTGCTTCGCCCATGATCCTTTGGATCAGGGCTTCGCAGGAGCTAGGCCTAAATAAATAGACTTGATCCTGCGAAGCTCCGAACGTAGTAAGGAGCGAAGCAGATTATATGCCCCTTTTTCCATTCAAGACGCGTATTAGCTTACCTTCTTTCGGCCCTGCAGTCAATTCCTTAAACAGGTATGTCCAAGAAGTTAATTGCCAAGCGGAAAATATGGAGGCAGCTAAGACCATGCCAACGATTAATACCAGCGCGGCCAGCATTAACACGGTTAAAATATTCGCTAGCGGGTCGGCATAAGCCGAAGCCGTGGAGATGGATGAAGCCAAGAAAGGAGCCAATACAATGGCCGTGGCCGCCAGAATAAATAAGCCGAGTAAAAGGGAAAGAATGAAAATTATCAGGGCCATTTCCAAGCTGACCAGCCAATTCTGGCCGAATAGTTTAAACGCTTTTTTTATGGCCGGAAATATTTTTTCATTATCAATCACCGCGTAGTTAATCGCGTATTTGTTTAAAAAAGAAACGATAATCACGGCCGGTATTAATAATATCGAGGCCAAAATGGAATAAGTGGCTTCATAAGTACCGCTGCTTAATAAGAAAAATAATGGTATGGCTATAATTAAAAGAACGGCTATTACGATCAGTTTGCTGATTATGTTGATAATTAAAGCGCGCCAGAAAAATTTATTGCCCGCCACGATGCATTGATGAAAAGATAAACTACTTTTTTGCCCTTGATTGGCGGCGTAGATTAAGGCAATTTGAGAAATAACAACAAAATACAGAACAAATAATAAAGCGGCAACAAAAATGCCAGCCATGAATAATGTCATTATCCAGTTTTCCGTCCATAACGATTGCAAGCGATTAATTATTTCCACCCATTCTCCTTGCTGCCAGAAAGCGGCACTGAAAATTGAGTTGTTTCCGGAAAGCCGGCCGACGTTTTTAAAATACAAATCGAATTCTCCGCCATTGCCCACGATAAACAGGGCGAACAAGCCGAAAAACCAAAGCCAAGTATGTTTGCTAGTCAGTTTCCAGCCATCGGACAATGCCTTAAAGTATAATCTCATATATTTATTTTATTTTTAATCTTTTACCAAAGCTTCGAAATCTTTCTGCTCCAGAGTTTCTTTCTTTAATAGTTCTTCCGCGATGCGGTTAAGAATTTTTCTTTTATCGCGGATAATGCCCAAAGCGCGATGATAGCCTTCTTTAATAATGCGGTCGATTTCTTTGTCTATCAACTGGGCGGTTTTTTCACTGTAGTCGCGCTGTTCCGCTATTTCTTTTCCCAAGAAAACCATTTCTTCCCGTTCACCGAATGTGCGCGGGCCCATGGCATCGCTCATGCCAAAGCTCATTACCAAGCGACGGGCCAATTTGGTGGCTTGCTCCAGATCATTGGTGGCGCCGGTGGTTAATTCTTTGAAGACTTCTCTTTCCGTGGCGTGCCCGGCCAGCATTACCGCGATATCTTCCAAGAATTCCGATCTTGTGTGCATGTGTTTATCTTCTATGGGCAGTTTTAAAGTGTATCCGGCTGCTCGTCCGCGGGAAATAATAGATACTTTTTTTACGGGATCGGCATTAGGCAGTTGGTTGGCTACTAGAGCGTGCCCGGCTTCATGATAAGCCGTGATTTCTTTTTCTTTTTTATTGAGCAAAGAGCTTTTGCGCTCGGGGCCCAGTAACACTTTTTCTATGGATTGCAGACAATCGTTCAGATTCACTTCTTTTTTATTAAGGCGGGCAGCTAAAATGGCGGCTTCATTTAGAAGGTTGGAAAGATCAGCGCCGGAAAAACCAGGAGTGCGCTGGGCCAGTTCTTTAAGATTCACGTCTTTGGCCAGCGGCTTATTTTTCGCGTGCACCAAGAGTATTTGTTCTCTGTCTTTATAATCCGGCATATCCAAAACTATGCGGCGGTCAAAACGGCCGGGGCGCAATAAAGCCGGATCCAATACATCTGGCCTGTTCGTGGCCGCAATAATAATCACATTGGTTTCATTATCAAAACCGTCCATTTCCACTAAGATTTGGTTTAAGGTTTGTTCGCGTTCGTCATGGGATCCGCCCAAACCGGTGCCTCTTTGTCTGCCGACCGCGTCTATTTCATCTACGAATACTATGCTGGGAGCGGTTTTTTTCGCGGTTTTAAATAGATCGCGGACTCTCGATGCGCCTACGCCCACGAACATTTCTACGAATTCCGAGCCGGAGATGTGGTAGAAGGGGACATTAGCTTCGCCGGCAATGGCGCGGGCGAGCAATGTTTTACCCGTGCCCGGAGGGCCTACTAGCAAAGCTCCTTTGGGAACGCGCGCTCCTAAGTTTTGGAATTTTTTGGGATTCTTTAAAAAATCAACCACTTCTTTTAATTCTTCCTTGGCTTCTAAAACTCCGGCTACGTCTTTGAAAGTTACCTTTCTTTTTTTATCTTTCGGGTTCGTTTCCCGGGCCTTGGATTGGCCGAACATCATGGCGCGATTGTTGGTGCCTTGTACTTGGCGCATCATGATCCAAAGAAATACGCCGATAACTATAATAGGAATTAAAAAGGGCAGCAAAGCCGATAGCCAATAACCCAGGCCGTTATCGTTTTTAACTTTAATATCGATATTGCCCAATTGTTCGGGCTTGATGCCAAAACTGGTTAATAATTCGGGCAAAGGCTGGCTTAATTCTTTCCTGGTTTTTTGTTTTACGCCATCTTGAAGTTCTATGTTTATGGTTTGTTCTCCAACAATCTCCAAGCTTTTTACTTTGTTTTCCTTAACTTCGGAAACTAAAGTATTCAGAGATACTTCATCGATTTTTTCAAAGGGAGAATTGTATAAACTTAAAAAAGCGCCGATAAAAATCAACGCTAAAAATAAGTAAAGGATTTTTTTCGCGATGTCGCCGTAAGAACGGTTGGGAACCATAGCCATAGAAAGATTATAACTTAATAAATTATAAAGCTATTATAACAGATTCTGCCAATTTTCTCAAAGTGAGATTATTCCTGTTTGGCCGGCACGTTTTTTTCTTCCGGCTTTGTTTCTTCTTCTTTTTTTTCTTCAGTCACCGCAGGTTTTTCCGCTTCGTCTTTCTTTTCCTCTTTTTCCTCGCCCGCCGTAGCCTTGGCGGAGTCGGGTTCTTCTTTCGGTTTTTCTTTCAAAGCTTTCATGGATAAACCTAAACGATGGTTCTGCGGTTCTATGGAAATAATTTTAAATTCGTATTCGTCTCCGATTTTTACTATTTCGCTCGGATCGTTGATCTTCTTGCTGGAAAGTTCGGAGATGTGAGCCAAGCCGTGGATGTCTTTATCCAATTCCACAAATGCGCCAAAGTGATTGATTTTCAAAACCACGCCTTTTATTTTTTGGCCGACAGTGTATTTTTTTACCACTTCCGCCCAAGGATCTTTCTGCAAGCGGCGGATACTTAAGGATATTTTGGAATCATCAATGCTGATAATTTGAGCTTTTATAGGGTCTCCCACTTTCACGAATTTTCTGGGGTCGTCGATACGCTGCCAGGCTAATTCGGAAATGTGCACTAAGCCTTCCAGCTTATCGTCTCCTTCGCCGAATTCTATAAAGGCGCCGAAATCCACCACGCCGGTAATTCTTCCTTCCACGCAATCGCCCACTTTGTATTTGGCGATGATGGCTTTGTGCTGGTCTTCCCACGCGCTTTTTTCAGAAACAATCAATTTATTGTCTGCTTCGTCTACATCTATAATAGCCACTTTGAATTTTTGGCCGGCATAGCTTTGCAATCTTTCCAATATTTTGCTTTTATTGCCGCCCTCTACTCTGGGGTAGTGTTCTACAGTCAATTGGGAAACCGGCAAGAACCCGGAGATGCGGCTGACGCGCATAATCAAGCCGCCTTTGTTGGCGTCTAATACTTCGGCGTCTATGGTTTCGCCTTCGCGCATTAAGCGTTCCAATTCATCCCAAGCCTTTTTGTGGCCGGCTTGGCGGAAGGAAAGTTCCAGCTCGCCGTCTTCGTTTTCCAATTCCAAAACAGTCGCCGATACTTTATCGCCGATTTTCAAACTGGTGTATTCGCCGGATTCATCAAACAGTTCCGGTCCGCGCACGACACCGCAAGCGATGCCGTCTATATCTAAGTGTACTTCGTTTTTAGATGCGGTAATGACTTTTCCTTCAATAATCGCGTTAACTTCAGGAATTTTCAGCTCTTTTTGCTCTTCTAATAATTTGCCCATCAAGCTGTTTTGCTTTTCGTCGGACAAAGGATTTTTCGTTTTAGTGGCCATAATTAATGTTTAAGTAGTTAGCCCCAACCTGACCTTTTTTTTAAGCTGGCGGCCCCCCAGGTTGCCTTAACTAGGGGATAAATTAAATTAAAAAGCAACTTTGCTACTATAGCTCAAAGGGAAAAAAATGGCAAGCCTGGGTATATTGCCACCCTCTTAAAATTATGTTATTCTAGATAGAGATTTTTTATAATTTTTCACCTAAAATATGCATATAAATTGGCTAGGTTTAAGCTGTTTTAAAATTCAAACAAAAGGCAACACCATCATTACCGATCCGTATGGCGATAAAACGGGTTTAACCATGCCCAAGCAGAAAGCAGACGTGGTTTTATTAAGCGATCCGAAAAACGATAACGTGAATAACACCAAACGCTTGATAGGGGATAATTTTTTAATAGACGGCCCGGGCGAATACGAATTAAAAGAAGATTACATCTACGGTTTAAAAGCCGGGGAGACGGATCAAACCGGAAATTTTATTTTCCGCATAGAATCGGAAGAAATTTCTTTGGGATTTTTAGGCGTACTGAACCATTCCCTTACTGATGCGCAATTAGAAACCATGGAAGGCGTGGATGTTTTATTTTTACCCGTTTCTAGCTTAACTTCGGAGCGCCGCACGAAAATAATCAGCCAAATAGAACCGAGAATAGTCATTCCCATGTATCATCACATTCCCAAATTGAAGTTAAAGCTGGAAAACGTAGAAAAATTCGCCAAAGAAATGGGTATTAAAAATATAGAAGCGCAAGATAAATTAATTCTTAAGAAAAAAGATCTGCCCCAGGAAGAAACAAAAGTAATTTTTTTAAAAAACAGCAATTAAAAAAGTTCTTTTAAATATTTATGCCCAAAAAAATAAAAAAGAAATTAGTTACTAAAAAAGTTGCCAAGAAAAGCATCAAGAAGCCGACGAAAAAGCCCGCCTCTGCTAAAGCTACGGCGGGTAAAAAAGTTATTGCTAAAAAAAAGACTGTTAAAAAAGCTAAAAAAGTTTTAACACAGAAAAAGCAGACTAAACCGGTTTTCTACGCACCGCCGGCACCCGTAAAAGAATTATCCATTTACGATTTACGTTCGGAAGTTCCGGAAGACAGATACACAGCAGCCCTTTCTCAAAAAGAAGAGCTTAATAGGGAAGTGGAAGAAGAAAAATCCAAAACCATTAAGATTCCAGTTGTCGAGAAAAAAAGAAAGGCCAGCAAACTGCATTTATGGATATTGGTGCTGACCACTTTTGCCGTTATTTTCATTGTTTGGATGATCGCCTGGCCTTATACATTAAAAGTGCAAGGCGGCGAACAAGAGAATGATTCCTGGACGGAGTTCTCTGATAATTTAACCGGCTCTTTTGATGATTTAAAAACCAGCATTGGAGATGTCAGCGGAAAATTATTCACTCTCGAAGAAAATACCAACCAAAACGGTAACCGAAACATTAACGCCATAATTAAAAATCCCCGTAATTTAAGCGAGGAGGAAATAAACGCGATGGAGGACGAAGTATTTCCTAAATTAAAGTAAAATATGTCCAAGAAAAAAATTCTTAAAAAAATAGAAGCGGTAAAAGATAACGAGGAAAAAGCCATACCGGAAGAACGCGTTCAAATACAGCCCATTGTTTCCGAAATGGAGCAATGCTATTTAGATTACGCCATGAGCGTTATCGTGTCCCGCGCTTTGCCCGATGTGCGCGACGGCCTTAAACCCGTGCATCGCCGCATTTTATACGCCATGTGGACTATCGGCTTGAAAGCCGGAGCCAAATTCAGAAAATCCGCCACCGTGGTTGGTGAAGTGCTTGGTAAGTATCATCCGCACGGTGATACAGCCGTATACGATTCCATGGTGCGCATGGCGCAGGACTTTTCCTTGCGCTATCCGCTGGTAAACGGCCAAGGAAACTTCGGCTCCATGGATGGAGACGGCGCCGCGGCCATGAGGTACACGGAAGCCAAGCTTTCCCGCATCGCGGAAGAGCTGATGTTCGATATTGAAAAAGACACGGTAGATTTTGTGCCGAATTATGACGGTTCTCAGCAAGAGCCCACGGTGCTTCCGGCCAAGCTGCCCAATTTTTTATTAAACGGCACAGTAGGCATTGCCGTGGGTATGGCCACCAATGTTCCTCCGCATAATCTCGGAGAACTTTGCGGCGGCATAATGCACCTTATTGATCACCCCCAAGCCACGGTGGATGATTTAATGGAATTCGTGAAAGGCCCGGATTTTCCCACGGGCGGCCAAGTATTTAACATGCAAGATATCAAGCAAGCATATGCTACGGGCAAGGGAAAAGTGGTGATGCGCGGCAAAGCGGAGATTGTGGAACATAAAAACGGATATTTTCAAATAGTGATCACGGAAATTCCTTACCAAGTGAATAAAGCCACACTTGTTGAAAAGATTGCCGATTTAGTGAAAGAAAAGAAAATAGATGGCATTAAAGATTTGCGCGACGAATCCGATAAAGACGGCGTGCGTGTGGTGGTGGATTTGAAAAAAGACGCCTACCCCAGAAAAATATTAAATCGTTTATACACCTTAACTCCGCTTCAGGAAAATTTCCATTACAACATGCTGGCTTTGGTAGATAGCTTGCAGCCACGCGTGCTTAATTTGAAAATGATTTTAGAAGAGTACATCAAGCACCGAGAAGTAGTAGTGGTGAGAAGATTAAAATACGAATTGAATAAAGCGGAAGAACGCGCTCATATTTTGGAAGGTTTGGTAATGGCTTTGGAAAAGATTGATGCCATTATTAAGACCATTAAAAAATCCAAAGATAAAGAAGAAGCAAAAGCCAATTTGATAAAGAAGTTCCATTTAAGCGACAGGCAATCCGTGGCCATTTTGGAAATGAAGCTGCAGCAATTGGCCAACTTGGAACAAGTGAAAGTGGAAGAAGAGTTGAAGGAAAAGAAAAAGCTGATTAAAGAATTAAAAAGTACTTTAAGCAGCCGCAAAAAGATTTTGGAAGTCATTAAGAATGAGTTAAAAGAAATTAAAGACAAATACAGCGACGACCGTCGCACGGAAATCGTACCCAATGCCGTGGGCAAGTTTTCTCAAGAAGATCTTATACCCAAAGAAGCGGCCATGCTCATGATCACCAAAGACGGCTATATCAAGCGTTTGCCGCCGGACACTTTCAAACAGCAGCATCGCGGGGGCAAAGGCGTGATCGGCCTCACGGCCAAGGAAGAAGACGCGGTAGACCAGCTTATTTCCACCAATACGCACGCGGATATATTATTCTTTACCACCAAAGGCCGCGTATTCCAGCTGAAGGCTTATGAAGTGCCTCCGGCTTCGCGCACAGCCAAGGGCCAAGCCATTGTGAACTTCTTGCAGCTTGGGCCCGAGGAGAAAATATCTTCGGTTCTGGCCATGGGAGATCTGGCTTCTTATAAATTCTTGGTAATGGTTACGAAAAAAGGCATTATCAAGAAAACAGACATAGAAGATTTTAAGAAAGTGCGCCGCTCCGGATTAATTTCCATTAAAATAAAGCCCGGTGATGAATTGCAATGGGTAAAACCGTCCGGCGGAAAAGACGAAATCATGCTGATCGCCGATAATGGCCAAGCCATCCGCTTTAGAGAGAAAGATGTGCGCGCCATGGGCCGGGCCGCTTCCGGCGTGCGCGGCATTCGTTTGAAGAAAGAAGGCGTGGTCGTGGGCATGGATTTATTATTTGAAGGCAAAGCGGGAAAAGACGAGCAATTATTAACCGTTATGGAAAACGGCTTTGGCAAACGAACGGGCGTGGCCAATTATAAAGTGCAGAACCGCGGCGGATCCGGCGTAACCACGGCTAAAATCACGCCCAAGACCGGCAAGATAAACGCTTCGTTTATCGTGAACGCCAAATTAGCGCAAGAAGATTTAATTATCATGTCCAATAAAGGGCAGGTTATCCGCTTGCCATTGAAAGCCGTGAACATTTCCGGCCGCGCTACTCAAGGCGTGCGCCTTATGCGCTTCAAAGAGCCTAGCGATAAAGTGGCCAGCGTAACGTTTGTGTAATTCCGTCCTCTCCCCCCGTCCCCCTCTCCATGTCTGGAGAGGGGGTTTTTATTATGTAAATTTAATCTATTTTTTTTCGTTTGATCTGTGGAGTGGTCCGCTGCTTGCGCGCGAACGAACCACTCCGGCCTCCTTCTTGCTTCCCATCTAGTCCTGAGGGGCAGGCTCGATGTCCATCTCCATTTCTTCGACCCACGCACCGAACGCGTTGATTGCGCGATCGGGATTCGCCTCGATGTAGGCGCAGAGCTGCTCTGCGCTGTCCTTGCCGTTCTCCTGATCGGAGATGGCAAGGTACTCGGAGATGACGCGCAGCAGGGTGCCGCGCGCGTGGGGTTTTCCGATCAACACATCGAATAACACCTTGGACTTGTCGTCCATCACTTCCTCCTATGTGCTAGGGAAGTGCCGGTATCTTAATATATAAACAATGTTTGTCAATTAAAGAGAGACAGAATCACGGAGACACGGAAAAAACAGAGTTCACGAAAAAAATGCAATTAATGAATTGCATTTCTCCGTGCTTCCGTGATTCTATTGCTCGCTTAAAAATATAAATTTATTATTGATTCCGTCTTTGTCTTCCAGCCCCAAAGAAATTGGTGCGCCGGCGGCCGGGTAAATGCTGGAGTAGTCGTAATACCCCGTATCCAAATTGACCGCGCTCTCAAAACCGGCCTGTTGCAAAAGATAAGCTTCCTCGTAAAGCGACAGTGGCTGCTCGAAATCAACCAGCGCGAAGCGGCCGTCATGATACGTAACCAACGCTCTTCTTTTATCGGTTGCCGGGTCGGAGTTTGTTCCCACTTCCAAACCGCCTTGGTATAAAAGCAAATGGCTGTTCATGACATCAACTCCTTCTCGTTCTGCCAGTTCAATAAAAGTGGTAAAGTCTGATAAATTTTCAGTAATGTGTAACGGATTAACTGCTGCTCGTGGCGCGATATCCGTGGTTTGCAATTGGCCGCGATGCTTGATTCTCACTGTGCCATCTTTTTGAATAATTACTAAACCCTCTCTTGTAGAAATAAGGTAATTTTCTACATGGCCGCCGTCGATGGCAAAATCCGCCGGTTTTTGCGGACCGGTGGTGTAGCTGCCCACGGCTTGAGCCGCGATTTCTCCTTCAGGATACATTGAGTACACTTCTTCTGTGGTTAGGCCGCCGCCCACGCGCACCGCGTAATCCAGTTTGGCGCCGCTTTTTGGATCGCCGATTAATACGCGCGCCACCAATTCTTCGCCGTTATAAACTAATTGATATTCGTATCCCGGTTTCATGCGCTCTGGGTTGGGTTTAAAGGTCAATCTTGTTCCTTGGGTTTCGGGAGCGGTCACTTCATCGCTGTCCGTGATTTTTCTTAAACCTTTATTGAATAAATAACTCGGCTGGCTGCCGGAACGCCAAATTTTGCTTAAAATAGGGTCATCCACCGGAATATCGGCTCCCGCTGTTTGCAGTCTAGTCACATATGGCGCCACCTTTTTATCTTCAAAATCCACGCCCTGGCTTTGCCAAAATTTTAAAATTTGGCTGGCCTGGAACATGCCGATCATGTGGTATAATCCCACAACATCTTCATCAATTTTAGCCCCTTCCCTGACTTGTAAATACGCTTCGCAAAAAGTTAATTTTTCTTCCATGTTTTCCCAAGTCACCGGATTTTTTTCTATGGCCGAGCTGCCCACGGCGATCAAAAATCGGTCTCCCATAGTGGAGCCGATGCTTGAGTTGATGCGCTGGCGCAATTCTTCTATTTTGGAAATATCTTGAACATTGACGGCATCTCCAATAATGCTTTCCCAGTCTACGCTTTTTAAATATTTTTCTTCCGTTGCCTTACCTTCATCCTTATGCAGGGATTTAAGCATTTCCATACTGTTTAAAGTCAGAAACAGATCTTCCAAAGAGCGCGGCGGCTCGTATGTAATATTGATAACAACGGGTTTTGCCGAAGATTCAACACGAATTAATCCGAGGTCCGCCAGAGTCTTTTTGGCGAATTCCATTTCCAAATCATCAGTCGTGATTTCCGTGGCGTAAGCCACCGTTAATCCCGGGGTTAATCGGGAAGCGTATTCTTGAACCATATCTTCACCGCCGTTATTTCGCAAAAGGCGCAGCGCCGCGGCCACTTCCACCAAGTTAGCTTCCGTAATATCGCTCGGGAATCCAGGAAACTCCAATTGCTTTAAATAGAGATCGGCGACTTCAGTTCCAAAAAATATTTGCATTTCCGAATACTGCTTGGCAATTTCGGGCATGGTTTCCGTGGTTACCGCGAAAGGCACGTTATAAAAATCCGCTCTTTCCAATAATTTTTTGCTGAGCACCCTTGTTTGCAGTATGCTTATTAATCTCATCCGTTGATAGGTAGTTTGTTCATATAATTCATCGAGCGACCGGTAGTCGGCGGAGAAAATAGGGAAGTCGCTTAAGTCCACGTTGGCAGCTTTAAATTTTTGATATTCATCAATACCGGTCGGCCATGCCGACGGATACTCTGGAAAAACATAGGCTGTGGATAATACCCCGGAAAATTGCTCCCAGGAAGTTACTTTCATTTCCTTCCCCGCGTAATGGATTTTCTCTAAGAGAGTCGATGGATCAAAATCGGGATTAGCGTTTTTTAGAAATAGCAAATCTCGGAATAATGCTCGTAATTCTTTATCATTCTCGATTATCACCTCTCCTTCGGGCAGAACCACAGCCAGTTCGGCTTGCTGGAAAATAACGGCGGCCAGGCGCCGGCCTTGAGGAATTTTTTGCAGATCCTTTACGGTAACCAGGGAAGTGTTTTCCGGATCCGAGATCAATGCGATTTTTAATTCTCCGGAAAAGTGTGCACCTGAAATAATAAATTCTTCGTATTCATCTTGATTTTTTCGCGGCGCCAAAGTCTTGGCGTATTCGTAAGCCGCGGTCAATCTTTTGATGTAATCGGAAAAATTATCCGGCGTGATCGTCTGGAAGCCTTCTCTTTCCATTATTTTCGACATTATTTTTGCCAGCATAAGTTCCTGTTGAAAATCTGAAATTTCCCCATAAGATTGCGTTTTTTCAGTTAAATCCGCTAATCGGACCAGCGTTTCACCAGTGAGTCGTTGCGGCGGGCCGTAATCGGCATTCATTAAATAGTGTAGAGTCATCAGACCTTCGTATCTCGTATAGCCTTCTGGAAACGGGATATCCTGCATTTTATCCGACATTATGTGGTAATATGCCGTTGCCGGGGAAGCAAAATACGATACGCCATCGCCGGTAAAAGGATACTCTTCTTCGTCATATGGTGCGTAATTAAAATGTTCCAAGTCCTCCAAAAAAGGTTCGGGATTAGTTAGATCCAAAGCAGGGTAGTCTCTCATTTCACATTTGGATAAATAAGTCTCTGCCAACCCCGAAAACCGTATTAAAGAATAATCTAATTTGCTGTAAGCTTTGGTAATTATCTTTACCCCGGTTTCCGGTGTAATGATCTGCGGTTCAAACTCTCCTTGGAAATCGAGTTGTCTGCAATATTCTGTCCACACCTCTGCTGTCTCATTCCCGTCCCAGATTGCGCTTAGCATTTTATGAATTTTTGGCAGTGTTTTTTCGTTGACCACGCGGGGCAGGCCGCGAAATTCGTATTCAGGCCCCAGTGATTGCACTGCTTTGTCCCAATACATATACATCTTCAGCTCTTCTTGGTCGCTAATGACTATTTTCATTTCCCGGGGAGCGGATTCAAAATGAGCTTCTAGCACCTGACTAAGAAAATCTTCATCCCAGTCCCGTAACTCTTCCTCATCGGCTGGTTTAAATTTTTCAGCCGAACGCAGGAAACGCTCCACATCTTGGGGGCTGTTGACGGCACTCGGCGCTCCGGCGATACGGGCTAAGCGAGCGAATCTTTTTTGATCCGAGCTTAACTCATATTCTTTTTGCAGTGAACTTATATTCTCTGGGGTAATATCTGAAGACGGCTCCTCAAAAAAATCCGTTTCAACAGTTTTCGTTTGCGGTATCTGGTCCAGGGGCACCAGGGGTTTGAATTCATGAGGTTCTGTCTCCGTGTCCGCGATCGAGGTTGTTTCCGGATTATGATTAGCATGGTCTCCTTGGGCAAAAGAAATTAGGCCAGCCAATACGTAGTTCATTAATCGGCTTCGGGACACGAAACGATCAAGCCCCCCTCTTCTGGCTTCTGTTTTTCTGGTTGGTTCCGGCATAATTTTAATAATTCACGATTTTCGCAAAGCTCTCCGCTTCCAAGCTGGCACCGCCCACGAGGGCGCCATTTATATCTTTTTGTGCCATTAAGTCTTTAATGTTTTCCGGCTTCACACTGCCGCCGTAGAGGATGCTTATTTCCGGCGAGGTAAGTTTGCGGATTAACGCGTGCACTTCTTGCGCTTGCTCGGGAGTAGCTACTTTGCCCGTGCCAATGGCCCAGACTGGCTCATACGCGATAACGATTTGGTTTAAAGTTTTTATATCTTTTAAACCTTCTTGAATTTGTTGTGTTACTACTTGTTCAGTTTCGTTTTTTTCTCTTTGCTCTAAAGTTTCGCCCACGCAAAATATCGGAGTGAGATTATGAGCTAAAGCCGATTTTAATTTTTTGTTTACCGATTCATTGGTTTCACCAAAAAACTGTCTTCTTTCCGAATGGCCGATAATTACATATTCGCATCCTGTATCTTTCAGCATCAGCGGGGAGACTTCGCCAGTAAAAGCCCCGGATTCTTGGTCGTGCATATTTTCCGCTCCGATTTTCCAAGGCGCTTTCTTATTCAGCTCGTCCAATAAAGGCAACAAAGTATATGGCGCGCAAAGCACTACTTCTTTTTCTTTGTTCCATTTCACGGTTTTTAAGGAAGTTAAAAACTGGGTGACTTCTCTTTTGTTTTTATTCATTTTCCAATTCGCGGCGATAATGGTTTTGGGCATATTTATAGATTAATTGTTGTTATTGAATTATAGCATATATTTATTTTTTTTCTTCCAGTACCTGGAGTATATATGATACCGTATAATTTCCACTTGGTGGCGTGGGAGGATGAGTTATTCCCACATCAGCTAATATTTTATGGTCGCCTGTTTCCATCATTGTATGGATTTTTCCTTCAGGAACACGTAAATGATGGACGCATCTCCAGCTACCCATGTCATAAAAATTGATAGTATCATCGAATGATAAGGCTAATAAACCATCGGAAGTGATAAAAGGATTTTTTCCACCAAATTTGGGCAACTCATTTTCGGTTATAATTGGTTGGCAAGTTTGTTTGTCTAGGATTATGAATGACCCATCGTGACGTCTGGAAATAATGATATATTTGTCATTAGAGATTATATCACGGTCCCCATATGGCCATGGTAAACTTGTATCCATTTTCTGTAGAGCATCTTCTCCTAATGACTGCGGTTTATTCTTTTTTTCAGGATCAAATATTTCCAGTCCGTGTCTTTTAAGAAGCAATAGTCTGTCATTTTCCAATAATTGAAAGTCACCAATATCGTCACCTTCAGTAATAGTTACAATTTCTTTTGTTTCAAGATCCACTCTAATTATTTTTGTTTTAAAGACATTCGTATCTCCTACCCGTTTTTTAGTTGCCAAGAAGATAGTTCCGTCCTTTGCCGGGATAATGCGGTCTATCCCGTCTTCGACATCTATGGTCGCTTCGCATGCTCCGTCGGTGGGATCCCAAACATTCATTCGACCGTTCCAACTGCCGGTAATGATTTTACTTTCATGGACAATGATAGCTTTGAATCCACCTGGTGCCGGTTCAATTCGGTAAATTACTTTGCCAGCGTTATCTCGAACACTAATAGGACCTACCAATTGCGAGTCTTTAGTGAGATATTTTTGGTCATCGATTCTTATTAATTCTTCGCCACCTTCATACTCTCTAGTCTCCGCCACCTCGTAATCCCGCCACTGCACCTGCCTCACCCATTCCTTCTTTTTTTCGTCCCACACATCCACCTGCCAGCGGCCGTGTTCGTCTTTCTGAAAGCGCGGATAGTCGGTAGGTGTTAAGTGTTTTTTTGCTTCGATATTGGTACATATTTTACGATAATTTGCATTATTAGATAAATAACGATCGCATAATCTTAGCAAGTGCACTATTGAATAAAGATTATCGCATTTCATTGCTAAATTGCTAAAAGATATTATCCTCTCGTTTTCATCGTGATTATAAATGTCAATTTCTACTAATGATGTTAGCAACATTAATAAATAGTCGGTTTTTTCTTGATCAGTTAATTTGTCTATTATCGGAATAATATTTGTTCCTTCTCGTAGCATGTTTACTATATGTCCTACATAATCATGTATTTTTTGTCCACTGCTATCGGCATCTCTGGTTCTAAAGAGAAAGACTTCTCTGTTAATTCTATCGGCTTCGGTCATTTTTTCTTCCTTCCAGCGACCTTCATGTTGCTCCTGTATATATTTAGATCCTATTCTATGTAATGCGGAAGGACCTTCCATGACATCTTCAAAGGTTGTTTGACGATAAAAATAGACCCGGCGGCTAAAGGCATCATCCATGCCTAAGAAGTATCTTTTATTGGCTTCTACCCATTGCGCCCATTTTTCCGCAGGTATTTGCGGATGCGCGGCGGCCACGCGCGCCATCGGTTCGTAAAACTTGTGCGCCATTTTGTAATTGCTCATGTTCTCCATTATTTTCTCAATTAAATCGCACCAGTTTCTGTAAAATTCCTCGCACAACAGCGTTTCATCCGGCGCGGTTTCCCAGAGAACCATTCTTAAATTACGTTCTTCCTCTTTTTCCTGTTCTCTAACGTAGCCTCCTCTTCGATCAAATAATCTATAAATAATACGGTCTCTTCTTGTAATCGGGATTTTTCTTATACCATCTATCGCTTCGTAGCCTCCGATAGGCAAGTTTTTTTCATTGTATGCTTTTCTGGCCACATCACCATGACAACTGCTAATGTTAATTCGATAAGTGCCTCGACGAGGGTGGCCTTGCGGCAATGATGGATCAGGTAAAGCCGGCGCCAATCTTCTTTCTATTACTGCACTAAATTCCTCGCTAGCTAGCATGTCCTCAGGAGTCTCCTGAATGATGCGGATAAACTCATCGGGCGCGGCAACGCTTAAAAACGCTAGCGTTCTTCTTTCGACAGTTTTTTTTAAAAGGCGGTCACTTTCCAGACGGCTGGTTGGTATGCTGCGAACCACAGCAAAAAATTCTTCCATTGTACCGGAGTTTATTTTTTCCAAGGTGTCGTTATATTCTTTTGCAGAAATTTTTTCCATTACGGCTTTTAACTTGGCGCTTTTATCCATATGAAAAAGAGCACCCATTACCATCGGCATCAGCATTCCGGCCATTTTTGGGTCTCTTTGAATTTCTTCCGCAGTGCGCATAGACGTGTGCTCCATGAGCACAGCCATTCTTTCTTCATCAAGATATAATAGTGGCATGGCTGTCGTATCAGCCATATTCAATAATTCATGACATTGCTGGTCTAATAATGTTAAACCATCCTCGTCTTCCCCGAAAGTTTTTCTCCATTGCGGTAATATCTCTAGAGTTCTTTGCAGGGCGATCTGTACCACGTTGCCAAACAGATCGCTTCTACCAGCTTCAGCGCTTTCGTATCTGGGCCCCGTACCCAGTAAACTGGTATAGAGCAAGGGCTCTGCGCTTTTTATTTCCTGCAAAGCATTAATAACACGGAAAGGTTCTTTAGTGTCCCGGGCATGCAAAAAATCTAAACGGCTTACCGATTCTCTTAATCCCTCTAAGCTCAAATTTGAGCCCATTCCCGCTTGGGTTTGGTCTATCCATTTAACAATAATGGTGCAAGCTTTTCTCAAAGATTCATCTTTGGTTTCTTTAGCTAAATCCTTCAACATGATTGCCGCGTAAGCCGAACGGTTTCCAATAAAACCGGCGATATATTTTTCATTGGTTACGCGTTCTCTCCAATAGGTGATATTGTCTTCGTTCGTATTTAGGGGATCGATTAGAACCAGCTTGCCTTTTTCCGCTTCGGGTTTTTCTACACTTAAACCGGAAAGTTCATGAAACAGAGTGCGAGTTTTTTGCGCGCCCACTCGGCCGGTGGTCAGTAATTCAAGCAGGTTATTATTTTTTCCAATAGAAATTTGCAACTGAAATAAAAGGGGATTAAGCTCCGCTCTTATATGTGCTTCTGTTTCAGCTAAAGCCAGCTTAGTGTCTTCATCCCTTTCTTCTTCTTGCGTTAAAGCTTCGGCGTAAACGCTAGGTTCGTTATTTTGCTCCAGATAGCGGCGAATGCGGCTTTCGATGACGCAGCATAATTCCGCAGTTTTTTTTCGGCGACCGAAAACCATGGTCAGCTGGTCCAAACCATCAATAGTGGCGGTTAATAAATCCTTGGCTGTTTTTGCATTTTCTGGCGTATTTTCTCGTTCTTGCCTTAAGCGCGCTTCATCTTCGGTGCCGGTAGCGTCGTCAGCTGGTGTAAGCTTGCGCCCGTCAGTTGCTTCGTTTGCGGCGTCACTTTGCGCATTGCGTCTTCTGGCTAATATTGCTTCTCGTTGAGTCATATTTTTAATTATCTTAGAATTATATTATAATATAATCAAGTTAATTAATAAACATAAACATTATGTTCAAAAAAGGAGGATTCATAGCCCTATTTGTAGGGATTTTTGGTTTGGGCTTGATGCTGGCTCAGCCCACTTGGGCCGCGGCTACCATTAGCGGTACGGTTACCCGCCACAGCGATGGCGCGGCAATTCCCAATTTGTATATGCTGGCCGAGAACGCTTCAACCGGCGTAGAATCCAGCGGCTGGACAGATGCCGCGGGCGCATACAGCATAACTGTGGATGCCGGCACTTACGTTGTTTATGACAGTTACATTTCTTCCGCTGATTTTCCCAATTATGTTTTTAGAAGAGGCACACAAACTGTTACCGTAGTTGATGGCGAAACCGCTAGTATAAATTTTTCTTTGATAGCGCAAGGCCGTATATTGGGCAAGGTTTATGCCGGAGATGGGGTTACCCCGATTTATAATGCTTATATCTACGGGTACAATTCCACCGGCTCTTCTTATGGTTCTTACGGTGCTTATTCTACAGCTATCGGCCAATATTATTTTACACCGTATCCTTCCTCCTCCGATTACACCGTATCCGCCGCTGGCACATATAACATGACTATCAGTAAAACGGGATACTTTACCAAGCAAATAACTACGGGTACGACAATAGTAGACGAACAAGATACTTCTTTGGATATCACTTTAACCGATGGCAGTACAATTTCCGGCCAAGTGCTGGATGCCAATGGCGCCCCCATATCCGGAGCGACTGTTACTGCGGTAAAAAGCGGCGGCACGACTTATACAGGAACAACAGACAGCAGCGGCCAGTATACCGCTCAGATATTTGATACTTATCCTTATAATGGCACTGCTGTGGGCACTTATACGGTTACCGCCAGCAAATCCGGTTATATCAGCTACGCGAAAGCATTAACAATAGAAGAAGACGGCACCGCAGCTACGAAAAATTATACTTTGCAATTAGGCGGTACAATTACGGGATACACATATAAGAAGAACGGAACTACGCCGTTAGAAACCGTAACCATAAGCGCTACTGACGGTTTGGGTAATACCTACACCACCACATCAGGAGCGGATGGTTTTTATTCCATAACCAGTTTGCGCCCCTCTACTTCTTATACCATTACTTTCAGCAAAACTTATTATGTTACTCAAGTATTATATAATGTTGAAGTTTCTCTCGGCGCCACAACCGCCGACCAAAACGCCAGCATACCGGCCGCTTCTGAGTATAGCGGCACCGTGCTAGATGCGGATGGCGCGGCCATATATGGGGCGTATGTGTATTTGTATAATTTAAGCCAGCCAAGATCATCATCTTCAAATTATAGTGGAACCACCAGTTCAGACGGCTCTTTTACCATTACCGGCATTACCCCGAATTATTATCGGATCATGATTACCAAAACCGGTTATGTGGCTTATGAAAAAAGCAAAATTAATTTAAAAGATGATGTTTCGGGAAAAGATTACACTTTAACCGATGGCGCGGAAATATTCGGCCGCGTAACATATAATGGCAATCCCGTGAAAGGAGCGTATGTTTACGCCTACTCGGGTAAAAGAATTTCTAATCAGGGATATGATTCAGCGACGACGGATAACGACGGCTATTATCGTTTCAGCGAATTAAAAAAGGGAACATATAATATTCGCGTTTCTTCTTCGCAATACGCGGAAAAGATAGTTGCGAAAAAGATTAAAGCGGGCAAGCAAAAGAGAGTAAATATTAAGTTAAGTGAAGCCGGTTCTTTTTCCGGGTATATTTATGATAATTCCACCAACTTGCCGCTATCCGGTTACGTAGTACGCATTAAAGGATCTGGCATGAGCGCTACTTCCGATAGTAATGGCTATTATGTTTTTGACGGTATTGCCGCGGGTAAATACAAGCCTTATGTCGCATCGACATATTATGAGACTGCATCCGCATCAATTCGGGTAAAAGCGGGAAAGGATACGGATGATGTAAATTTCGGCCTAACTTCGAAATAAATAATTACGAATGAATTAAAATAGGGAACGCACGCGTGCGTTCCCTATTTTTTTGTTTTTTATCCTACACTTGATTAATTTTTGCGTTTCAGTTATAGTATTGATATTAAATTTACAAATTAATCATTAATCATTTAGAAAAATGACAGTTCCGCCAAAACGTCTGCCAGCAAGACGCAGAAAAACAAGAGCATCGCATTTTGCTTTGAAAAAGAAAGCATTATTATCTTGCCCGAAATGCAAGAAATCGGTTTTACCGCATATGGTTTGCCAAAATTGCGGATTCTACAAAGGAAGGGATGTATTAAAACTGGAAGCCAAATTAGATAAAAAAGCCAAGAAGAAGCTACAGAAACAAGCGGAAGCGGAAAAAGCCAATAAAGAACAAAAAGAGACTAAGTAAATTATGGCTAATCGGCACTTATCGCGAACCTTAGCCTTGCAAAGCCTTTTTGAATGGGATTTCAACAATAAAAAAGAAGATCTTCAAGAAATTCTGCAACACAATAAAAAGGATTTCGCGGCCGATTTCGATGATCAAAATTTCAGCGTCGATTTAGTGGAAAAGATAAAAGCCAACATAGATAAACTGGATAAATTCATTACCAAGTACGCTCCGGAATGGCCTATCGCGCAAATCACTATCATTGATAGAAATGTTCTGCGCATCGGTATCTACGAATTATGCTTCAACAATAAAGAGATTCCTCCGAAAGTGGCCATCAACGAAGCCATTGAGCTGGCCAAGACTTTCGGCGGCCCATCTTCGGGCAAATTCGTCAACGGCGTGCTGGGAAGCATTTATCGGGATCAAAATAAAAAAGAAGAAGAACCTAAAAAATAACGCATGTCACCATTTAAAGATATCAGTGCCTTAGAAAAAAGATTAGGCCTTAATTTCAAAGATAAAACACATCTCATTCAAGCTCTGGTGCACCGCTCTTACTTAAACGAGCACCGGGATTTCCCCTTGGGGCACAACGAACGCCTGGAATTCTTGGGCGACGCGGTTTTGGAATTGGTAATCACGGAATATTTATATAAAAACTACGAAGCTCCGGAAGGAGATCTTACTAATTGGCGCGCGTCCGTGGTGAATTCGCAAATGTTAGCCAAGGTAGCCAAAGAAATGGAAGTGGAAAGTTTGCTTTATTTAAGCAAAGGCGAAGCCAAAGATAAAAACACCAAAGCGCGAGACCAAATTTTAGCCAACACCTTTGAATCCATCACCGGGGCCATTTATTTGGAATTCGGATTCGCCGCGGCTTCCCAATTTATTTTAAAACAGCTGGTGCCGGAACTTAAATATATATTAAAGAATAAATTATTCATCGATCCGAAAACTTTATTTCAGGAAAAAGCGCAAGACGCCCTGGGCGTAACCCCGCATTACAAAGTGCTGAAAGAAACCGGCCCGGATCACGCCAAGAAATTTTTAGTGGGCTTGTTTTTAAACGATGAGAAAGTAACCGAAGGAAAAGGCGCTTCCAAACAAGAAGCGCAGTTAAACGCGGCTAAAGCCGGGCTTGAAATAAAAAAGTGGTAAAAAATAAATAGGAGGTTATGTATCTAGATAAACTCGTTATTTCCGGATTCAAGTCTTTCGTGAAAAAGACTACTTTTGAATTTAAGCATCCTTTCGTGGCCATCGTGGGCCCCAACGGCGGCGGCAAAACCAATGTGGTGGACGCGTTAAGATGGGTAATGGGCGAACAAAGCCCGAAATTGTTACGTTTGAAAAAGGCGGAAGACGCCATTTTCGCGGGCAGCAAAAAGCTGGCTCGCTTAGGCGCGGCGCAAGTGGATCTGCATTTGAACAATCACGACAATCGTTTGAAAATAGATTATCCCGAAGTGGTCATCACCCGTAAGTGCTACAGAAACGGAGAAAGCGAATATTTCATTAATAAAAATAAAGCGCGCCTTTCCGATATTATAATGTTATTGGCCAAAGCGAACTTCGGCCAGAAAAGCTATGGCGTTATCGGCCAGGGCATGATTACGGATATTTTAAACGCCAACCCGCAAGATCGGAAAGATTTTTTTGATGAAGCAACGGGCGTGAAAGAATTTCAAATCAAGCGCGACCAAGCCATAAACAAATTAATCCGCACGGAAGATAACTTAACCCGAGCCGAAGACCTTCTTTTGGAAATAGAACCAAGATTGCGTTCGCTATCCCGCCAGGTGCATAAACTAGAAAAAAGAAAAAGCATAGAAGTTCAGCTTTTGGAATTGCAGATAAAATTTTACGGATCCATGCGCGAAGAATTAGCGCAAAAGCAAAAACTAACGCAAAAAAGTAAAGAAGAATACAACAAAGAAAGAGCTCTCGTGGAGAAAAACATTAAAGATATTCAAAATCTCTTAGATGAAATATCTTCGCAAGAATCGCGCACTGCTTTGTACCAAAGAATGCAGCGCGATTACAACGATCATTTAAACGAGAAGAATAAATTATTAAAAGACCAAATAGTGCTTCGCGGAAAACTGGAAGTGGAACAGGAAAAGCAAGGAGAGCTGAATTTGGTATGGCTCCAACGCAAATACGAGGAAGTGCAGCATAATGTGAAGCGCACGAATTTGGAAGTGGAACATTTAAAAAGCATTATCAAGCAATTGGAAGAAAAACTCGAGGTTAAATTTCTCGATGAAAAAAAGATCAATAAAGATTTTAAGAATTTGGAATACGAGCTTTTAAAAGCCAAAGAATTATTGCAGAAAAAATTGGAAGTTCTTTCCGTACCGGAAATAAGAGAAAGATTAGTGGATATTTTCGCGGGACAGGAGAATTTTTTAAAGCGCTTGCTGGATACCACCGATCTTAATACTTTTAAAGTAGTGCAAAAGGAAGCAAAAATGATCACAGGCCAGATGGCTTCTTTATTAGACGAGCTGCATGGCCGAAATAACGAAGAAATTATCGCCCAGAAAAAGAGGATAGAAATATTAACCAGGGAATTAAGCAGAAAAGCCGAACAGAAAGAAGAAATTTTAAAAGCGTTAAGCGATTTGCGCATTAACATAGAAGGTAAAAAGGAAAAAGCTCTGTTGCTTGAGGAAAATATCCGCAAAGAAGAAGCCGCGGCTTTGGATTTGGATAAAGAAATAAAAAATATCGAACAAAGCCAAAAGCAAAAGTACGATAAAAATGCCCAGCTGGCTCAATTCCAAGAAAAGAATAAAAAGATTAACGCCTCCCTCCTTACTTTGGAAGAAAAGATGATGAAGGTTTCGGATAAGATTAATAAATTCAACGAAGAAGAAGAATTTAAAAAGCAGGAATTGCTGAAATTGCAGAATCAAAGCAAAGACGCGCAGAACCAGTTATCCGGTTTGGTTTCGCAGATAAATTTTTTAGACATTGAATTAGCCAAGATAGAAACAAAGCTGGAAGATTTAGATAAAGAAATCGCCAAAGAAGTGCCTCTGGAAAAAGTGCAGGAAATTAACAAATGGACCGGCCAGGTTAAGAATAGAAGCGAGATCAGCATGCAGATAGAGAATTTCAAGCATCAGCTGGAATTGATAGGCAGCATCGACCAAGAAACCGTTAACGAGTATAACACCACGAAAGAACGCTTTGACTTTTTAAAAACGCAAAGCAAAGACATGCGCGCAACTATAGAACAGCTGGATAAAATAATTGATGATTTGGACATAACCATAAAAAAGCAATTTAATAAATCTTTCAAAGCCATTGCGGAGAATTTTGAAAAATATTTTAAAGTGTTATTCGGCGGCGGGAACGCTAAATTGCAATTGATTACCGAAGAGCCAGCAAAAGAAGAAGAGAAACCCCTTAATGGACAACCTGAACCGGTTGAAGAAAATAAAAAACTAGAACCGGTTTCTTTGGGTAAATTAAAAAAGAAGCAGCGCATTATATCCGGCATTGATATTGAAGCGGCGCCTCCGGGCAAGAAAGTGCATAATGTGCACGCGCTTTCCGGCGGAGAAAAATCCATGACCGCCATATCATTAATCTGCGCCATTATCGCGGCCAATACCCCGCCCTTCTTGGTAATGGATGAAGTGGAAGCGGCTTTAGACGAAGCTAACGCGGAAAAATTCGCCGCCATTGTGCGCAAGCTCGCGAAAAAAACTCAATTTATAGTGATTACTCATAATCGCGCTACTATGCACCATGCCGATATTTTATACGGCGTCACCATGGGCGTAACCGGCGCCAGCAACATCTTATCGGTGAAGCTGGAAGAAGCTCAAAAAATGACTCAGGGGAAAGAAGTAAGCGTTTAGAAAGTTATGATCGATAAAGTCATTAAATTCGGGGGGACATCCGTTGGCTCGGAAGCCGGCTTGCGCCGTGTTTTGGCTATTACCACCATTGAAGTGGCGGAAAAAAGAAATATAGTTATCGTAGTTTCCGCTTTTTCCGGAGTTACCAATATGTTGATCCATTCCGTTTTGTTAGCCGCTCGAGGAAAGAAATATTTGGACAATTTGCAAGTAATTCGCGAAAGACACATGAATATCATTAAGCATTTTTTCCCCAAGGAGCGTCAAAAAAAGTTAGCCAATACCATGAGCACAATGTGTCGAGATAGTTTTAAGCGACTGAAAAAAATAAAAGATAATAAAAGATATACAAAAAAAGATATTGACGCGCTGGCCAGCTGCGGAGAAAGATTTTCCGCCTATATTATTATGGAGTTGTTGAATTGTCAGGGGATAAAAAGCCAATATGTAGACGGCCGAGACATAATACAAACAGATAGCGCTTATATGAAAGCTAAAGTAAATTACAAAGCTACGGAAAATAAAATAAAAAAATATTGGAAAAATATTAAGGGAGTGCCGGTAGTTACCGGTTTTATCGCCGCCGATAAAAAAAAGCAAACCACAACCATGGGCCGCGGCACATCGGATTACACGGCCGCTATTTTGGGAGCGGCTTTACAGGCCAAGGTAATAGAAATATGGACTGATGTTGATGGTTTATACAGCGCTGATCCCAAAAAAAAGAAAAAAGCCAAGTTGATAGAAAAAATAAATTACGCGCAGGCTATTAAAATGGCCAAAGCCGGCGCGAAAGTTTTGCATCCTCTTACCATGGTTCCGGCACAAAAGAAAAACATACCCATAATAATAAAAAATACATATAATTTTCAATCACCAGGGACTATTATTTGTAATTAACCGATATGCCGCGTAAGCAGAAAAAAATACCAGTAGGAATTTTAGGGGCCACGGGTCTGGTTGGCCAAGAGTATGTACATTTACTTAGAAATCATCCTTGGTTTTCCGTGGTTTATTTAGCGGCTTCAAAAAATTCCGCTGGCAAGACCTATAAAAAGGCCGTGGCCGGGCGCTGGCACATTAAAAGCCAGATTCCCAAAGAGTGCACTAGTATTAAAGTAGACAATATAAATAATATCAAAGAAGCGGCTAAAAAATGCGCTGTAATTTTTTCCGCCGTGAAGATGCCGAGCCATAATGATATCAAAAAATTAGAGTTGGCTTATTCCAAAGCCGGTATGGCTGTTTTTTCCAATAACTCGGCGCATCGTTTTAGCAAAGACGTGCCATTGCTTATTCCGGAAATTAACGCGAGCCATATCAGAGAAATTGTTCGTCAGCAAAAGCACTATAAAATAAAAGGATTTATAGTAGTAAAGCCGAATTGCAGTTTGCAAAGTTATTTGCTTCCGGTTTACGCATTGCTTAAAGCCGGATACGACATAAAAAAAATAATGGTAACCACTATGCAAGCCATTTCCGGAGCCGGGGCTACATCTATCAAAGAATTTGGCATTGCGGAAAATGTTATTCCCTATATAGATGGTGAAGAAGAAAAAACAGAGCAAGAACCTTTGAAAATATTAAAAGATTATCCCGGATTAAAAATTTCCGCGCACTGCAATCGCGTGCCCGTGGTGCATGGGCATATGGCATGCGTAAGCGTTTTGTTTGGCAAAAGAAAACCGAGCCAAAAACAGATTTTACAGATATGGAAAAATTTTAAAGCTTTGCCCCAGCAATATTGTCTGCCTTTGGCGCCTAAACAGCCGATTAGATATTATTCAGATAATAACAGGCCCCAGCCCTTAATAGACAGAGACGAAGATAAAGCCATGGCCGTGTCCGTTGGGAGGCTGAGAAAATGCCCTGTGTTGGATTATAAATTTGTCGGCTTAAGCCATAATTTGGTGCGCGGCGCCGCGGGCGGAAACATTTTAAACGCGGAATTGCTCTATAAAATGGGTTACATCAAGCATGCGTTGACAAGCAAGAGTAAATGAAGTATTATAGTTTTATCGCTAAACTAAGTGCTCTTAATAATTAAGAGTTTTTTATTACAAAAAATTATGCTAGTAATTAGACTTTCAAGAATCGGCCGAAAAAATCAACCTTATTTTCGCTTGGTTCTGCAGGATCAAGATTGGTCCCCGTCTTCCCGATCCATTGAGTTATTGGGAAGCTACAATACCCATACTAATCCGCCGACCATGAATTTAAAAACGGATAGGATTAAGTATTGGATAAGCAAAGGCGCGCAAACCACGGCTACTGTTAATAACATGCTCATCAACGCCAAAATAATAGAAGGCAAAAAGCGCCGCGTGGTAGCCACTAAAAAAGGCAAAAAAGCCGCAGACGACAAAGCCAAGAATGAGGCTGCCAAAGCAGCCAAGGCTCCGGCTAAAGAAGAGAAGCCCGCTGAAGCGAAAAAAGAAGAAGTAAAACCGGCGGAAACTAAGAAAGAAGAACCGAAAAAATAATATTCTTGACACTGATTTTCGTTAAGGTATAATTATACTTGCTTAACAATTAATTCAAAGCAGAGTTTATGGAACAAGACCAAGCGTTTGTGGAGTATCTGGTTAAGAACATCGTCGACAATCCAGACGCTGTTTCAACAGAACGCAAAATCGACGAAATGGGCGTATTAATCACCCTGAAAGTCGACTCAAAAGACTTAGGCCAAGTAATCGGCCGCCAAGGTCAAACCGCTAAAGCTATCAGAACTTTGCTTCGCGTTGTTGGCGCTAAAAGACAAGCGCGCGTGAATTTGAAGATCTACGAACCAGAGGGTTCCAGACCTCCGAAAGCACCCCGCCCAGCTATGCCAGCCACCGAAGAAGTAGTAGATACGAGCGCAGTGGACAATTTAAAGATTTAATCAACTTGCTCTTTAAATTATAATCAAAGCCCCGCAGAAATGCGGGGTTTTTGATTTCTTGACGGAATTGTCCATCTTGTTTAATCTTAGAATATAAATAATTTTCAATTATAATATTATGAG
Source organism: Patescibacteria group bacterium (assembly GCA_041660885.1). GTDB lineage: Bacteria > Patescibacteriota > Patescibacteriia > UBA9570 > JAHJKD01 > JBAZVM01. The sequence continues at coordinate 32,907 of JBAZVM010000002.1, read as the reverse complement.
TGAGATCGGTGAACCAAAAATAGTTGCGACCGGAGAAACTGAAAAAGAAAAAAGTTTTGTTTTAGCGGAAATTAGAATTCCCGAAAGCGAGGAAAGATTCAGCCAAATCATAGAAACTACTTGCGGGCAAGCTTGTTTGTCCACCGAGATCGGAGCGAATCATTTATTTGATGGAAAAAAAAATCAAGATAACGGAGCCATTATTAACACTCAAGACGGGGCAGTTTTAATAGTAGCTGATGGTGTTGGAGGGCACAGCAGTGGAGAAAAAGCTAGCGCTATGGCGGTGGATATTGTTGCTAAGGAAGTGGGCAGGGATTGGTCTGCTTCTGCGGCCATGCAAAAGGCTCATACGGAATTGGCTGTTTTAAGGGATAGCGCTACCCAACACATGGCAAGACCGAGGAATCCGGCATCTACCATGGTTTGTGCGGAAATTAGAGGGAGAGATTTGGAAGTGAATTGGGCGGGTGATTCCATAGCTTTAGTTGTAAGAAGTGGAAAAATTATTTTTGCCACGGTTCCGCATTCTTGGAAACAAGAATTCGGGGAGAGAAGCAATGCTATTACCAGCTCTATCGGAGGGCCCAAAAACAGAATTAGTAAAAGAACATTCGATGGTTTGCAGAACGGGGATATAGTTGTTTTAATGACCGATGGTATATCTAAAACATTCGATATGGATACTATACCGATGAAAGACGGAGAAGTGGATTTAGACGCTTTAAATGACAGGGATAATGAGGACTTTATTTTCGTTATTGTAAATGAAGAAACAAAAATGGAGACTATGCTTTTTGATCCTGATAATCAAGAACCCACTTTGGGTGATAATCATGATGATAGTACCATGGCCATGCTACGCGTGAAATTTCCAGAGGAAGATAAATAGAATTATTTTTTATTCACCATTACCACATTCGGCACCACATCTGATTCGGATTTTTTTATAGTTTCGGAATTTAAGTAGTATCCTGAAGAAGGACCGCCGTCTAGGTTTAGTGCGATTTTTAAATTCAAGTCGGAGTCGGCCAGATAATCTTGCAAATTATATAAGCTGAAATAATAATTACTGGTAAAAATAAATAGAATATTTCCCTCAGCATCTTTGGCGATTATCGAACGAGGGGCCACTTGGCCGCTATCATCTTTTAAGCTTTTTACGCCATCCGGCCTAACTAAAAGAGGATAAGACTGTAAAAGATTATTATATTGGCTGTTGTCGGCGTTTTCTAATATATCGGGTTGACCGTTATCATCTATAACCAATTCACCTACTGAATCCGCTCCCAATTTAGTGCCGTATTGTTCGCCGTTTATTTTAAGCAAGCTGGAAGGCAGATTATTTTCCATAAAATATCCGCCATTGCAAACGAATAGCGGCTTATATTTTTCTTGCCACTTAGAAATCACCAAAGGATTTTGCGTCTGCTGCTTTAAGCTGAAAGTAAAATATTGAGGATCAAATTTAAACACGGTAACGACGTCTTGCAGATACTCTTCTTGTCCGCTTTTTTCGTAAATCGGCATTTCTTTGAAGTTTATGCCTTTTTCCATTTCCAACCATTCTTCCTGATATTGCTTTTCCGTGTTCGTATCGGCTTCAATGCCAATATTCAAGTTACCCACAGTTACTTGTTGAGTGCATCCGGTCGTTGCCAGCAATAATATAGCGATTAATAAAGCTTTTTTCATATATTTAATAAAATCGTTTTTTAAATATACTATATTATTCATAGTTTTGCAAAATAGTATTGTCTTTCCAACGCTTTTTCTATAAACTGATGCCAAGTCGAGGCGTTCCTTTACATAAACCTTCAACCCCCGCGTGAGGACTCCATGTCCAAGCCCATCAAGTTTTACCCCGTTTCGATTATGAATGGTCCGCGTTTCCTGCGCCCGCTGCGTATTCTTCTGGAGTATCTCGGGCCTTTGCTTTTCCTTTGGTTGAGCGGAGTAAAAGACACGATTGTCTTTTTCGGTTCCGCTCGCGTCAGGCAGGGCAATGGGTATTACGAAGCTGCTAAACTGTTGTCCATGCTTCTTACGGATTGGTCTCTAAGCGAAAAGGGAGGCCGATACTTGGTTGCGACCGGTGCCGGCCCGGGGATTATGGAAGCTGCCAATAGAGGGGCAAGCGAAGTAACCCGTGGAAGGTCGATCGGATTCGGAATCGTCCTGCCAAGAGAACAGGGCAATAACCAGTTCATTACCAAGGGTCTTAGTTTCGTCTTCCGCTATTTCTTTATGCGGAAGTTCTGGTTTGCCTATCAAGCGAAAGCTCTCGTGGTATTCCCCGGAGGGTTCGGAACGCTCGATGAGCTGTTCGAACTTCTTTGCCTCAGACAAACTCGACGAATCGAAAAACCGCTTCCCATTGTCCTCTACGGTAGGGATTTTTGGGGAAGCCTAATCGACTTCCGAGTTTTAGTTGAGGCGGGAGTCATTGAAAAAGAAGACTTGAAGCTGTTCACCATCGTAGACGACGTTGGTTCAGCATTCCAAGTCATCACGGCGGCTTTGAAAAAAGCTGCCGAAGATGGGCAGGCAGACTGGCCACAGCGTTGAGGGGGCGCCCGTGGCGGACGATGAGTGAGATTAGCTACCAACAACTGCAGTCTCATCGTTCATCGTTCCTTTTGTTCATAAATGATTGTGAATAAAAGAAACACCCCGAATTGATTTCGGAGTAAATAAGAAAATTATCTTCTTCTTTTGTCGGTAATTTTAAATATCATTATTACCAGTAACGCTAAGAACGCATAGAAGAAAATATCACCCAATATATAGCTTAAGCCTGGGCCAAGGTATAAGCCTTTTGTGCCATTGGGCCAGAGAATATAAATAAAGTGCGGCCAACCGAATTTGCGGGCAAGCCCGGTGCCGGCTTCATATTTAAAGCTGACGGCCAAGGCGGTAATTAAAGTTAAACCAAAGCCAAAGCCCAAACTGATCAGGTAATCTCTCAGCTCCGGTTTTTTCTTATAGATATAAACTAGCGCTATAATCAGTCCGGCCATTATAAACATTAAAATAAGAATAAAAACCATGGACAATGTTAAATCATGAGATATTTGTAACATATAATTTATAGTTTCTTAAGAATATATCTTTGGTTGAACCCATCATCACATGTGCCCGGCCTGTTGTTGAAGGAATGAAGCCTCATTTTCGTGTCTGTTTTAAATTTTCCCGATAAATCGTATGTAGTTACATCATCATACATTTCATAGTGGAATTTAATTCTATCTTCGTTTATTTTTCCGGTTAATTGATATTTATAATCATAAGTACTGTATTTTACGTAGGCGGTTAATTTACCGGTTGATTGAATTGATTTGATTTTAATAATAGCAGTCCCGATATCGCCGTCGGGGTAAACACTTGGGCAAGTACTATTATAAATTTCCACTTTCCCTTTCCATCTGCCTAAGTATTTATCGTAGGTATTGGCCATAGCCGGAGTGCCGGAGCATAGTAATATGCCCAATACCAAACTGGATATAATCAGCTTTGTTTTCATATTATTATAATGAATTATTATAATAATATAATATCAAAAATATATATTTCTAGCTAGTTATAAGACCAAGGAAGACCTTGGCTACAATAAAATTATTTTTTTCAATTTTTTAACAATCAGACGAATAAGTTGTTTCGCTCTTCTTTCGTCTTCCGGGTCAAACCAATTTAATCCGGGGCTGCTGTTGCCCTCAATAAAATATAAGTGGTTATTAATGCTTTTAATAAAATCTAGTGCATAAAGCGCATTTTTATTTGGTGAATGTTTTTGAATACTAGCTATCATCTCCAGCACGTCAAGAGGAATTTGATCTAAAGTCAAATAAGTAATTTTGGCGCCTTGTTCAGCATTAGCTCGAAAATCTCCAATTTTAGCAATACGCAGATAACTTTGGATAATAACATTGTTGCAAATAATAACGCGTAAATCAGATTTTCCGGTAAAGTGAGCAATATTAAAACCAGAAGTTTGAATGAAAGGTTGCAAGACAAAATTAATGGAAGAGTCAGAAGGAACATTAGAAAAGTCATTGCCATTAGCTATTTTAAAAATACTATTTCCGCCCCATCCAAATTGATCTTTCAGTACTAAATCAGAATTAAAGTCATCACGAAATGGATGGCGGAGACACAGGGAAAGCAAAGATTTTTTAGCTTTTTTAATGCTCTCCTTGGTCAAAGAATCAACTTTAACAGTGGGTATAGTGTAGCTAGAAAGTTGTAAATGTGTTTCTAATTTATTATCGAATAATATATTTATCTTTTGATCATGAAAGAACGGCAGCGATTTTTTAGCGGTTGTTAATCGTTTGTAAACTTCATGATTGCGAGGAAGTAGATTTAAAAATTTATCAAATATTACTTTCGCGTATGCAATGTGGTAATTACGTTCCCAACGGTTATTGTATGTCCATACACTACTAAATTGTCCCGAAGTATTAATATCTTTTGTGGTTGTAAAGGCGACTGAAAGGCCTTGCTTCTTACAATATTGAATAAAGTAGCGATAGGTAGCATCACAATTAAAAGACTCTTCGCTAATAGTGAAAGGAGAAGACTCGTGATAAGTTGAATCAGCAGCACTAAAAGCTAAGTTAGCGTCGTATACTATGATAATGTCAAAAATAGGCAGTGGTTTGATCATATAAAAAAACACCCCAAAGGGATGAATGTGTGCTGCAGCTGTGCAATCGTGCCTTAATTTTGCTCTTGCGAACAGTTGTAAGTACTATATTCAGCTGCAGTATGGCATAATGGGCTTTAATTGTAAATCACTTCTTTTTTGACAAAGAATAACTTTCATACTAGTTTAAGATGTCGCTGTATGTTCAGCATTAGGCAAAACCCTGCAATTGCGGGGAGGAGGAAGACATGTACGATTGGCGCGATTGGAGGGACTGGTTCCGAGCGGTGAACGACAACTTCGACATGGCGTGCTTCGCCATTATCGGGGTTGTTGTCGGTGGACTCGTTGGCTATATCGCCATCGGGCTGTGGCTCGGGATCGTTCTGGCTGTGCTCTTGGGCGCGGCCGGCGGTTGGTTTGGGCGCTTCCTGGATAGGACGCTGCCCTACTGACTTCGAAGGAGGAAAGCCCGGCCCTGTTTCGCAAGAGATAGGTGTCCGGGCTGGCTGTTAATTTTCAGTTCGCTTTTTTTAGAAAATTAATGCTATAATAAACGTGCTAAATAATAATTAATAAAAAAGAAATGAAAAAAGCGTTATTTTTGGCACCCGCTTTACTTCTTACGGTGGTAATACTCACCGGAGCCGGCTGTCAAACCACAACCACTGACACCAACACCGCCGACGCTGATACCAACGCCGCGGTAACTGAAAGCTCGGTTTGGACCGATGCCACGGATCAGGGTACCATCCCCGATACAACCGCGTCTGGAACGCTCAACGGCCAGGATTTTACAGCTACCTATGTAGAAGTGCATAATTGGGACGACCATTATACCGTAGAGTTTTCTAATACTGCTCCGGATGAAGAATGCGGCGTAGTGATGGATAATGACGCCATCAGTTTTTCTACGAAAGATTTGCAAATTGGCACCTTTGATAAAGCTTTGGAAGATGAGTTAGCGTTCGATGATTATAACGCTTACTATTATTATGAACAGGAAAGCGGCACACCCATGAGCGTAAATGTGGATTGGGCTGGTAAGCTGGTAGTCAGCAACATAGACGAAGCTACTGATACTGTTACTGGCTGGGCTGATTTTACTTTTGATAGTGAAGCCGGCGAAGAAACTGCAATTTCCGGCGCCTTCACAGCTCCGATTTGCGAATAAAGCCAAAATATTCTAAGGGGCGCGGTTTTTAGCCGCGTCCCTTTTTTATTGGCAGATGATTCGCAAGAGATATGTGTCCCGGCTAAAAAATGGGATGTTAATTTGGAACAAGATTAAATAAATTTAATTGACTCCATTATTTTAATAAAGTCATCTTTAGAAATATTATTTTTATCTAGGGCAATACCTATGGACTTATATTTATTATTACTTTTCAGTTTGGCTACTCCTAAATATTTATTAATAATGTTCGAATCGGTTGATTCATTCACATCAAAAATTGCACCATTTTGTTCATCTAAGGAAAATTGATAAATTAATTCTTCGGTCCTGTCAATTTTTTTTTTCGTTGTTTAGATAAACAAAAAAAGAATCATCAATAAATTTTAAATCATACACTTCAGCTAAATTCGAGTCTCTAGGCGGAGACCAATTTTCCGAAACGCTTCCTAAAAAAGTAATAGGATAACCTAAGGTTTCATCATAATATGTACCTGTAAAAGAATAGCCATTGTTATCGCAGTGTGTTTCCAATCCGCATTCGGCATACGAAGTGTTTACCATTTCTTGTTTGAATGGTAGATTAATAGAAATTCCTAATTCCTTAAAAGTAAATTCATTTAAATCATCAGCATTTTTTTTATTTGTTGTGGCTATGTTAAGGTTTTGATTTATTTCTGTATTAACAACATCAGCATTCGACTTAGTAATGGTTTTATTTTTAGTACATCCAGAAACAACCAATAAAACAATAATTAGAAGAAGAAAATTTTTTTTCATAATATTATTATATCAAAAAACACCTGAAAAAACTAGTTGTTTTGAATATTTTATTAAAAGTTCTAAACTATGTTATAATTAATAAATCTAATGAACTTTTTATTTTAAAATGATTAATTTAAAAAAAATAATCTCAATTAATATCATTATAATTTTTATTTTTTCTTGCTTTAGTTCTGCTCAAGCTGCTGAATTAGAAAGTTGCGGTGATAGTCAAACACTATTTACTCGGTATCCTGTTGATATGAGTAATGTTTCAAACATTGCTCCTTTAGGGAATTTAAATCCAACCGGCGGGCACATTTTTCCCACTGATCACATCTATCTTTATTTGAATAAAGAAGATGACACGGTCACTCCGGTGACAACTAATGTATATGCCCCCGGTGACATTTGGATAACTAATATAAGTTCTATTAAACATTTGTCCGCAGACCCGATTTATACGGACTACAACATATCATTTTCCCCATGTACTGAAGTAGATGGTCTTTTCGGCCATGTTATTTCAATAACTGAAAAGTTAAAAGATGCCTATAATGCCGGAATAGGCGAGTGCCAAACCGATTGGGTGGGAGAGCAGAAATATAAATTTTGCTCAAAAAACATTTCCGTTTTTATCCCCAAAGGAACAAAAATAGGAACAGCTGGCGGGCAGATCGGCCAAAACGCTTTAGACTTTACTTTATCAGACACCCAGGCTAAAGCGCTTGAATATATTAATCCTGATCACTGGGGCGATTTTCGCCTACACTATGTCTGTCCACTTGATTATTTTGGCTCAACAAAAAAAGCAAAAATGCAAACTTTGCTGGGAAGGATTAATAACTGGCGAGAGATCAAGCCAGTTTGCGGCCGAGTCGAGTATGATGTGCCGGAGCGTGCGCAAGGAGCTTGGTTTGAAAAAGGAACAACCGGCCAGACTTGGGATGAAGACAATCAGCTTGCTTTAGTGCCGGATAATTATTATCCAGAGCAATTAGTTTTTTCTGTAGGTCAATCGCTCAGCGAAGTTGGGCTTGAAGTTGGAGCTTATTATTTTAATCCGCAAGGAAGTGGACTGGTGAATCGTAAATTTAGCGAAGTTAAAAACAATGGAAAAATTTATTGTTATGAAGCGGGCAATGAAGTTATTTTAATTAAATTAAAAAATAAAGTTACCCTGCGGATCGGTACCACGGATTTACCAAGCTGCGGTAGCGGACCCTGGAGTTTTAATGGCAATTACAAAGATTTTGAGCGATAAAAATATTATTGAAATAATTGACAGAGAAAAAAAGAATTAAATAAATAAAAAAACAGGGATTAGCCCCCTGTTTTTTGTAAAAGGGGGTGGCCAACGGGAATTGAACCCGTGATACGACTGCCACAGAGTCGTGTGATAACCGCTTCACCATGGCCACCATGTGGACTGTTTGTCCGTAGCAGGGGAGAGATTCGAACTCTCGACACCGGGCTTATGAGTCCCGTGCTCTAACCAACTGAGCTACCCTGCCCTGGTGCCCTCGTGAGGAGTCGGACCTCAATCATCGGCTTAGAAGGCTGATGTTCTATCCGTTGAACTACGAGGGCTTCTTCTTCGCCTCGCATATCTGCGAGGCTTCGAAGGAACATACCCAAATACTTATCCGTTTAATCCTGCGAAGCTTGAACGCGAGTGAAAGCGGAGCAGATAACTACGAGGGCGTAAACTAAAATTGCAAGGCTTAGTCTAACAAATATTACTTGACTAGTCAACGATTATCTTGTCTTTTAAGCGCCAAAAAGCTATTATTTACTTATGATTATCAAATTACCGGAAAATATCGTGTTTGTCTTAAACCAGCTCAAAGCCAACAACTTTGAAGCTTTTATCGTTGGCGGATGCTTAAGAGACTTGCTAATTGGCAATGAACCGAAAGATTGGGATGTAACAACTAATGCTTTGCCAAAAGATATTCAGAAAATATTTCTAAATTCTTTTTATAATAACTCTTTTGGTACAGTCGGAGTAATAGTAGAAGGTGATACTATCGAAGTCACCACTTATCGCAGTGAAGCCAAATACACGGATAAGCGTCACCCGGATAAAATTAAATTTGGAGTAAGTTTAGAAGAAGATTTAAAGCGTAGGGATTTCACTATTAATGCCCTGGCTTTTGATGGCAACAAAACCGTGGATAAATTTAAAGGCCAAAAAGATTTGGAAGCCAGAATAATCCGCTGCGTGGGCAAGGCCGAAGACAGATTCAACGAAGACGCGTTAAGAATGATGCGCGCCATTCGTTTCGCGGCTCAGCTGGACTTTCAAATAGAGAAAAAAACCTGGCAAGCGATAATTAAAAATAAAAATAATATAAAGAAAATATCCAGCGAAAGAGTGCGCGATGAATTAATGAAAATTCTTAAAGCCGACGACTCTTTTAGAGGGTTGTGGCTGCTTAAAGAATCGGGCATACAAAAAATAATACTGCCGGAACTGGAAAAAACAGTAGGCGTGATGCAGAATAAGCATCATATGTATTCGGTTTATTATCATAGCTTGCTTTCCGTGCAATTTTGTCCTTCTGATGATCCCTTGGTGCGTTTGGCCGCCTTTTTGCACGATATTGCCAAGCCGCAAACCAAAGGAGGAGAAGGCGCAGACGCCACCTTTTACAATCACGAGCACTTGGGCGTGAAATTTACCAAGCAGATAATGCGCCGGCTAAAGTTTTCCAATGACGAGATCGCCATGGTAGCGCATTTGGTAAAGAATCACATGTTTTATTATAACATTGGCGAGATTACCGATGCCGGGGTGCGGCGTTTGATCCGCCGTGTGGGCAATGAGAACTTAAAGAACCTGATAGACTTACGCATCGCGGATAGAATGGGTTCCGGCTGCCAAAAGGACAAGCCCTATAAGTTGGAAGAACTTGAGCGGCGCATGATAAAAGTGCAAAAGGACCCGATTGATACGCGTATGCTAAAAATAGACGGCAATATTTTACAGAAGGAATTTAAAATGAAGCCCGGCGCCAAGATCGGCATTGTCATGCATCTGTTGTTGGAAGAAGTATTAGACGATCCCAAGAAAAATACCGAAGAATATTTATTCGCGCAAGCCAAGAAAATAATCGCCGATATAAAAAAGATGACGGAAAAAGAAGCGAGAAATAAAATGAAAGAAAATAGAGAATTTTTAAGAGATTACAATGAAAAAAACAATTAAGTTTCATGTTCTCCGTGTCCTCCGTGCTTCCGTGATTCTGTTCTTGCTTTTACCGGTTCTAACCCAAGCTCGTGAAGCCATCTCCGGCGGTTTTGGCGTGAATATGCATTTAAGGCAGCGCGTAGTTCCGGATGAATGGGATACGGCTTTAAATTTAGCTGAAGAAAATAATGTGGAATGGGCCAGAGAGGAATTCAATTGGGATGTGATAGAACCGACTGATGATAATTACAATTGGGAACAATACGATGCGCTCATAACCAAATATCAAGAAAATAATATCCAAGTGCTTGGGCTCATTACTTATAGTTCTTCCTGGGCATCCTCTAACGCGGGGGATCCTGATTATGAATATTATCCGCCGGATATGACAGCCTGGAGCGATTATGTTTCTAATGTCGCCGCGCGATACGCCGGTAAAGTTGATACTTGGGAAATTTGGAACGAGCCGAATTACGACGGCTTTTGGAAAAGCAATGAAGAAAACTATGTTTCTTATTTGGAAGAAGCTTCCAATAAAATAAAACAGGCTAATCCCAATGCCAAAGTGGTGTTGGGCGGAATGTCTGGCGCTGACACCGATTTTCTTAACAGAATATATGAATTAACGCCGGAAACGGATCCGTTCGACATCGTTGCCGCGCATCCTTATCGCGTGGTGGATGATAATTTTAATTACTCCCCGGAACAGACGACAGATGGGTTAAATACGCTTACGGTAGATTTGGAAAGTATGCGCGCAGTTATGCGCGATAACGGCGATAAAGACATGCCTATTTGGCTTACCGAATTCGGTTGGACTACTTACGATAACGGTGTTTCAGAAGAGAAGCAAACAGATTATTTAATGCGCGGTTATGCCGGCGCGTTTGCCAATTCACAAGTCAGAAAAATATTTTGGTATACTTTCCGCGATGATTCGGATAACACTGCCTATTTAGAATCCAGCTTTGGCTTGGCCAGGAATGATTACACGGCCAAACCCGCTTTGGCCGCCTTTAAATTCATGCAAGAAAAATTAACCGATAAAAAATATCAGTTAAGCTCTCTGGCTAATGCAACGGTGATTGATAATTTCGATAAAAAAAATAATTGGGAATTTTCCGGCGCCATTAATAGCGACGGTTATTTAGAGGAAGCGTATAATGGCCAGTTAAAAATCAACTATTATTTCAATGGTACGGTAAACAGTTATTTGCCCGTGCATAATGAATTGAAATTGCCAAATTATACTAAAGCTTTAAGTTTTAAAGCTAAAGGCAGCAACGGCACCACTTTTTTACGAGTGCGTGTTAAAGATAAAAGCGGAGAAACATTTCAATATAATATCGGATATTTGCCGAGCAGTTATGTGAATTATCGCATAAATTTGAAAAATTACAGCGGGCATTGGAACGGCAATGAAGATGGCGATTTGGATTATCCCATTTATTTTGAGTCTTTTGTTCTAGATGATAATCCGGATGGCTCGCGAGAGCATGGATCTGTTTATTTTGATGATTTGCAAAGCAGTAAATTAGGCGGCGTGTATTTGTATAATTATACTCAAGGAAAAAATAATTATTATTTAGCTTGGACTCGGGGGCAGACTCGCAATTATAATTTAAATTTAGATCCAGCCACGGAAATAATGAAACGCTCGTTGGCTGGTAACGAATCTTTAAACGCGGAGAATCATAGATTCGCCATAACCTTAAGCCAAGAACCTGTTTGGCTGCAGGTGAAAAAGTAAGGAACGCACATGCGCGTTCCTTACGTATATGTGCGTTGTGCGTTCCTTACGTTTTCCCGTGAAATTTTTTGTATACTTCTTTAAGATGTTTATCCGTGATATGCGTATAAACTTGCGTGGTGGTGATTGAACTGTGCCCGAGCATGGATTGCACGGAACGAATATCCGCCCCGTTTTTTAGAAGATCCGTGGCAAAGGAATGCCGTAAAGTATGTGGAGTTATTTTTTTCGTGATGCCCGCGATCTTGGCGTATTTGGCCACGATTCTTTCTATGGTTCTTGGAGTTAAGGGCCTTTCTTCTTTATCGCTTGTTTGTTTTGAAGCAAAGTCATGGGCAATAAAAAGATAAGGGGATAGATCACTTCTCTTTTTTAAATATTCCGCCAACCAATATTTGGCTTGCTCCGATAAAAAGACCACTCTAATTTTGCTGCCTTTTCCTCTCACTGAAAATTCGTCTTTTTTTAAATTAACATCTTCTATTTTTAATTTCGCCCCCTCGGATACGCGCAGACCCGTGGAAAATAATAATTCCAATATGGCTTTGTCCCTTGTTTGGATCAAGCTTTTTGTGTTGTTCCCTTCTTTGGGTTTAATAAGCAAGGGCGCTTCTAAGATTTTATCTAAATCAGACCCTTCAAGAAACTCTATTTGCCTTTCTTCTTGTTTGGCCAGCTCAATTTTTTCCGGATTAAGGGTTTTAACATCGCGCTTGGATAAATATTTTAAAAAATTACGCAAAGCAATAGCATGATAATTCTGCGTGACCTTTTTTAAGCCAAATTCCGATTTTGCGTTAGGTAAACGGTTTAAATATAGGCGATAGTGGCGCGCCAATTCAGCTGTGATCTGTTCCGGCTTGGTTATCTTCGCCCAGACCACAAAACGATTAAGGTAAAAATCGTAATTGCGGATGGTTTTTTGCGAACGATTTTTTTCTATCTCTAGATATTCCAGGTATTCAGTGATCAATTGGTTTAAGCGATTAGGCATAGCTATATTTTACGACACTTTGGTTTTTTTAGCAAAATAATTATTATGTTTGATTTTATTGGGAAAATTTGCTATAATTGCCAGGTTAATCAAATAATAAAGCATTATGAAGAAAATCATTTTTTCTGGTATTCAGCCTTCCGGCGTAATTCATCTGGGTAATTATTTCGGAGCTATCAAACAATGGATTGATCTTTCTAAGAATTATCAATCTTATTTTTGCGTGGTGGATCTCCATGCGCTTACCGTGCGGCAAGAGCCCAAAGAACTTAAAGAGAATATTTATAAATTGGCGGCTTTATATTTGGCTTGCGGTCTAGACCCCGACAAAGTCATTCTATTTCTGCAATCAGAAGTAAAAAAGCACGTGGAATTGGCTTGGGTTTTAAATTGCTACACCCAAATGGGAGAGCTTTCCCGCATGACGCAGTTTAAAGACAAATCTAAACAGAATAAAGATAATATCAATGCCGGTTTATTTACCTACCCCGTGCTTATGGCCGCGGATATTTTGCTTTACCAAACGCATTACGTACCCGTGGGAGAGGATCAAAAACAACATGTGGAATTATGCCGCGATATTGCCACCCGCTTTAATAATTTATACGGCCAAATTTTTACCTTGCCCGAGCCCATGATGCCCATTGAAGGAAAAAGAATAATGGGGCTGGATGATTCATCTAAAAAAATGAGCAAATCCGCTTCTTCTGAATATAATTATATTGCCTTAACCGATGAGCCGTCTTTGGTAAAAAAGAAAATAATGAAAGCGGTCACCGATTCCGGTAGCGGAATTGTGTTTAATCAGGATAAGAAGCCCGCTCTAGCCAATCTAATGACAATTTATTCTCTTCTGACTGGTAAAAACATGAAGCGTTTGGAAAAACAGTATCAAGGAAAAGGATATGGAGACTTTAAAAAAGATTTAGCCGAAGTTGTTATAAATTTTTTAGAGCCTATTCAAGAAAAATACAAGAAATTAATCGGCAATAAAAATAATTTAGATGCCGTGTTATCTAAGGGTGCCCAGAAAGCAGACAAAGAAGCGGAAAAAACTTTAATAAAAGTGTATAAAGCCATAGGAATAAGGTAATGCTCCCTTACGCTGGAAAAAAAGTAGTAATAATGGGTTTGGGGCGCATGGCTAAAGGCAGCGGCGTTTCCGCGGCTTTATTTTTTGCGCGCGCAAAAGCTAAGGTTGTGGTTACTGACTCCCGCCCTTCCTCTTTATTGAATAAAGAATCCATTGCCAAACTTAAGAAATTTAAAAATGTTCAGTTAGTTTTAGGCCGGCACAGAATGGAAGATTTTGTCAGCGCTGATATCGTGATAAAAAATCCGGCCGTGAAGCCGAATTCTTCATATCTGCACGCGGCCACGGACAACTGCGCTTTGATACTAACCGATTTGGGATTATTTTTTGATTATATACATGGAAAAAATATTAAAGTAATTGGCATTACCGGCACCAGAGGCAAAAGTACCACTACCACATTAATTTATGAAATATTAAAGGCTAAATACAAGAATAAAGTTTATTTGGGCGGCAATATCGGCAATTCCCCGCTTAATTTTATGGAGAAGTTAAAAGAGGGAGATTTGGTAGTTATGGAAGTGGCCAGTTTTCAATTGCACGATTTGTATAATCATCATTTTAATACGGCGGTGATTACGAATATTCTGCCTGATCATTTGGATTATTATAAAAACATGGCGCAGTATCAGAAAGACAAAGAAAATATTTTTAATACGCAAACGGAAAGCGATTATCTTGTTTTAAATAAGGCGGATAAGAAAGTTAAAGCCATAGCAGCCAAAGCAAAAAGTAAAATAGTTTTCTATGCGGATAGCCATAAAGTTAAATTATCGGAAATTCAAATATTGGGAAAACATAATCTTTCCAATATCGCGGCGGCTTGGACAGTAGGTAATATTTATAAAGTACCGGATGGCATTATTAAGAAAGTTGTGAAGGAGTTTAAGGGAGTGGAAAGTAGGCTGGAATTGATTCGAGAATATAAAGGCGTGAAATTCTACAACGACACCACTTCCACTCATCCCAAAGCCACGGTTGTTGCCTTGCAGGCTTTTCCAAAGAAGAAGATTATTTTAATCTCTGGCGGGAACACTAAGAATTTACCTCTTAACGAGATGTCGCGAGAAATTAAAAGAAGTGCAAGGGACTTAATTTTAGTGCCCGGCAATGCCAATGGCGGCTTGCCCAAAGGTATCAACGTAAAAAATATTCAAGAAGCCGTAAAAAAGGCTTGGCATTTAGCTAAAAAAGGAGATGTAATATTATTTTCACCCGGCTTAACATGGCTGCCGGCTATAAATGAATTTAAACGCGGAGATGTTTTTACGGAATTAGTTAGACGTATTGCTTAATTTTATCCGTGTATTTTTTTGAGTTATCCGAACAAAGATAAATATATTTTGATTTCCTCGGTTTATTGCTCAGCAGCCTATATTTCATGCCTACGCGCATAACATGGCGGGCCACGGCATCGTTGGAGCTGACAACTTTAGCATCCGGCCCCAGTAAACGCTGAATGTGGCCTTTTATGAGCGTAAAATGCGTGCAGCCAAGAACGACTACATCTTCGTTGGAAATATTTTTTAGGCATTTTTTAAGTAAAGCATCGGTGACTGTATTATTTTCAATGGCTTTTACCCAGCCCTCGCAAGCAATTTTTTTAACTTTAATTTTAGGCGCGAATTTTTTAATTAAATCATCAAGATATCGGCTTTGAATGGTGTACTTGGTGGCCAGCACCGCGATTCTTTTTTTTGTGGTCATTTGGGCCGCTGTTTTAACCACGGGCACTACGCCGATAATGTGCGCCTTTATTTGTTTGCGGTAATAATCGATACCTGAAGTGGTAGCCGTATTGCAGGCCACGACAATAATGTCGCATCCCTTTTTTTCTAACAACTTTAAGCTGTTTAAAGTCAGTTCTTTTATTTTATCTTCTGATTTGTTTCCGTAAGGAGCGTTTTTATTATCCGCGTAATAAACAATATCTTCGTAAGGAAGAAATAATTTTATTTTCCTGAAAATGCCAAGACCCCCCAATCCGGAATCGAATACTCCTATCATATTAATATCTTATTAATGCTACGGCGATGACTATAAGAAAAACCATAATGGCTAAATAGAAAGCTAAGCGCACTCGGCTGTGTTCCTGAGAGTATTGAGCGTAAGACATTTCGTAGGTGCCGCTCTTGTTGCGCGGTGCTACCTTAGTAAAAGAATCCGGCGCGGTTTTCATGATCATGCTGGGAACATAAAGGGGATTCTGCGCCACGATAAACATGTGAATAAGAGTAGACGCGCAAAAACCCAAAGCAAACCCCCAAACCATTTCTTGGTTGAGGATAGAACCTATGGAAATGTTCAAACTGCGGGCTAAACCCTGCATGCCGAAAATAAAATTATCCATAGAGATAATATATAGGAAAAAAACAAAAAAGACAACCGGTTTATAATTTAGCGATTGTTTGGTATAATAGGCATACTGTATGGAAACAAATTGGCATAAAATTCAATCGTATGTGCGCAAGACGGTTTTTATCCTGGCTAATTTTTTATTGATCGCTTTTTTTACCCGTTTTTTTATAATTGAACCGGGGCGCGTTTCCGGCACATCCATGGAACCGAATTATAAAAATAATGAATTTTTTTTGGTTAATAAAGTGGCTTTGCTATTTCGAGAGCCGGAAAGATTCGAAGTGGTGCAGGTGGTTGATCAATACAACAGCAACCAATTATTGGTGAAGCGCGTAATAGGTTTGCCCGGAGATATAATGCTTCTTAAAAATAACCGCGTTTATATAAACGGAGAACTATTAGACGAACCTTATTTGGATGAATCCGTTTCCACCAAGCCCGCTTATTCCACGGATACGAAATTCGTCATCTCGCCAGACTACTATTTTCTTCTGGGGGACAACCGAACGCTAAGCCGCGATTCCAGAGAATTCGGCCCCATCCACCGCAGCATGATCATAGGCAAGGCGATTAAATAATAATGTTTTTCCCCGTCATTTCCGGCGGGGGTACTTCTTTTAATAAGTGGAGCAAAGTCGGAGCGATATCTTTTAATGTTCCGGTTTCGGAAATCGTTTTATTTTTTTGTTCGTCATCCACCAATATAAAAGGCACGAAATTATCCGTATGGTAGGTGTGCGGCTGTTTGGAAACGGGATCATAGTTTATTTCCGCGTCTCCATGGTCCGCGGTGATCAATAATACGGCATGCGCTTTTTTACAGGCTTCGTACACCGTGCCTACGGCTTCGTCCACCACTTCGCAAGCTTTGATAATAGCCGGCTGGTTTCCCGTGTGGCCCACCATATCGGGGTTGGCGAAATTCAGAATAATCACATCGTAAATATTTTTAGCCATATTCTCGGCGAGAGTTTTGGCGATCTCCCTGGCTTTCATGGCCGGTTTTTGATCAAAGGTTTCTACTTTATCAGAAGGAATTAAAATGCGGTCTTCATTATCAAACGGTTCTTCCCGCATGCTGTTAAAGCATTTGGTAACATAAACCCATTTTTCCGTTTCCGCGAGGCGCAGTTGCTTGTATCCTCTCTCTCCCAAAATTTCGCCTAATATTTTTATTGGTTTTTCCTTTTTAATAATATAGGGGCAAGGCATATTATCGTAATATTCGGTTAAAGCGAGATATTTTATTTTATTCCAATGATCGGGGCGTTTAAATGGTTGGAAATCCTTATCGCAAATGGCTTGAGTCAGCTCTATTTCCCGATCAACGCGATAGTTAAAGTTAATTACTACATCGCCCTCTTGAATAATAGCTTGCTCATCGATTAACGTGGGCTTTATCAGTTCATCGGTTTCTCCTCTTTCATAAGCGATTTTTACCGCTTCTGCGATATCAGCTGCTTTAAACAAAGCCTCGCCTTTGAAAAGAGTGTTGTAGGATTTTTCTATTCTGTCCCAATTTTTATCTCTATCCATTATCCACCAGCGACCCATTAAACTACCGAATTTTCCCAATTTGGTTTTTTTCATTTCCTTTGCAACAGCAGCAATATATTTTTCCGTGCTTTTCGGAGGAGTATCCCGGCCATCGGCGATTACATGCCAATATAATTCTTTCACTTTATGCTGTTTAGCCAATTTAAGAATAGCCAGCCCTGTTTCCAAATACGAATGAACTCCTTTATCCGAGCATAAGCCCAATAAATGCACGCGCTTGGCTTTGTGCAAGGCGGCAAGCAACACATTATTTTTTGCGTAATCCTCGTTCTTCACTTGAGTTTGGGGAAGTAATACATTTCTTCCGGCTCCAATAATCATATGCCCCATTTCCGAAGATCCTTGGTGCCCCGGTGTTAAGCCGATATGCTCTCCGGCCGCGCCAATGGGAGCGTTGGGGTATTCTTTCAGCAGTTTATCAATATTCGGCGTGTCAGCTAAAAAAATCGCGTTATGCGCGTCGTCCGTACCGATGCCCCAGCCATCGATGATGCAGAGTACCACCGGCCTTTTAGCTTTCATTGGCGTATGATATTTAAAATTTCTTGAGTTTTATTATTTTTCAATTCTTCGGTATTTGCTTCCAGGTTTAAGCGCAGAGCCGGTTCGGTGTTGGAAGGCCGCACGTTAAACCAATAATCGGGATACATAAAAGTCACGCCGTCCATTTCTTCTATTCGCGCGTCTTTATATTTTTCTTTTAATTCTTTAATTTTTTCTTCTTTATCTGTAACTTCGGAATTCGTTTCTTCTATGGCAAAATATTTTTGAAATTTTTCCAGTATTTGCGAAAAAGGTTTATCTAATTTCGAAATGATTTCTAATACAAATAAGGCTGCTATCAAACCGCTATCCGCGAAGTAATTATCTTTGAAATAATAATGCCCGGAATGTTCTCCGCCGAAGATGGCCCCGTATTTTTTCATGGTGGCTTTAATAAAAGAATGCCCCACTCGTTCTTTAATTCCCTTTCCACCGCATCTTTCTATAGTTTCCGACACGATCTTAGAACATGGAACATTATAGATAATTGCGGCCTTTGGGTTCTTAATGAGAATTTGTTCCGCGATCATAGCTGTCACCAGAGAAGAAGACACACGAGCGCCTTTTTCATCAATAAAGAAAACTCTATCCGCGTCGCCATCGAAAGCCAGGCCGATATCGGCTTTTTTTTCTTTGACAGTTTTGATCAAATCTTGAACATTTTCTAATTTTATCGGGTTAGCTTCATGATTAGGGAATGTGCCATCCAATTCAAAGTAAAGCGGGGTAACATTAATACTCAACTTTTCTTGAAGTAAAGGAATTATTTTGCCGGCCATGCCATTGCCCGCGTCTACTGCAACGGAAAGGTTTTTAATATTAGCGCTAGCCACTAAAGATAAGGCGTGATTTATGTATTCGGGAAGAATATCTTTTTCTTGCGTCTTTCCGGAGGCAGAAGCAGACGGCCAATTTTGCGCTATGGCCATATCCCTGATTTTCAATAAACCGGTGTCGGAACTTAATGGCTGGGCGCCGGCTAGAGAAAATTTTATACCGTTATATGAAGCGGGATTATGTGAAGCCGTAAACATGGCCGCGGGTAGGTTTAATTTTCCTGAAGCAAAGTAAGAACAATCAGTGGAAATTTTTCCGATATTGATTACGTCTTTTCCTTGCAAAAGAACTCCATTGATAAAAGCTTGGCTGAGTTCTTGGCCTGAAGCGCGCATATCGCGGCCCACGATAATGGTTTTTTCCGAAACAAAACAAGCGAAACTGCGGCCTAAGGCCTTTGCAGTTTCCGTGTTGATTTGTTTTGGATATACCCCCCGAATATCGTAGGCCTTAAAAATGGCCGGATCGATTTTCGCTGTTGGCATTATTTTTTTATACGGGAATTCTTAAGCGTTCTTACTTTTTTTGCAGTTGTTTTTTTTACGAAAGTTTTTGGTTTTAAAGATAACGCGATTTCCGGTTCCGGTGTTTTTACTTTTTCTTTGGGTTTATCGTCGCAGCAACCGCAGCAGCAACCTTTTTTCATTAGAGAACCTAAAGCCCAGAGAATGCCTATTAATAATATGAATGAACCGACAAAAGGAATCATTTTAATGGCGTACACGATTATCAAACCGATAAAGGTGGGGCCGACAAGTGAGGCGGAGTTGGGCATGATTTTCTTGCCAATGGCCGCACCCACGAATACCATGCTGACATAAAGCAGAATGAAGTAGCTGGCCAATGCAATGGCGCCCAAAGGCATGCCGATTATAGTTAACATGGCTAAAACGGCTAGCAGAGGAGCAAACAAGAAAACCGCCAAGCCGACTAATAATCCGCGTACGGGGTTGGCATACATTTTATTCACCGTGCTGGCCGTGGTTCCTTTAAAGACGCTGCTGACAATCAAGCCCACTAAAAGCAAGCCTAACATTTTCATCAAATTCCATAGCCAGAAACCGCCGGTTAAATATTTGCTCATGGAACCTTTTTCTTCTTTTGTAGATGTAGGAGTGGCCACCGGTTCGGTTCTTTTTATTTGGCCTTGAACTTTAGAATCAACATCTAATGCTTCTTCCGCCGTGGCCGTGTATGATAAATTACCCATTATTTCTGCGTTTTCTCCCATGGTGATTACGCCTTCACCCAGTTCAGCGTCTCCGCCGATAGTATTATCTAAATTGACTTGGCCGGCATAGATTTTAATGTCTCCGCCAACCGGGCCGAAAATATCAGCAGTGCCAGCGAAAATTATCAAATCTTTATCTAACTGAGCATTGGTGTTGATTTGCACTTGTCCGCCCGCCAAAGTGACATTTTTATGCACTGTTCCTTGCACGTAAACATTGCCTCCGGCCGCGCGCACATTGCCCATTACTTCCGCTTTTATAGTAACATTGGCGCCGGCAGTGATAACATCACCTTCCACTACGCCATCTATAGTAATATTGTTTCCGGCTACGACAACATCGTTTAAAAAGTGGCCGGTAACGCTTAAGGAATCAGATCCGCCATAATAGGTTTCCGCGTATTCTGTTAAGTATCCGGTTGTTTCCGTTTCCGCGGGTGTAATTAAAACTTCTTCAGTGGTTTCGGTGGTGGTTTCTGTGTCGGTAGTAGTAGTTTCTTCTTCCGTGGCAATACTGGTATTGGTGTTAGCATTTACATCAGTGGTAGGAACGGTTTGCACGGCTTGGACAGCGCCAAAATAAAAAAATACGGCTGTCGCCACCAATAAACTCACGGATAATTTTTTGTTTTTAAACATTTTTGCCTCCTAAATGAATTAATTATTTTATATAACTATAATAATATAACACTTTTTAATTTTTTTGCCAAATGCTTAGGATATTAGATGCCGATTTGATATCCGACTTGGCTCCTCTTAAAGAATAGTATTGTTTGATTATTTTAAAGCCCGTGCTTTTTGCCAGATCGTTTAATTCTTTTAATTTGAAAGAATGATAGTAGCGTTTTTGGATTATTTTTCCTTTAGAGTTTTTCCATGGCACCAAGACATCTCCTTGATCAAAGTCATTCAGTCGAAGAATTTTTTGTAAGCCGTATTTATAGTTTAGATTTTTATATTTTTTCTGCCAGAGGTTCCAGTTGGTCATTAAAAAATAACTTTTCGGTTTTAAAACTCGGGAAACTTCGCGTAAAGCCTCGCGCCGCAATTTTAGAGAGGGTATATGGTGAAACACGGCAATGGCCATGGCCACATTGAACTCTTCCTTCACAAAGGGAATAGCCAGCATGTCTCCGGTTTGAAAAAGGTGCTTGGGATATTTTCTTTGCGCCATCATGATTAAATTAGTGGAACTGTCTATGCCGTTGTAAAATATTTTTTTTTGCTTGAAGCTCTCCGTTAGCCGGCCGTTACCACACCCTATATCCAAAACATTCTGCCCGTCTTTGATATACTCGTTTAAAATTTTAAATTCACCCCATGGGTAAGACCGGCTATAGGAAAAATCCTCCGCTATTTGGTTGTAATCAAAGCGGACTTTATTTAGTAATTTTTCCGCTGTTGCTGGTTTCATGCGTCTATTATAGGCGAGACATGGAAAATGGACAATATTTGCGTTTTAATTCCCATTTACGTGGATTATTAATAATGTATGCACGGATAATATTCAATTCATGATGATTTTTAATAATATGATCGTGATATCGTGATTGCCAATGAAAAAAATACGGATTGTTGATTGTTTTGTTTATGGTGCGTGTGCACGCGCCTTTATAATGATTTATTATCATGGGAATTGATCCGGATATGGGTTGGGAAAATTTGTTGGGGGTATTTTGTACCGGGCCATATTGGGTATTTCGTGATATGCCATGGATGGCATTTTGTATCGTGGCGTGTTGGGTATTTCGTAGAGACATGCCATGGCATGTCTCTACAACAATCCCGTTATTGGAATGTTTTTCAATAATTCGCACAATCCCGTGCACATGATTCGGCATTACCACGAACGCGTCCAATTCCATATTATTAAAATGACACGGAATTTTACGCCAACAATCATCCGCGATTTTTCCATTTGCCGATAATATCATGCGACCATTATTAATATATCCAAAATGCGGTTTTTTAAATTGGGTGCAAATGGTTATAAAATAATAACCCGGTTTTGCGTAATTCCAATTCGGTAATCGTGCGGTTTTAATGCGATATCGTTCGGAAAATAAATTTTCATCAAAATCGTTCATAATTTATTTTTATAAATAAAAAAAGCGCTCTCTAAAAAGAGAGACGCCCTTGCTATTTTTCACGATAGCACGAATATTAATTATTGCAAAATGTATTGTATATATGATGAACCCCCAGAATCACTCGACGTGATCTGGGGGGTGGGGAGACTAGTAGCCCTCCTACTTCGGCTTTTCCCCATCGGGCATGACCACGGGGCCTTGCCCGGACCTTTCGTCCCGCTCGTCGCGCAGACGGCGGTAACTTTCGTCGAGGCGCGCCTTTAGGTCGCGCTGCTCGTCGTCAGTCAGGTCCTCCGGGGGGCAGCGCAAGCTGTCCCCAATCCGATAGGTCCGATCCCGTTCTGGCGGGATCCGCTCCTCGTCTCCCAAATCAACCTCCTTGTTGAGAGACAATATAGAACTTACTATATCTATATTTTAAGTCAATTAATCTATGTTGCGATTTTTTCGTAATTATTATAGTGTTATCCATATATGCAAAAGAAAAAAGCCATACAAGAAATCATAAAAATAGCCGAGGAAAGGCAGATTAAAACCCCTAATCAATTACGCAGCATTAAGGCCGAGGTTGTTTCTAAATACGGCATTATTAAATTGCCCACGGATGTAGAAATTTTAAAAGAATACCGCAAGAAAAAAAAGAGTGGACAATTATTTGAGCTACTCAAAATAAGAAAGATCCGCACGCTTTCCGGTGTTGCCGTAATTGCGGTGCTAACCAAGCCTTATCCTTGCCCGGGAAACTGCCTATATTGCCCAAGCCAGAAGGATATGCCGAAAAGCTACCTTAATAACGAGCCGGCCGTGATGCGCGCGGTGCTTAATAAATTTGATCCGTACAAGCAGGTGCATGCCCGCTTGCGCGCTTTGCACGATAACGGCCATGAAACCGATAAATGTGAACTCATTGTTATGGGTGGCACTTGGTCTTTCCTTCCTCATGAATATCAAACCTGGTTTGTTAAAAGATGCTTTGACGCTTTTAATGAAAAGACTTCCAAAAATTTAGAGCAAGCTAAAAAACTTAACGAGAAAGCCAACCATCGCGTAATCGGTTTAACTTTGGAAACCCGGCCGGATTATATCAATGAAAAAGAAGCGCAAAGAATGAGGGAGCTGGGAGCCACCAGAGTGGAACTGGGCATACAATCTGTTTACGACAGCGTATTAAAAATAAACAAGCGCGGGCATAATATAAAAACCGCCAAGAACGCCATTAAAATCTTGCGCGACCAGGGATTTAAAATTACTTTTCACATGATGCCCAATTTGCCGGGCTCTAATTTAAAAAAAGATCTAGAAATGTTTAAAGTAATATTCAGTAATCCCGCTTGGCAGCCGGACCAAATAAAAATTTATCCGTGTGTGGTTACCAAAGATAGCGAACTTTATACTTGGTGGAAAAAAGGCAAGTATAAGCCGTACACTGAAGAGCAGCTTATTAAATTATTAACGGATATTAAGAAAATCGTACCGCCTTATGTGCGCATCGCGCGTTTGATTCGCGATATACCGGAAGTTTCCATCATGGCCGGGAATAAGATCACTAATTTAAGGCAAATTTTACAACAGCGAGGAGTAAAATGCCAATGCATCAGGTGCAGAGAACCGAGATTGAATCTTGAAGGCACGAAAGACGCAATGTTCACGAAAAGAAAATATAAAGTAACAGACGGCGAAGAAATATTTTTAAGCTATGAGACCAAGAAAAATATTTACGCTTTTTGCCGATTGCATTTGGGTAAAATCGCCATTATTCGCGAACTGCATACTTACGGCCAGATGACGCCAGTTTTTGAAAAGGGGAAAGCGGTTCAGCATTTGGGTTTTGGCAAGAAGCTTCTTAAAAAAGCGGAGGAGATTGCCAAACAAAAAGGCTATAATAAATTAAGCGTTATTTCCGGCGTAGGAGCCAGGGAGTATTACCGCAAGCTGGGGTATGGGCTTGAAAAAGAATATATGGTAAAATGTTGGCGCAATAATTAAGCTTTAATAAAATTTTACATGTTAAAAAACATTCGCAAACAAGATCCGCAAGTGGCAGAGCTGATCGATAAAGAATTAGGCCGCCAAAGAGAGGGTTTGGTAATGATTCCTTCGGAGAATTTTGCATCCCCGGCAGTATTGGAAGCAGCGGGAACCGTGCTGACCAATAAATACGCGGAAGGATACCCGGGCAAGCGCTATTATACGGGCAATGAGTTTATCGACCAGATAGAACAGCTGGCTATTGATAGAGCCAAGGAACTTTTTCAGGCGGAACACGCCAATGTGCAACCGCATTCCGGATCCGGCGCCAATATGGCGGCCTATGCCGCGGTGCTGGAACCGGGAGACAAGATTATGGGCATGAACCTGGCCATGGGCGGGCACTTAACGCATGGCTCGCCAGTTAATTTTTCCGGCCAGGCCTATAAATTCGTTGCTTATGGAGTAAGAAAAGATACTCATCTTTTAGACATGGATGAAATAAGAGATTTGGCCATGAAAGAAAAGCCGAAAATGATTTTATCCGGGGCCACGGCTTACCCCCGAGCCATAGATTTTGAAAAATTCGCGCAAATAGCCAAAGAAATCAATGCCTATGCCATGGCGGACATCTCCCACATCTCGGGCTTATGCATCGCGGGCGCGCACCAGAACCCGGTGCCCAGCCACGATATAGTTATGACCACCACCACTAAAACATTGCGCGGGCCTCGCTCGGCCGTGATACTTTCCAAGCAAGAAGACCGCTTGCGCGATTTGTATCATCCTGAAGCTAAAAAGAATTTAGCCCAGATGATCGACTTTAAAGTATTCCCTTGTTTTCAAGGCGGTCCCCTGGAACATATTATCGCGGCCAAAGCCGTGGCTTTTAAAGAAGCAATGCAGCCGGAGTATAAAGAGTATCAGCGCCAAATAGTGAAGAATGCCAAAGCTTTGGCAGAAGTTTTCTTGGCCGGCGGGCTGAAGCTGGTTTCCGGAGGCACGGATAATCATTTAATATTAATCGACTGTACTGATTTAGGCATGCCGGGCCGGGAAGGAGCCAATGCTTTGGAAGCGGCCGGTATATACACCAACTGCAACATGATACCTTATGATCCGCGCACGCCTTTTAATCCATCCGGCATCCGTTTGGGCACGCCCGCGCTGACTTCGCGGGGCATGAAAGAAGACGACATGAAAATAGTCGGCGGATTAATCGTACAAGTATTAAAAAATCCCAAAGATACCAACCTAATTGCGGAGACAAAAAAATCGGTTAAAGACTTAACCGATAAATTTCCGCTGTATACTGAGTTGGAATAATTACTCCTGCAGGGCATCAGTCCAAACATTCCATTGGCTGTCTTCATCCGAGTCGTCTCTATAAACATTCCACATTTGCTCTGGCGTAATAATACGAATACCTTCATATTCGTCTAAATCCAGTAAATGGCTGTCGCTGGTTACTATATAATCGGCATCGGCAGCCACGCCAGCTTCGACAAATTTATTATCGTCTCTATCTGCGTCCACGGCGTTTATTCTTTTTTCCGGGCTGACTTCTTCGCAAGCGTTGAAAAATTCATCCATTAAACTGAAATACTCGCTGTCGTTAAGCAGCTTATTGATCATTTTCTCGTTTTCTTTCTTTATTCTATAAGAAATGATGGCGGTTATTTTTCCATCCACGCATGATTTAATGATTTTATGGGTGGCGGAATCTTCGTCTTGCACGCCGTCGATTAATACATTGGTGTCGATAACAATGCGATGCATTTTTTTGTTTTGTTAATCTTAAAACTTGTCTTATTATAATACTTTCTTTTTTTTACGCAAGGTGATATATTATCCACACTATGTCGCTACAAATCGGTATTGTCGGCTTGCCCAATGTAGGCAAGTCCACTTTATTCAAAGCTTTAACCAAAATGCAGGTAGATGCCTCCAACTACCCGTTTTGTACTATAGACCCCAATGTGGGCGTTGTTCCCGTTCCCGACGAACGGTTGGAGAAGCTGGCTAAAATGTCTGCTTCGCAAAAAATCGTACCGACCACTATAGAGTTTGTGGATATTGCCGGCTTGGTTAAAGGTGCTTCTAAAGGCGAAGGCTTGGGCAATAAATTTTTGGCCAATATTCGCAATGTCGATGCCATTGTGCAAGTGGTGCGCGAGTTTAAGGATCCCAATGTTACTCATGTGCACAATAAGGTGGATCCGAAAGATGACATGGAAACAATAAATTTAGAATTGATCATGGCTGATCTGGAAAGTTTGAATCGACATAAAGTGAAAGTGGATAAAGACATCCGCGGCCACAATAAAGACGCGGAAAAAGAAAGAGCCGTGATAGATAAAATATTATCCGCGCTGAATAAAGGGCAAATGGCCAGCACGGTTGCTTTAGAAGAGAAAGAAGAGCTGCCTTTGGTTAAACCCTTAAATCTTTTAACTTTCAAACCGGTTTTGTATGTTTATAATATCGATGAAAGTGATATTCCCAAACAAGACGAATATAATAAGTTAGATAAAATTGCCATTTCCGCCAAGATAGAAGCCGAGCTTTCGGAATTGCCCGAGGCGGAAGCCAAGGAAATGATGAAAGAACTGGGCATGCCGGAAACCGGGCTTAATAAATTAATAAAAGCTTCTTATAAATTATTGAATTTAATATCTTTCATAACCACGGGCACGGATGAAACCAGAGCTTGGACAGTAAAGCAAGGCGCCAAAGCACCGCAAGCCGCGGGCGTGATTCACACCGATTTTGAAAAGAAGTTTATCCGCGCTGAAGTGATAAATTGGCAGAAGCTATTGGAAGCCGGCTCTTGGAGCGCGGCCCGAGATAAAGGCTGGCTGCGCATGGAAGGCAAGGAATATATTTTTCAAGACGGAGACGTTACTGAATTCCACCATTCATAATATAAATCTCTCTTAATACTCTGGCATCAGGCCGGCCGTAAATGATGGGCCGGTCTTTTATTGTATAACCCAAATCAAGCAAAGTTTTCTCTATGGGCAAACGCAGTATGCCGTTGTTCGTGCGCCAAGCGGGGAAAGCGATTACTAATTTGGCATTAGGCGCGAGTAGAGGCTTTAAGTGTTTAAATGATTCATAATAAAGAGTGATTAGCTCGCCTATAACCGCGTCTATTTTTTCGCTATTAACATTAATAGGTCCAAGATACACTTCACTGACAACCGTGGAAATATTTTTTAGCTGAAGTTGCCTGGCATCGCAAACCGAAAGCTGGTAACTGTTTAATTTTAAAAATTTTAAATTATTTTCCGTGTCCGTAACTGCTTTTTTAGAAATATCGGATCCATATACTTTTTTATATCCAAGCAATAAAGCTTCCTGCAAAATAGTGCCGGAGCCGCAAAAGGGATCTAAAAATATTTTTTCTTTGTCGCCGCAAGCGATGTTTACCATCATGCGCGCGACTTTAGGAGGCAACATGCCGGAGCGAGGATCCCGGCTGGGGCGATCGTAATCTCTAGCTGAGTATTCGCGGAAGGGTTGGACGGCCAAAGTTTTTCCGTAAATAATTTTATTATCTTTATCAACCAGCGCAATTATATCTAGGCATTTTTCTTTGCTGATAATAACAGAGGACAAAAATAAATCTTTTGATTCTATTACTTCCGATCTTATGCCTTTCGCGCGCAGTTCTTTTTTATATTTTAATCCTTGCTTTTTCAGGTCTAGCTTAAGATTTTTTAAGATATTATTGCTTATATCGTCATTCAATCTATATAAAGAAAAGCCGAATTTTTTCCTCTCTCCTTGCATTTTCTCCGTTTCTTGAAGAGGGGAGGTGGAAGTAACAGCGGCGATTTTTATTGTACCGCCAAGTTCATTAATAAGATTATTGGCGTCTAATTCTTTCGGACTTTCAACAATTAAAACATCATTAAATTCGCGAATAAATTGTAAATCCGGTAGCACGGCTTTTATTTCAGCCAGTGAAAGTTTCGGGGTATTGCCAAGTATAAAAATATATTGCATAAAGTTAGTATAATGATTTTGCTTCTCTTGGCAAGGCGAGAGTTGATTTTTCGGGCTTTGTTTGCTAGATTAATAAGGCTTAAATATTTCGCCTAATATAAAAGTATGGAAGAAAAAGTGACTAAACTAACCAAAATTAAAGAGAACACGATTAAGCTGGAGAAAGAAGCCAAAAAGCAAATGTACACCTATTTGGTTTCCGCATTTGGCTTAATAGCGGGCTTAGCTTGGAACGACGCCATTAAAAGCCTTATCGAATCCATGTTTCCCCTTGGCACGGAAACCATTTGGGCGAAATTCATTTACGCTTTGGTGATTACTTTGTTTGTGGTGCTGGCGTCGGCTTTTTTTGCCAGACTTCTGCATACGAATGAAGAAGAAAAGAAATAGAAAAATATTTGGAAGGGTCGCATAGTGGCTGAGTGCGCATCGTTGGAAACGATGTAGGCTCCAAAAGAGTCTCGGGGGTTCGAATCCCCCCTCTTCCGCACATTTTAAAATCAATAAGAGTTATTTAATACTACTTCGCTGCTAATCTGTCTTCTTCTTGCGGAATAGCTGGCGTGCCCTTTTTTATACGTAAGTATTCTTCTTCAATCATTTTTCTTTGTTCATCCGGTTCTAAAGAATTTAAATCAGTGGTAATAAGCAAATCAGTAATAATTTTTTCCATTATTTTTTTTTGTTCCATCCGCCAAACTTTTTCGTAAAATAACCTTTCTCGGCTAACCGGCTGCCTAAGATTACGGCCAAGTTTCGTTGTTTGTGTTGCCTCAAAACCGTAGTCAAATGCCGCATTACTTATAGTTTCGTGCCCTATCTTAAGAATTTCGTTGATGCCGGATGAAGTTCTTTGATAATCTTGAATTATACTTGCAGCCATAACGTTAAATTTAGCTGTATCTAATTCATTTTCACCTGCTTCGCTCCTCGCCAGTATCCCTTCTCTTCCAACAGCATATCTGTTCATAGTTAAATGATTTGAATTATTAATACTATTATTATAGTATAGGTATAAGAATAATATCAATAAACACTATGCCCTATAGAATTAATCAATCAGGTAAAATAAAAACTGTCCTTTTAATCATCGCCGCTATTTTGTTAGTGGTTGTTATCGGTTTATTCGCTGTATACAAACTAATGTTCAGCGGCGCCAAGCTTTCCGATTACGAATACTTGAAAGAACCGCAGATATCAGAAATGGCCGAACAAAGCATGATGGTGATTTCGCTGACGGGCGACGCCGATGCAACCGCGGGCGACGCCATATCAGTATTGTATAAAGCTTATTATCAATTGGATGGCGTGAGCAAGGGAAAAATGCCGGCACCGAAAGCCCGGTGGCAATGGGATCAAGAGAAATATGATATTACGGACGAAGACGCGGTGCTAACCGGAGAATATGGTTTGCCGATACCGGATAGCGTTAAAGAGCTTCCCGCGGGGAGCGACCCTCGATTAAAAATTAAAACTTGGGAATACGGCCAAGTGGCGGAAATTCTCCACGTGGGAGATTATAATAATGAAACGCCGACCATAGATAAATTGCATAAATTTATTGAAGACCAAGGATATGAAATTATTGGCGACCATGAAGAAGAGTATGCAAAAGGGCCAGGCATGTTTGGCAAAGGAAACCCGGATAAATATTTAACGATAATTCGTTATCAAATAAAAAAATTATAATGTTGCATAAAATTACAAAAACAATTCCCGTACACACCCGTTGGAGGCTGGCGATAAAAACCGTCCCATTCGTGGTTATTATCGTGTTGATAAAATTTATCGTCCATCATTACGGATACGAATTTTTAACTTTAAACGCTCTTTTTACCGCCATTATTTCCGCCAATATTTTCTTGATCGGTTTTCTTATTTCCGGCGTGCTGGTTGATTACAAAGAAAGCGAGAAACTGCCTGGAGATTTATCAGCCAGCATAGAAGCTATGGCTGATGAAGGACTGATTATTCATAAAAATAAAAAAAGCCAAGAGGCTAAGAATTTTTTATTGAAACTTTCTTTATTCAGCAAAGCTTTAGTTGACTGGTTTTACAAAAAAGAAAGAACTACCATCTTAATGAAGAAGTTGCTTTCTTTTAACGATGATTTTTTAGCTTTTGAAAATCAAACACAAGCGAACTTTATTGTCCGCATGAAGCAGGAACAGAATCTTATCAGGAAAATGATCAATAGAATCCATACTATCCGCGAAACATCTTTTTTAGGAACGGGATACGCTATCGCGGAGATTATTACTTTTATTTTAGTTGTGGGTTTGGTATTTATTAAAATGGACCCTTTTTACGAAAGCGTCTTCTTCGTTTCTTTTGTCAGTTTTATTCTAATCTACATGATATTTTTTATTAAAGATCTTGATAATCCGTTTGCCTACAATGAAGAAGACAGTCTGGTTGAGGAAGTCTCTTTAAAACCGTTGTTGGATACTCAAAAAAGAATAGAAGCTTATTATAAAGAATTAAAATAAATCTCATGCACGAACATTTACAAAATAAAAAAAAGTCTGTTGCCTTGAGTTCTGTTTTTGCCAGCTTTTTTTTAACCGGCATGAAATTAGTAGTTGGGTTGCTTACCGGCAGTTTGGGCATTTTATCCGAAGCCGCGCACTCGGCTTTGGATTTTGGCGCCGCTTTATTAACTTATTTCGCGGTGCGCGTGGGCGATAAACCCGCGGACAGCCGCCATCCTTACGGACATGCTAAAGTGGAAAGCGTTTCCGCGCTTATAGAAACCGGCCTTTTATTTTTAACCAGCGCCTGGATAATATACGAAGCCACTAAAAGGTTATTTTTTAAATCCGTGGAAGTGGAAACCACTTGGTATGCCATTGTTATTATTATCATTTCCATTGTTATTGATATTTCTCGCTCCAGAGCTTTAAAAAGAATAGGCAAACAAACTAAAAGCCAGGCGCTAGAAGCCGATGCTCTGCATTTCAGCTCGGATATTTTTAGTTCTTTGGCCGTGCTTATCGGTTTAATACTAGTTTATTTTGATATCGGCATAGCCGATCCCATTGCCGCTTTAATTGTGGCCGTGCTGGTGATTTCCGCAGGCTATAAATTGGGAAAACGCACTATTGATGTGCTGATTGATGCCGCGCCCGAGGGGCTAAGCGAAAAAATTCATGAAATATTAAAAAATAAAGAAGAAGTCATAAGCGTAGAAACCGTCCGCGTCCGTCCGGCCGGGCCAAGCGTTTTTGTGGAAATAAAAATTAATGTCAGCCGCAAGCTGGCTTTGGTGAATGTGCAGAATATTTCCGCGGATATAGAAAAAAGCGTAAAGAAAATTATTCCCGAAGCGGAAATCAGCGTTACCGCCGTACCATTATCTATTGATAGCGAAACAATCATGGAGCGCGTGCAAATCGCGGCCGCGCATCATCATTTATATGTGCATGACATTGTTACTTACGAACAGAAAGGCAAGAAATTTTTAAATTACGATTTGGAAGTAGACGATGCTTTGTCCATTAAAGAGGCGCATAAAATCGCCACTCATTTGGAAGAAACCATTCAGAAAGAATTGGGAGTAAAAATTGAAATTAATACTCATATCGAACCGGTTAAATCGGAAATCATCAGCAGTGAAGTTATTTCCCCTAACGAAGAAAAAGAAACTATCGCGAAAATAAAAAGCATTGCCAAAAAGTTCCCCGAGCTGCATGGCGTGCATAATATTAAATTAAAGAAAAATCGCAATAAAATATTCGTTACCCTGCATTGCGATTTCGCTCCTAATACTTCTCTTAGCGAAACCCATCGCGTGGCCAGCAAGCTGGAATACTTTATCCGCGAGCAGATCCCGCAGGTGGAACGGGCCGTCATTCACGCCGAAGCCGCCTAGCATTCTTAAAATATCATTTTTAAATTTAATAAAATATTATGCCCGGAGAACCAACAGGGGAACGATCAGAAAGACAGCGCAGTCGATATCTAGGTCTTTTAGAACAAGCTTTTCAAGCATGGAGTAATTTACCAGCAGAAACCAAAGGTAAGTTTAATCCAGAATGGTTAATCAATAATTATCCCAATGTCTATAATTGGGCAAATAAGCATGGTGGTATTAATGTTCTAGTTGTTTTAGCCTCGCCCGAGCTGCAAGCCGTATTTGAAAGGCAAACGAGGGAAATAACCTCTGAACAAATAGCGTTAACCAAGCTGGAACAAGCTTTCCAAGCATGGAGTCAATTACCCGAAGAAATCAGGGGTAAATTCAATCCCGAATGGTTAAAAGCAAACAATTATAATTTACAAAATTGGGCAACAAAGCATGGCGGTTTTAGTGCTCTAGTTGCTTTAGCCTCGCCCGAGCTGCAAGCCGTATTTGAAAGGCAAACGAGGGAAATAACCTCTGAACAAATAGCGTTAACCAAGCTGGAACAAGCTTTCCAAGCCTGGCAAGCATTACCCGAGGCAACTCGAGGCAAGTTCAATAGTAGTTGGTTAAAAAACAATGATTATTATGATGTATATAATTGGGCGTATACTCATGGTCGTATAGAAGCTTTAGTCGCCAAAGCTTCATCCGAATTGCAAGCCGCGTTTGAAATGCTAGAAAAAAAAATAAAATCCGAACAAATAGCGTTAACCAAGCTGGAACAAGCTTTCCAAGCCTGGCAAGCATTACCCGAGGCAACTCGAGGCAAGTTCAATAGGAGTTGGTTAAAAAACAAT
>JBAZVM010000001.1:0-168742 GCA_041660885.1 Patescibacteria group bacterium | reverse complement strand
ACCGTTTGAATCAGTAGCTTTGAAAGTAACAGTGTCCGTGCCGTACCAGTTAGCTTCGGGGGTTAAAGTGGCTGTGCTGCCATCTATACTAATAGTAATGTTGTCCGGAGTGTCTGTCGACACTACGGTATAGGTGAAGCTTAGACTTTCTCTCTGAGTAAAATAAGTACTTAAATTGATTGTAGTGGTATTATCTTCATTCCATGATTGGTTTGATATGGTGGAAGTGGTTATATCATCGTTAATGTCGGTGTTATCCGTAACATAACCTGAAGGTGCGGTAGCAGAACAAACAGAAGTGGTATTAAGAGGATTACCTTTACCGTCATTATCATTATCGTAATAATAGGTTTGATTGGTTTGCACTGTGGCATCATCGTCATTGCAATCAGTGCCGGTTTCACTGCCGTCGTTATCAAAGTCGTTGTCGTTTGGATCAGCACCAGCGAAAAGACCGGCATCACCGGCCATGCCGTCGCCGTCATTGTCGATATAGAGGTAGCCAAGGTAGGCGGAGCCAGCGCCTGAAGCGCTATTTCCGGCATTTATTATAACCTCATTATACCCATCATTATTTACGTCGCCAGCAACCGCAGCTGTACCGGCTCTATCGTCAGCAACGACGCCTTTGAATTGCACAACCGTAGATAATGATGTATTGGAATAATTTGCAGACTTACCGTAAATTAAATACATTGCCCCGGCATTTATACCACCATCGTCATTTTTCCAAGTACCTACAAAAAAATCATCGTAGCCGTCGTTATTAATATCTCGCGCAGGACATACTGCGAAAGCAGTATCGTCAGCTACTTCACCGGTAAATTTTACAGCCGTTGATAAAGAAACGCTAGTAAGTTGAGCAGATCGACCATATATAAGATAAGCAGTCCCTGCATTATTTCCATCGCTATCATTTCTTGGCGCACCCACTAAAAAATCATCATATGAATCCCCATTAACATCACCGGCAGGAGATACATAATACCCAGCTAAATCTCCAGCCGCTTCTCCAGTAAATTCCACAGCCGTAGACAAAGAACCGCCCGTTAAATCTTCGGCTTGGCCGTAAATTAAGTAAGCGGCACCGGCAGCCGCACCGCCATCATTATTATTATATGCGCCAACTAAAAAATCATCATATGAATCCCCATTAACATCACCGGCCGAAGACGCAAAACCAGCCGCATCGTTAGCAGCTTCGCCGGTAAATTCCACAGCCGTAGACAAAGAACCGCCCGTTAAATCTTCGGCTTGGCCGTAAATTAAGTAAGCGGCGCCGGCAGCCGCACCGCCATCACTATTAGAAAAAGAAGTGACTAAAATATCGCGATAACCATCACTATTATAGTCCCCATCAGCAGAAACTGTCATAGGCTCATCCCATGCTTCTTCACCAGTGAATTTTATCGCTGTAGATAATGAAGCGCTGGTAAATTTATCAGCTCGACCATAGATGAGGTAGACGGCGCCATTTTCATCGTTATAATTAGATACGGTTAAAATATCATCGTAACCATCACCGTTAACATCCCCCGAAGAAACATCAGATATTATATCCCATTCATTTTCAGCAGTAAATTTTATCGCTGTTGATAATGACGCGCTCTCTAATTTATCGGCTTGACCGTAAATAAGATAAACTGCTCCTGAATTCGATGTTACAACTGAACATATTAATATATCTTCATAGCCATCGTCGTTGATATCTCCAAAAGCGAGATCATAGCCTGCATTGTCACCAGCCGCTTCACCGGTAAACTCTTCAAACAAAGACAAGCTGTATTCTTCTTGGGAAAAGGTGGCTAAGGGGAAAACAATAAGTAAACAAAAAAAGATTGAAAAAAATAATGTTGTTGTTTTGATATTCATAATTTTTTACTCCTCAAACGGCATCCAGGAAAACACTTTCTTGCCAATATGGTTAAGAAGCACTACTACATGCTTATCTTGTATTTCTACTCGGTAGTCTTTGTTTAGGTATTGGTAACTGGTTTGTTTTTCTAAGGTAAAGGTATTTTTGGTAGGATTAAAGCTATATACTCTAAAATAAACTGTTTCTCCTCTTTGGGCCGATATTACTATTTCTTCGGTGTTTGTTTGGTTGTCTAAATTGCCTATGGCGGGTTTTCTCCAATGTAATCTCGGTGATAGCCTTTCCTTCTTTAGAATATCTCCATTGGTATTATACATATGCATAGTAGAACCGGATCTTCTTTTTATGGCTAAAACATAAGTAGTATTCTTTATGGCAACTAATCTTGCTATTACTCCTCCTTCTAAAAAAGCTTTCCAATGATTTAACTTAACATTGTTAATGTCATAAAGGCTAACGACACCTGCTCCTTTCTTTGTTCCTCTTGCGTATACCGCGCCTTCATTATACTTTTCATAGTCATTGGCTACGTATCCTGCTGGAGCTGTATAGGAACAAACATCTATGGTTTTATCAGGATTGCCTTTGCCATCGTTATCACCATCTTTATAATATGTTTCTTCTTCTGAAATAGTATTATCATCGTCATTACAATCATTTGCTGTGTTTACCCCGTCATTATCATGATCATTATCGTTAAGATCAGTATTATTAGTGACATACCCTGAAAGAACAGTACAACTGTCTAAATCTACTAAACTATTACCTAAACCGTCTAAGTCATTATCTTGATAATAGGTTATCTCACTTCCCACATTAATATCATCATCATTACAGTCTATGTCTGTTTCTATGTCATCATTATCATGATCATTGTCATTGGTGTCTGTGCCGGAAGAGAGAATAGAAGAACCAAGTAGGCCGTCGTGGTCTGCGTCTATATAGAGATAGCCTAAGTAGGCGGCACCGGCTTCATAGCCGGCATCATCGTTATCAGGTGCTCCTACTAAAATATCATCATAGCCGTCGCTATTAACATCTCCGGCAGAAGAGGCATTATAAGCCCAATCGAAAGCCGCTTCACCGGTAAACTTGGCATCCGCGTCTGCTAAACTGATAGTACCGGCATATGGCGTTGCTTGGCCGTAGATAAGGTAAGCGGCGCCGGCATATAAGCCTGCGTCATCACTAAAATATGCACCCACTAAAATATCATCGTAACTGTCGCTGTTTACGTCTCCAGCGGAAGAAACGGAACTGCCAGCACCGTCACGAGATGCCTCTCCGGTAAACTCGACATCTGCGTCTGCTAAACTGATAGTACCGGCATATGGCGTTGCTTGGCCGTAGATAAGATAAGCCGCGCCGGCATATAAGCCTGCGTCAGAATTACAATTCGCCCCTATTAAAAAATCATCATAGCTATCGTTGTTTACGTCTCCGGCGGAAGCAACGGAAATGCCAGCACCATCATCAGCAGCTTCACCGGTAAACTTGGCATCCGCGTCTGCTAAACTGATAGTACCGGCATATGGCGTTGCTTGGCCGTAGATAAGATAAGCCGCGCCGGTATATAAGCCGCCGTCAGAATTATAAATCGCGCCTATTAAAAAATCATCGTAGCTATCACCATTTATATCTCCGGCTGAAGAAATGGAAGTGCTGGCATAATCGCCAGCCGCTTCACCGGTAAACTTGGCATCCGCGTCAGACAGGCTAATAGTGCCGGTATATGACGTGCTTTGACCGTAAATAAGATAAGCCGCTCCGGCCCCTGAACCGTCACCCCACGCTCCTACTAAAATATCATCATAGCCATCATTATTCACATCACCAACAGAAGAAACTCGCGCACCAGCCCAGTCGCTTGCCCCTTCACCGGTAAACTCCTCAAACAAAGACAAGCTGTATTCTTCTTGGGAAAAGGTGGCTAAGGGAAAGGCGAGAAGGAGGAATAATAAAAGTAAATAATTCTTCATAAGCAAGAATTATTATACCATATTTTAGTATGTTAAAGAAACAACAATACTTTTTAACTATTTATGATAAGGATGATGATTTATGATGGTAAAAGCCCGGTAAACTTGTTCGCATAAAAGCAACCGCGCGATTTCGTGCGGGAAAGTTAATGGGGAAAGCGAGAGGCGAAAATTAAAAGTATTTTTTAGATCTGCAGAAAATCCAGATTCATCTGCTATTACGAAGGCAATTTCTTTTTCATGTTGCATGGTTTTATTCAGCCACGCGCTAAACGATTTACTATCCATTACTTTGCCGTTTTCTTCCAGACCAATAAGATAGTATTTATTATTCTTTAAAAAACTCACAAGCTTATCTTCTGTTTTAAATTCTTGGGCATTAATTTTAACAAAACGGCTTAAGCGTTTTAAATACTCTTGTTCCAAGCTTTTTATCGCTTGATTTTTATTCTGCCCGATAGAAAAAATATTTAATTTCATACCCATATTATAGGGCATAAACAGCTTATCCACAAGCCAGTCTTGACTTTCGGTTTTCTTTCGGTTAAGCTGATTACACTATGAACAATCTCACACCAAAAAAGAAAAAAATACTCGATTATTTAGAAGCTTATTTTCAAGAGCATCAGTACTACCCTACTCTTATGGAGATAGCTAAAAAAATTAAAGTATCTTCCGTAGCCACGGTGCATCAACATATGTCCGAGCTGCAAAAAATGGGTTTGATAAAACGCGCGGAAAATAAACCGCGTGATCTACAAATAAATATGGAGCGACCGTTACAGGAAACCGGAAGCATGATAGAACTGCCCATAGCCGGTTTGATTACCGCCGGCGCTCCTATAGAAGCCATAGAAGATAAAAGCGAAAGCATCGCCGTGCCCAAAGAGTTAATTAGCAATCCCAATTCTTATATTCTAAAAGTAAAAGGAGATTCCATGGTAGAAAGCCTGATAGCCGATGGCGATTATGTTGTCGTGGAAAAACGCGACTACGCCAATAACGGCGATATCGTTGTCGCTTTATTGGAAGATGGCACAGCCACTTTAAAAGAGTTTCACAGAGAAAAAAAATACATTCGCTTACAGCCGAGAAATAGAAATTATAAACCGTTATTAGTTAAGAATGTCGTTATCCAAGGCAAAGTCGCCGGAATAATAAGGAAGTTCTAATCATTGAAAATTGATAATTACAAATTGAAAATTAATTTATATGTCTTACTCAAAGCAAAGCACAGTCCCCATCGAACTTCTGCCTGGCATTGGCCAGCGCACTGCTTTGGTATTACGAAAATTTGAAATAAAAACCATCGGCCAATTCAAACAAATGCCGGAAAAAGTATTGGTTGAAATATTCGGCCCCAGTATTAAAAAAGCTTATTGGCAAACCCATGGAATAAATGCTCGAAGAAAAACAAGAAAAAAATATAAGAAAAATCCTTTTTATTTCAATAAAATTCTTTCCATCTTCGTGTAATGGCTTTTCTCCAAATGGTATTTCTTCTCCATTCTTTCGATAAACGCTTTATCTCCGGTATTTAAGTTTAAGATCTCCATTTCTATTTCAAATAATTGCCCTTTTTTGTTATGGATTTTATCTTCGTAAAAAGTTTTATCTAAAATAAAATCAAAATCCTGAGCAAAATACATTTGGCGCAACGTGCGCAGAGTTAAAACATTTTCCAATTTAGCTTGCTTAAACTGGTTTAACACAAAATGATACATTTTAGATCCTTCTAAATTGCTTTGCACTTCTTCTTTAGATTCGGAAATAAATAAATTATCTTCTGTTAATTTCAGTTGCTTTTTCATCTGCACGATGGTGCGGCCGTCATCTACCCTTTGGCGTAGAACAACCCCTTCTTTAAGCATAGTTAAATCTTTCGTATCATAATAATCGCTAATCATTATTTTAGCTTGCTTTAAAGAGCCAACGTAATCTTTATATATTTGATTATATACTTCTTCGTTGGGAACGGTTAAACGATATTCTTGAGCTTGCATAATTTTATTATACCAGAGAAGCTTGATGGGCGTAAACCTCGCCCGTTAATTCCGCTTCCAGTATTTGATTAATGATAAAATCTTTTTGTTTGCAGCTAAGGTGGCAGAAGGCGGTGAGAATTTGGCCTTTAATTTTTAAAATGTCTATATTGGTATCAAGCACGCTTTTTTTTTGCTTTTCATCGAGCATGAAATATTTTATTTTTACGCGTTTATGTTCATTATGCGCTTTTATTATTTTTTCCTCTACGGTTGGCGCGTCTCCCCAAGAAATGGGAATGGGCATTTTTTGTCCGCCGGCAAAATAGTAAAGCCGGCCATGCGCACGGCCGTATTCAAATAAATCTTTGGTAATGCGCACATCATCCAAGCAATACTTAGCCAAGGAATCAAAATCCTTTTCTTTATAATAGCGAATGGCATCCAGCCCGGTGCCGCTTTTACCTTCGCCCAAAGTGGCTTGAGCCGCGCTTTCCAGCTTTATACGAAAACCAAGCACCCTGGCTATTTCTTCCAATATATCCATCTGCGGCAATTCATCTATATCCAGCTTTTTTAGATACGGCTTAATAACTTTATTATCAAAACCCTTGCTGTTAAAACCGATTATCTGCGGCTTTTCGTTTATTAATATTTTTTCTAAGACTGGTATGTCTTTTTCTAAAAAACCAAAATACTTATTCTGCGAATAAGAATAAACCCCAACAAAAGAAACACCCAATTTATGATGATTGCTGTTGAGTCCGCCCACCTCGCCGAAGGTTTTTTGCGTTTCGATATCGTAGACTATTTTGTTATTCATGTATTTTACTTATTTCTTCTCGTTTTGGACAAATCTCCATAAAATCGCAATGTTTGCAGAGCTTATTTATTCTTGGTGCGAATTCTTTTTCCGCTCTAATTTTCTCCACTTGCTTTTTTATGGTTTCCACTGCTTCATTAAATTTCTCTTCAGTTATATTTATAGTATGCCATTGATTATTTTGCAAATATAAGTAAGAAGCTTTTACCACCGGCTTTTTAGTGTTGCGCGCCATGATCAAGGAGTAAAGAATAAGCTGTAAATCAGATATATCTTCTTCGTCTACCTTTCCTGTCTTATAATCTATCACATGCAGTCCCGTTTCTTCTTCATCTACCCTGTCTATGCGCCCTAAAACTTTTAAGTTTTCATCCACTTCGGTATCATAATAATCTTCCAGCATCACCGGTGTTTTTAATACGTCATTTTTATGAAAATAGAACTTAAGCATTTGCAGAGCCTTCATGCCGAATTTTTTTTCTTCTTCTTTTCCGGCAAAGCCATCGCGATTTTCCAGCCAGCGCTTGCGCAATAGTTTCTCTAAATTTTCCCAAGTGCGCTGTTTCGGCGGAAACTTCTCGTAAAAATCGTGCAATGCGTTGTGCACGTGTGCGCCCATGGTAAGGTAGGGCTTGGGCTTTTTAAATTCTTTGGCCAGATCATCGATATAATAAAACTTATACTGCTGCGGGCAGAGAGCAAACATTTTCAATTTAAAAGCCGAAGCTTTAAACATGATTATAAATACTCTTTAACGATTTCTTCTACTTTTTCTTGATCCAGCTCCCAATAATACAAGCCATTATAGCGCATACCTTGGCCGGGCAGCTCCACTTCTTCAATCTCGCCAATGTCCAAATGCCCGATATGCCCCATTAAAAAAGCCAAGCCAAAAGCATAAGTGGCGGCACGATCCCATTTTAGCCTGGCATCAGGCGCGGTATTAATATATTCATAAACTTTTTTCGCATAGGACATCTGTTTTATTTTTATCATAGCTCCTTTAATAATTTCTCGCTGTTCCGCGGCGCGGCCGAAATCACCGTTCTTCTGGCTATAGCGATTGCGCACCAGCTCTACAGCGTCATCGGCGTTTAAATGGCCGCTGGCCGTGTCAACGCCATCGAGCAAGGTTATAATATCGGCAAACCCGGAAAAGGTTACTTCAAAAGTGGCGTTCATTCTTTTGTTTAGCAATGTTTCCACTTTTTTCTGCGTTAACGGCAGATTGCCCAAAGTATCGCTTTCATAACGCTCTTCCATGGCGTAATAATGCGTTATTTTTTGCACGCCGTAATCATCATCATCGATTTTAGAGTCACGCGGAATCATTACTATGGAAATTTTTTCCTTATAACTCTTTGGAACGGAAACCACCATAAGTACATCGGATCTTCCTCGCGTGACTGTTGCGTCTCCTTCTTTCAAGCCTTCCGCGCGCTGATCCGACCCGATAACTAAAATATTATATCGGCTGGGAGCGAATAAATAAACCATTAATAATATCATGGCGACGATAACAACTAACCCCAGAATAAATTTTAATACAAACTTCATATTATTTATTCTTCTTTAATGTTTTAATTTTATTTTCCGCTTCATTTAAATGTCTCTTTAATTCTGAAGCAATCTTCAATCCTTTTTCAAATTGCTTTAAGCTGACTTCCAAATCCAAATCTCCGTTTTCCAATTCCTGTGTTATTTTTTCCAATTCATTAAATTTTTGCGTGAAATTAAATTCTTTTTTTGCCATAAATTTATTATTTACTCTTTCCCTTTTTCCCCTTTGCCCATCCCCGGAAACGGGGAGGGGAAAAGGGGTTTGGGGTAAAGGGGAGAGGACTTAATTTACTTTAGATAATCTTTTACCATTAAAAAACTGCGTTTCTATTATATCATTTTTCTTTAGCTTTTTTCCATCTTTAATAATCTTACCCTGATGTTTAGTGATGCTGTATCCACGGGATAAAACTTGGCGCGGATTATACGATTTCAGCAAGCTGATATTATGTTCTATTTTTTCTTGCAAAGAAGCAACCAAATTATCTAAAGAATTACTGAAATTATCAAGAATTAAATTTTTTTCTTCAAAATACGCTTCCATATTTCTGCTCTGGCTTTCTACCAGTGTGTTGATTTGAAAAATCACATCATCTTTGTGCGGCACTACCATTTCCGCGGCATTAGAAGGCGTGGCCGCGCGCACATCAGCCACGTAATCTACCAAAGTTACATCTCGCTCGTGGCCTATGGCGGAAACCACAGGGTAGCGGCTTCCGAAAACCGCGCGGCATATTTCTTCGGTATTAAAAGCCCAAAGATCTTCCATGGAACCCCCGCCCCTGGTGAGAATTACTGCGTCAAATTTATAATCATGAGCATTAAAATAGTGAAACGCGCCAACAATATCATTAACAGCCGACTGCCCTTGCACGGAAACCGGATAAAAATAAATAGATAAGCCAGCCCAGCGATTTTTCAATATGCGCATTACATCTGTATATGCAGCCGCGTCTTGCGAAGTTATCAAGCCAATTTTTTGCGGAAACCGCGGGATAATTCTTTTTCTTTCCGTGGCAAACAAGCCTTCTTGCTCTAACTTTTTTTTGAGCAACTCAAATTCTTTCTTTAAAGTTCCCTCTCCCACTAATTTTATTTCTTTTACCGCGAAATGAAACCGTCCGGATTTGGTAAACAATCCCGGGCAGCCGATCAGCTGCACGGACATGCCATCCTCTAACTGCACGCGCAAATTAAAAACCATTAAAAAACAAGAGAAGTAACTTTTGTTGTCTTTCAGCTCAAACCAAACAAAACGATTCTGGCTGATTTTAAAATTAGCCACTTCTCCTTGCACGCAACCGTTATATCCGAAAGCAGAGTATTAACTTCTTTGTTAAATTCCGTTACTGAATAAATTTTCATTAAAATTTACTTAATTTCCAGGTAATACACTCCTCCATTATTTCGAACACAATATCTTCTTGCATCGTGTGTACTTTTTATTCCTTCTTTACCGGTTCCAACAGTCGCTGCAGATAAATCACCATATTTTTCTTTTATTAAACCAGCAATTTCTTTTGCTACTCCAAGTTCAATACCATTGGCCTTATCTGTTTGTTCGCTGATAAAATACAAATTATGTTTCCCAAAAGGAAAACATGGTTTACCACCGCTGAATATTAATTCCATAGTTTTTATAATTTAATTTTTAAATTATTTACTTTTTTATCGTATTTTTTACACGGCTCGTTTTTATATTGGCCATTAGTTCGGCGCACCCAGATGACGT
This sequence comes from Patescibacteria group bacterium, assembly GCA_041660885.1. Taxonomy (GTDB): domain Bacteria; phylum Patescibacteriota; class Patescibacteriia; order UBA9570; family JAHJKD01; genus JBAZVM01. The sequence goes on along the minus strand of JBAZVM010000001.1, from coordinate 158,790 downwards.
AAACATTCGGGTATACTTTTTTTATCTCGTCTATTTCTTTTCCTCTATCATTAATAAAAATAATATTTTCTTTATTTTTTATTTTCTTAATAAATTCAACTTTCGGACGATCAGTTGTTTTTATTTGCAGATATTTTTTCACCCCAGAATTAATAATCTTCTGTTCCTGCAAAGATGGCTCCCCCTTAGATAAGAGGATGATTTTATTATTTTTAATAGAACGCAAAAAAATAATCGCGTCTTTATATAAATATTTATTGGAATTCTTTAGAATATTTAAAAACTTCTTTTGATTGGCTAAAGGCAGATTTTTAATTTGCTGTTTATAATTATAATGCGTGAACTTTTTCTTGTTTTTCTGATAATCTTTTTCCCAATCAGCTAAAGACATGCCTAAAGCTTTGGCAATAGCTTTTTTAAAAAGTTGGGCGTTAAATAGAGTATGGTCGAAATCTATTATTATGGTTTTTGGCATAAATTCCAGATTGCTTTGGCTAATTTTTTTGCATTAATATGCGCCCGATCTTCCTCAGAAGATATATCCGCTTTAATAACCTCGGCCTCTACTGGCTCGATGCATTTTACTAGTTCATAACCTTTTGGAGGCTTGGCGATATTTTTATCTACTATTATATAATCCAAAGAATTCTTTCCCAAATATTGCTTTAGCACAAAAACATAATCGGCCACGGTAAAACCATGAGTTTCTCCTTTTTTCGTAGTGCGATTGCAAGTATAAATTTTTTGGGCTTTAGATTTTTCAATAGCTTCTTTAACCCCAGCAACCAATAAATTAGGAATAATGCTGGTATATAAATCGCCAATGGTATAAACGATATAATCGGCTTGTTTGATGGCGGAGAGAACTTTCGGATTAGCTTTAACTTTTTTTTCCAAATAAACTTTTTTTATTTTAGAATCAGTATTATGCTTGGGAACATCAATATTGGTTTCACCGAATATTTTTTTTCCGTTATTAAGTTCGGCTATCAAATTTGTCGGCTGCAGAGTGACAGGTAAAGCCCGCCCTTTTATTTTTAACTCCTTGCTTAAGTGCTCGATCATTTTTTCGTAACCGCCCAGCTCTTTTTCCAATATCAGCATTAATAAATTTCCCAAATTATGCCCTTTTAAATCACCTTGAGGAAAGCGATACGCCATTAATTCCTGCAACGGCTTATTCTTGGTGGCCAGCGCGGACAAACAGCGGCGAATGTCCCCCGAGGGAAGCACGCCGAATTCTTCGCGCAATCGGCCCGTGGATCCGCCGTTATCTACCATGGAAACCACGGAGGTAATATGCCAATTATATTTTTTTAATTCGCGCAATAACATGGATTGCCCGTTGCCGCCGCCGATGGTGACTATATTCTTCATTTATTTAAAAAATTTTCAATAATCTTTATGTCTTCCGGCTTGCCAAAATCATACCAATAATCTTCCAGATTAGCTACTTTAACTTTTTTCTCTTTGGCTAAATTATTTATCGCGTCCGTTAACTCATATTCACCGCGCTGAGAAATCTTTACTTGGTCAATAGCCGGAAAAATATCTTTGGTAAATTTATATAATCCGGTATTGATTAAGTTGCCGATTTTCTCTTTAGGCTTTTCGTGTATAGAATCTAAAAAATCTCCGTCGGTTTTTAATACTCCATAATGTTCCGGATGTTCATGGATAAAACCGCCCACATAACAATAATTATCTTCCAGAGTATTAAAATTTCTTAAGTCTTTTTCAGAATATAAATTATCGCCGGCCACAAAAATAAAATTTTCTTCCTTAACAAGATGCTTAATGCTTTTTACCGGAGGAATAGTGCCATAGCTTCCATCCTTGATAATTTCATGTTGATTAATTAAAACAATTTTATGGTCATAATCGGAAATAAATTCTTTCATTTCATCGATTTTATATCCGCCGATAACGTATATTTCTTTATACCCCGCTTTTTTTATATTCTCTAATAAATAATGCAAAAAAGACCGGCCTTTTATTTCAATCAGGTGCTTGGGTTTGTTCAAAGTCAATTCTTTCATGCGCGTGCCTTTTCCGGCCGCGGCAACGAATATTTTCATGGCCTTATTTTTTTTACCATCCTATATATATTATACCATGTTTTGTCTATGGGAATCTCGTAGGTACCTGTAAACTTCTTAATGCTGCCGCCAAACCCTTTTTTAAATCTGGTAATGCCGGCCCAAGGATGGTTTGGGTCTTCACTTTCCGTGATGCCAAAAAAATCATAATTAGCGTACCCTTTTTTCAGGGCGTCGCAAATGGCTTGCCACTGCAAAAGATGCGGGGCCATTACTTCGCGATATTCATCTCCGGTACCGCCATGAAGATACACTACGGTATCGTTATAAAAAACCACCAAGTTAGCCGCAATAATCTTTCCTTGATATTCGGCGGTATATAATTTTAAAAAACCTTTATCTTCCAAAGAAGCCAGCATAGCCGCGTAATAACCTTTGGGGTGGAGGCCGATCTTCTGCCGGCTGGCGGTTTTTCTGGCTAACTCATAAAATTTTTCTATATTGTCGGTGATTTTAATAACTACTCCTTTTTTTTGCGCCAATTTTATATTATATCTTGTTTTTGGCTTCATCTCTTTCAGTAAATCCTCTTCACTTTTTCCTTTTAGGGACAAAATTAAAGTGCACGCGGGGTGAATGTCTTTCACTTTTTTGGCTAATTTACTTTTGCCGTTTTCCAAACGCCAAAAAAGCACGCCTTCTTTTTTCGCCAACTCGCGCATGGCTTTTTCCAATTCATGATGATAAACCACGGGTCCGGCCGGAGTAAAAAAATAATGTTTTCCCATGGGCAAAGGGTATTTTATAAGCAAAGCTCCAGCGATCATCTGGCCATCTTCTTCCAAACCCATATAAAAAATTTTCCGGCCGTATATTTTTTGAAATTGGCCCCAAAGCCAAGACTGCAAAAAGGATCCATTATTCTTTTGGATCCATTTGTCCCATTTTTCTTGATTGTTTATTTCAAAGATTTTATACATGTTTTAAAGCTTGCCTCACTTTGTCCTCTAAAGAAAGATTTTTATCTATTTTCTGCAAAGCCTGCCAGGCTTGGGAGCGGGAATAACCCAAGGAAATTAAAGCGTCGATGGCTTCGTCTTCTGTTTTGGAATGAGAAGAGGCTTTCTTTCCCGGTACATCCACGAAATCCAATTTATTTTTCAGTTCCAGTATCAAGCGCGCCGCGGTTTTTTTGCCAATGCCAGAAACTTTGGTAAGCAAGGTAGCATCTTCATTCACGATAGACTTTTTTATTTCGTCTATCTTAAACCGGGCGATAATATTCATGGCCGATTTCGGTCCGACCCCGGAAACGGAAATCAAATCTTCAAAAAAATTCAACTCTTCCATGGTAACAAAACCGTACAAATCATCGGCGTCATCCCGTAAGTGCTGATGCACGAAAAATTCTACTTCGTCTCCCACTTTCTTATTATTCAGTATATCCAAAACCACGGCCACTTTGTATCCCACGCCGTGCGTCTCTACTATTAAGTAGCTTCCTTTAAATTTTATTTTTCCTTTTATATAGGCAATCATTTATATTATCTTACTAAATGAATTCCTTTTCTTCTTTTTTCCGGATCATTATTTGGGTCAATATCTGGATTTTTTCTCTCATCAGCCGAGTTTGCATCTTTGCTAGATTGATCTACTAAATGAGGTTCAAATATTTCAATTTCCTCGGTAGGAGTTTCCTCGTTTTCAACATCAAATGATGGCAATCCCAAAGATTTTCTGATTCTGTTAGATAATATTTCAGCCTGGCGCTCTAAGTGTTCGCCTTTTTCAAAGAGAGTCATGCTCCCTAAAAAAGCATGTTTGACTTCATTTAAAGCTTCTGGCGGAACTTCTTTATTTAATAATAAAGGATCAACCGCTGCAATATTTGCTTCTAGCTTATTTTTTGCTTCGCTAATTCCCATAACAAATTTTGCTCGTTTTCCTTTATTATCGCCTTCAAATCCTCTTTCGATAAAAGGGACATTGCTTAAACCGTCTAATAAATCTTGAACTGTTGGCATATATTTATATTAATAATTATTAAATTATTTTCTTCTTCTGCCGGGATCAAAAGGTAAAATTTTAGCTTCTTCCGTTATGCGTTCTGCTTCCACCACTTCCAAACCATGCTCGTTGTCCACTCCTATTGTGGCTAATTCATCTGTAGTATAGCCCAGTTGCGGGGCCAGTTCTGTTTCAACTTTTTGTAAAAATTCATCAATATTGCTATTAAACAATATTCTGTTATCTTCTATAAATTTTCGGCAAAGTGCAAACTTTTTTTCGTCTATTTTATGCGCTGCGTATAAAGCATTAATGCCTTTTCTTATATTGTCCCAATATTCGTAATAGGCTACGACATCTGTCATATAGTTAATATTTAAGCGATTTTTAATACTTGCAGTATAGTATAAATAATATATAAACCATAGCAACTAATCAATAGCACGCCCACGGACCGGCCGATCTTGAAATGGCGCAATAAAAGCAGTAAAAAAATCATGATTACCGTGGCGGAAAGCAATAAAACCGAACCGTGCAAATTTTCCGTGCTTACCAGCAAATCTCTTTGCGTTAATAAGGTGTAAACCAGCCAAGGAAAGCCGAACCCGAAAAGGATATCGAATATATTGCTGCCCAGGGCATCGGCAATGGCCATGCCGCCGCGGCCCCGTTTGGCCATGAAGCTGGCGGCCATGAGATCGGGTATGGAAGTGCCGATGGCCACGATGGTTAAGGCGATAAACGCTTCGGGAATATTCAGCATGTTGCTTATTTTCATGGCAATGGTTACCAACCCCCAGCTTAACAGCGCGATAAAGAATAAACATTCAAAGAAAACGAATAAATAATATTTTGGTTTTTTATCAAGATCGATAAAAATTTTTCCCAATAATTTTTCCACAAAGAAAAATCTTTTTTTCTCGTGCGCTTCCACGTCTTCGGAAAAATCATCCAGCATTATTTTCTTGTCTTTTTTCGGCAAGAACTTTTGCCAAGTGCGCAAAGCGAACAAATAAATGCAGTATATAGAAACCAGCGTTAAGGCTTCGTGCCAATGCACGGCGCCATCTTGGAATATTAAAAATAAAGATAAAATGGCGATCAAATAAAAAGTAACATCCCGCACCACCGGTTTCCAAGATAGCTTGGCCGTATGCAGTACGGCGGCTGCTCCGATAACCATTAATATATTGAATATGGCTGAGCCCACGATAGCGCCGGCACCGATATTAGCGTGGTTTCCGGGATACAACAAACTGATAATCACTATTAAAAACTCCGGAGCGCTGCCGCCCAGAGCCATGAGCGTGGCTCCGGCAATATCTTCGGACATTTTCAATTTTCTGGCGAAAAGCTCCAGGCTTTCCACGAAATAATGCGTGCAAATTTTCGCCAGCAAATAAAAAATTACAGCGATTCCGGCTAAATAAAGAACAAATAAAAAAACATTCATGTTAGCTTATTAAAATTATTAAACATTTTAAATACTCGGCTTCGGAAAAAGAAGTTATCTGCGGATGGTCTATGCCATGCGTATAGCTTTCCAAAATCTGCGCGTTGCGCCCCGCTTTGCCCGCGGCTTCGGATAATAAAAAGCGAAAATCTCTCATGGGCAAGTGCTGGGAGCAGGAGCAGGTTATTAAAATGCCGTTTTCCGGCAAGGCCGCCATGGCCAATTCGTTTATTTTTTTATAGCCCACTATTCCTTCTCGTATTTTTCTTCTGTCTTTGATAAATGCCGGGGGATCAAGAATAATCACATCAAATTTATTTTTTATATCTTGCGAAAAATATTTTTTCACATCTTCGCAAATAAATTCACTTTTTTCCAATGGCAGATTGTTTATTTTAATATTTTCTTCAGCCAAAGCCATAGCTTCTTTAGAAGAATCCACATTTATAACCTGGGAAGCCCCCGCCGCCAAGGCATAAACGGAAAAACCGCCGGTGTACGAAAAACAATTAAGCACTTTTTTACCAAAAACATATTTTTTTATGGCTTCGCGTTTGTCGCGCTGGTCTAAAAAAAATCCGGTCTTCTGGCCTTCTTTTAAATTCACTAGAAATTTATAGCCGTTCTCTGAAATCTCCACTTTCTCAGGAATCTCGCCTATTATGGCTGATACTTTATTTTCTTCGCGTATTAATATCCCTTTTGGTTGGAACGTCTCTTGCAAAGCTTTTATTATTTCCGGCTGCCAGCGCCTAATGCCGGGATTATGAAATTGTATGGATAAATAATTGGCGTATTTATCCGCCACCAAGCCGGGCAAAAAATCGTTCTCGCTATTTATTACGCGAAAGGCGTTATTTTTTTTCTGATCTAAATATTTTTCCCTGATAGCCCAGGCTTTTTTTACGCGCTTGGTGAAAAAATTTTGATCCACTTCTTCGTTTTCCTCAAAGCCCCATAAGCGCACGGCCATTTGGGAATAGGAATTGAAGTACCCCAAAGCTAAAAAACGGCCGTTTTCCGAAACCAGCCGAATTGGCTCTCCGTTTTGCAATCCTTCCGGGATTTTTTGCAAGGCGCCGGAGAAAACCCATGGATGCCTGCCCAAAACAGGGCCGAGGCGTTTTTTCAAAACAACTAATTCCACCATATATTATCTATATTTTAGCAAATTTTTGCTCTTTTGTCAAAGAGTAATGTTGAAAAAAATCTAAAAATTGCTATGCTTTACCAATGCATCGATTCTATATCAACCAAACTATTTCCGGAAAAACTTTTACTTGTGAAAATGAAGAGATCATTCATCAGTTAAAAGATGTGTTGCGTTTTCATGCTGGGGAAAATATTATTTTATTCGATAATAAACAAAAAGAATTTCAAGCGCAAATAGAAACTATTAACAAAAAACAAATAACTTTTCAAATCATGAAGGAATTTAAAAATATTAGCGAAGCAAAAAATAAAATTCATTTGTACCAATCTTTAGTCAAGCGCGATAATTTTGAATTGATTTTACAAAAAGGTACGGAAATCGGAGCGGACTCGTTCACACCGGTATTGGCGCAACGCAGTGAGAAAAAAAGTATTAAAATAGAGCGCTGCGAAAAAATATTAAAAGAAGCCACAGAGCAATCCGGCCGCGTGATTATTCCCAAATTAAATAAGATAATGGATTTAAAACAAGCTTTAGCTTCTGCGCCGAAGCCGATTATTGCTTTTGATTTTTCCGGAAAGCCCTTTTCCAAAAACACTATTACCGAAAAAGCCAGCATATTTATCGGCCCCGAAGGCGGGTGGACGCCGGAAGAACTAGCCATGTTTAAAAACTCCCAAGCGACAATTTACACTTTAGGCCCTCGCGTTTTACGGGCGGAAACCGCGGCCATAGCCGCTTTAACTTTAGCGCTTCTTTAAACCGGCCTTAATGTTCCGGCCCAAACCTGCCAAGCCAATAATGATTTGGCTACCAAGCTTAAAATTATGTAAACGTATTCGCCATACATATAATTTTTCCATTTTCCCACTTTTTTATACTGCAAAATCATGTTAACGGCAAAAACATTAAAGAATAGAAATATGGAGAAGAAAATCCAGTAAACAAAGGTAGGCGCTTTACCGGTATCCCCGCCGGATAAGAATAAATACAAGGCAATGGCTACCCAGGGAATGGCTCCGGCCAGGCAACCGAAGAAATAAGAAGTCCAATTGGTTTTTTCCGTGGTTTGATTATGAATTTCCATCATCCACCCGAATAAAAGCATAGTGGCGTTTAAAAAGAACATTAACATCAAGCTTACGCCATCATACATGCCCGTGAGCATGGCCACTATTACGATCATCAAGGAAGAACTGAAAGAATATTCTATCCATCTGGCTAAATTAACCCCCTTCTGCAGATTTTTTACATACCACTCGTTAATTTTCGGCAAAGCTATCATTAGATGCGCCAAAGAACAAATAAATAAAAACGCGGCCACTAAAGGCCCAATAGGCAATTCAAACGCTGTTTTCATAACCGGTTCTAATTTTCCGGATTGCGGAACGAATTCCACGAAAGCCGTGGTGACAGGCAGCTTAAAATCGGTGCTTAAAAGCAACATAGCCACGCCTTGGGCGAAATGAAAAAAGGACATGAGTAAATTAAACTTCCTTAATTTTGTGAATTTTGCTTCCATAATATTTTTTAATGATAATTATTATCTCCTTCGTAAATTATAACCATTTTTTTTGATTTTGGGAAATATTGCTTTGCTGTTATTATTATGGTAAAAGTAATTACGGAGAGGTGCCAGAGTGGTTGAACGGGGCGCTCTCGAAAAGCGCTAGGCTCCAAAAGGGTCTCGTGGGTTCGAATCCCACCCTCTCCGCCAGAAAACGAAATCGGGTTCGAAAGCAAAAAATATGGTTAAAAAAATAGTATTAGCCGGTGGTTGTTTTTGGGGCATGGAAGAACTGATCAAAAAACAGCCTGGAGTAATAGACACCGTCGTCGGCTATACCGGCGGCCAGGTAGAAAATCCAACCTATGAAAATCACGAAGGTCATGCTGAAGCGGTTCAAGTAGACTATGATAGCGGAAAAACCTCATACCGTAAATTGTTGGATTTTTTCTTTCAAATTCATAATCCTACAACCTTAAATCAGCAAGGTAATGATACTGGTACTTCTTATCGTTCAGCAATTTTTTACGGTGACGAGGAGGAAAAAAGAGAGGCTGAAAATTTTATTGAAATTGTAAATAAATCCCAACGGTGGAAAGATCGTGTGGTGACGACATTGGAACCATTAAAAAAGTTTTATCCGGCAGAAGACTATCATCAGGATTACTTACAAAAAAATCCCGGTGGGTATACTTGCCATGCTATTTATTTTGATAGTTATCTAAAATAATTGTATGTTTGGTCTTGTGTGTATTTTTTGAATGTTTTAAAAAAACAAGAAAAAATTTGTTATTGGGAATATTTGCTGGCCAGATGGTCAATTATCACTCCGTAAACTACGCCAGCCATAAAACCAAGAGGATCACGCAACTCAGTACTTAAAAATAAAGCCAAGCTGACCATTAAACCTAAAAGGAGTCCGCGCACTAAAGGATTAAATTTTCCTTTAATTACAGTAATTCCTCCAGCCAAGCCAATTACCAACCCCATAATTACTCGATTATACCAGGTAGCCAAAATAAAGAGTTCATTGCCCCCGAAACCCAATCTTATGCCAACGCCCAGAATGCAAATAATGCCCAATAAAGCTCCGCATATTAAAGCAATGATCAGCCTTCTTTTATTAACCATTATTATATTTTAACTAGTTAATTATGCTATAATTGTATTATAGCATTTTTTTTAAATAGTTGAGTGAAATAAATGCTGATGCCTTTTGGATTTTGCTCGGAATAGTCTTGAGCTTTGTCCAGCAAATACGGCCAAGAATCACATTGCAAAAAAACCTATGCGTGTATGGGATATTAATCCAAAGCATTTGTGCCGTAAACACCTGCTCGCCGAACATCGCGAACTGCACGGACTTTGGAATATTTTAACCAAACACGGCGGCAAGGGTGGCTACTCGCGACATCCGGAAACATTGCGCTGGGTCGGAAAAACAAAGGCGCTTTACGAGAGACATGGGGCATTAGTGGAAGAATTTATCCGTCGCGGATACAAGCACAATTCTCCGCTTAATAAAAAATTGGCTAAGGGTTTGAGCAGCCAGCTGGTGTTTATTAACACGATTAAAGAGCAAAAATCAATTTTAAAAAATAAACCTTGCGAATGTTTATTGCATATAAAATAAATGGTGTGCCAATAAATTTTGAAAATTATGAAAGATAAAATTAAGACTTAGTAATTTATGAATCTTGTTTCTAAATTTATGCAAACTGATCATAATCACCTTGATAAACTTTGGTCTTTATTTTTTGACAATATCAATGATACAAATAACTCGTCTAAACATTTTCAACAGTTTAAAAAAAATCTTTTGCTGCATATGAAACTGGAGGAAGATTTTTTATTTCCGCGTTTGAGCGAGTATCTCGGTTTTGAAAAAAAATCCGGATTGACAGAACAAGTGCGGCGCGACCATGGTACTATTTTAAAATTATTGTCATTTGTTGAACAAGCTGATTTGGCGCACGACTTTGAGAAAACAAAAATGATGGGAGAGAATGTTTATAGCGCATTAAAAAAACATTTGGCGAGAGAGCAAAAAATTCAATACCCCGTTTCTGATTCTTTTATAAAACCAGATGAATGGCATAAAATGTTGGATGAATATCATAAAAAAATAGAATTAATTAACAAATAAACAATATGATCAAAGCATCTAAATCAATGAGCATGCTCAGCGCAATGCTAGTCGCAGTAATTTTACTTTGCGGTTGTAATGGCAAGCAAGAAAACAGCGGCACTACTTCAAACAAAAGCAATGCAAACTCAAAAACTGAAACAGCTGTTTTATTTGATTGTTCGTCTAGTTCCACTACTCCGTTAACAACCGTTTCCGGAATTACTACGAAGCTTTATTTCGCCGAATTAAACAATTACCGCAGCGCGGGAGAGGAAATAGATCCAGTTTCCTTGTCTTTAGCGGATTATGCCGATGAAGAAGAAAATGAAGTGACGGATTGGAGCGCGCCTATTCCGGAAACAACTTTGAAAAACGACATTTTTTTTGATCTCAGCAAAACAGATGGAGGAAACATGCCCGGTTACGCCGGTTACCTTCAAATATGCAATGCCGATAACAAATCCATTGATGAATTTCCGCCAAAAGCTGATGGGTTCACTCCCACTTCAGCCAATTCTTCCGGCGCTTCATATTATATTCACGGTGGATATGAGCCGCCTGAAGCCGGCCTTTATCGCGTCGACGCTTACCTTTACACTCCAGATGGCCAATGGCAATTGGTGGGCAGATTAGATGATGTTCAATTTACAGAATAATATTTATCGAAAGTCATCCATAAAAAATTCATATCCGCCGATAAGCACGGGAGTGGAAAGAAGATACCAAATAATCACATCATCCAGCGGGAATGTTTTTCCCCAGAGAGTAAAAGGCATTAGATATTCTCCGGGCCACCACCAGTGCCCCAAATAAAGAGACATTACTTCGTGGCAGAAAAAAATAATTCCGAAAAAAATAGTAACCGGTATGGCTTTTTTAATAAGTTTTGTATTGCGACTGAATAATAGTATCCCCGGAATTACCAAGATAAAAATAGCTAGCTGCCAATAATCCAAAGAGATCATTTGCCTGTTAACGGAAAACAAGAGATACACAATAAAACTAAGCGCGATATAGGTTGTGACTAAATATTTCCATCTTCTGGAAATTCTCTTGCTTCTATCCCTATCCACAAAAGCTTCATAAAAGCATAGCGGCCAGAAAAAATTAATAAACGCGTATAGCGTGTTTTCTAGCGGGGCGATGCCAAAAAGCCTGGGCAGGGTGGATTGCACATCCCAGGAGTCGGTTAAGCGGGCCATTAGTTCTATGGGAATGGCAAAAAGCAAAGTAGTAACCACGGAAAATAATAGTATTTTAAATTTGGATTTTCTTAACCAATAAAAATTAAGCAACGAAGCGGGCGCGTAAACAATAATAATATTCCATAAATAATCCGGTCTGAATATTAATACTATGGCGCATCCGGCAAGAAATAAGCCGAAGAGAATTAAAATGCGTTTGGTTATTTTTTCTTTGTGCATATTTTAAATATATCCGTGTTCTTTAAACCAAATATAAGAATCATTTATCGACTCTCTTACCGTGCGCGGATTATACCCTAATTCTTGACGGGCTTTGGAATGGTCGGTCTTGGAATTACTCATGAGCACGCGTACGGAATAAGCGGTAAACAGGGGTTTAGCTTTTAAAATACGGTAATACAAAATGGAAAACGGGGCAGTGGCAATGGCCAGCCAGGCGGGCATGGCGTATACCGGCGCTTTTTTTCCGGTAACTTTTGTTAATATTTTTAAAATTTCTTTAATTTTTATCTGCTCTCCGGATAAAATATATATCTCTCCCTTTCGCCCTTTTTCCATAGCCGCGATTAACCCGGCCACCACATCGCGCACATCAACAAAATCATAAGCGCCATTGATAAAAGCTTTTAATTTTTTATGCGCGAAATCGATAATCAAATGCCCGAGCTCGGATATTTTATAATCATACGGCCCGATCACTCCGGAAGGTGCCACAATAACCGCGTTTAATTTTTTTTCTTTTACCGCTTTTAATACGGCTAAAGTGGCCATGGCTTTGGATTTGGCATAATGGCCGCTGACTCCTTCGGGTATAATCAATTGGTCTTCATTAATAGTTTCATCTGATGGCGGTTCGACAAAAGCATGAATAGAGCTAGTATAAACCAAACGCTTAACCCCGGTTTTCAAACAAGCTTTTATAACATTTTTTGTGCCTTCCACATTTACCTGATAAATCAATTTCTTTTGACCGGGGGAAATGGAAATAATGCCGGCTAAATGAAAAACCGCTTTGGCGCCGGCAAAAGCTTTTTCCAGAGTAGCTATTTTTTGTACGTCCCCTTCGACTTTTTCGAATGATAACCCTTCAAGAGACTCTGTTTTTTCTCCGGGTAAAAGCAACAGGCGGACTTTTTCCCCTTTTTTTATAAGCTCTCGCACCAATACATTTCCTATGTGGCCTGTGCCACCGGTAACGACAATCATATTATTTTTGGCACTTCGGGCAGTATCTCGTACCTCTGCCAGCAATTTTATTATTTGATTTTATAATAACACTTTTTTTGCAACGCGGACAAGACATTTTTTCTCGCTGATATACTTTAAGAAAACGCACATAATTGCCTTTTTTTCCGCTGGCGTCCAAATAATCGGAAAAAGTAGTGCCGCGATGTTTTATAGCAGCGCGCAAAACCTTTTTTATTGATTGATGCAAAAAAATTATTTCTTGATTTTTTAAAGACGAGGTTAGACGATCTGGTTTTATTTTAGCCGCGAAGCAGATTTCATCCGCGTAAATATTGCCAATGCCAGCAATAAATTTTTGATCCATTAAAATAGCCTTAACGCTGGTTTTTTTGGTTTTTATTATTTCTTGGAATTTTTTTAAATTAAACTCGGAGGAAAGAGGCTCTATGCCAAAAGCGGAAATAATTTCTTCTTTTTTCGCGCTATTAACTATTTTCAAATAGCCGAACTGCCGCATGTCGTTGAAAAATAATTGCGATTTATCGGCAAAGGTAAAAATTACATGAGTATATTTCCCTGGCAAATCTTTTCTAAAAACTTTGGGCAAGCTGTGACCGCCGGCAATAATCTTTTTTTTATTCTCATAAATAAGCTGCCCCGTCATTTTCAAATGAATAAGCAGGAAAGCATCGGGTTTATTAAGAAAAAAAATTAATAATTTTCCCCGACGCTCAATTTTTTTTATGGACGAGCCGATAATCAATTTTCTAAATCCGGCATAATCGCTTTTTATCAGCTTTTTCTTTTTTATTTCAATATTTACTACCTTTTTATTAGGTATATATTGATTTAAATCATTAACAATTGTTTGTACTTCTGGCAATTCTGGCATAATGTTCTTATCTATTGTATAATAAAAGCCAGATAAAATAAATAACTTAAAGAAAAGTATGATGAAAAAAATCGTGCTCGCGTCGCTCTGCCTTTTCGGCCTAGCGCTCTCTTTTAATTGGGCCAATGGCGCCGCAAAAGAGGAAAATGCATGGCAATCGAAAGATACCGTGCAAAATGATCAACCAACCGTACCTCCGCAAATTATCATAAAAAAAACCAACGGAGATGTGATTACCATGAAAGTGGCTAACCAATCCGATGTGCCTAATCTTTTAGAAGCCTGGAGTAAATTACCCAATATAGAATACGCGGAAATGGACGGATTATCCAGAGCCATGGCGCAAGAAGAATCATGGGGCTATGCCACCGTACAAGCGGAATCAGCCACTGATACTAATGGAGCAACCGGTTCTGGAATTATAGTTGCCGTTGTTGATACCGGCGTAGATTATAATCATGAAGATTTGGATGCCAATAATTGGGAAAATTCCGGTGAAACCGCGGGCAACAACGTAGACGATGATGGAAACGGATATGTTGATGACAAATACGGTTATGATTTTATTGGAAGCATATACACGGAAGTGCACGCAGATAACGATCCGGATGATGAATACGGCCATGGTACGCATGTTTCCGGCATCATTGCCGCGGAAAATAACAGCGTCGGAGTGCGCGGAGTCGCTTCTTCCGCCACTATTATGCCAGTAAAAGTGCTCGATTCCAGCGGATGGGGATGGGATAGCGCCATTGCTGAAGGTATTCGCTATGCCGTGGATAATGGTGCGAATATTATTAATATGAGTTTGGGCGGCAGCTATTATTCCCGCACTTTAAAAGAAGCAGTAGATTACGCGGAAACCAACAATGTATTGGTAGTTGCTTCTTCCGGAAATAGTGCCACTTATTCTACTATTCAGTATCCGGCCATATTCAGCAATGTGGTTTCTGTCGGCGCCAGTGATGAAGACGGTTATAAAACATATTACTCCAACTGGGGAAAAGTAGATGTAATGGCTCCGGGCCATGATATTCTTTCTTCCACTCCGGGAAATTTGTATGCTTCTTATTCCGGTACCAGCATGGCTTCCCCGCATGTGGCCGGAGTTGCCGCGCTTATCATGCAGGTGAAAAGCTTAACCACGCCCGCGGCTGTGCGCCATGTATTAGAAACCACTACTTCCGATTTCGGCACCCAAGCCGGACCGGATTACGTAACCGGCCAAGGCATGGTAAACGCCTTAGCTGCCACGGGAACCCTATCTGCCGAAACTTTTATATACGCGGACGATGGATGGATTAAATCAGACGGAGTGGATGACGCGGTTTTATACGCTTCAGTGCGCGACGCGGCCGGAGCCGCTATAGTCGGTGAAACCGTTACTTGGTCTGCTTCCAAGGGCACGCTTTCCGCCAGCAGCAGCGCCACTAATGCCAGCGGTATTGCCAGCGTTGCTCTGACGGCTCATGATACCGTAGGATTATCCACTATCACGGCCACGCCAACGAGCGCTACGGCCGGCACTATGCAAATCGCCATTGCCGAAGACGCAGTGCAACCGGATAGCATAGGCGTGACAAAATATGATGTAACTTATGAAGAAGAAGTTTATAACGAAGAAACAGATGAAGAATCGGAAGAACCAACAACTGATGGAACATTATCAAATAATTTATTCGCCCCAGGAGACCAACTGACTATTTGGGCTTATGCCACGGGATATGACAGAGAAGACCATAAAGTCACTATGTCTTATAGCGTAACTGATCCTAATGGCAATGCGGTTACTGATTTGTCCGGTACTTCTGAAGAAGTGACGGTCGGCGAAGATTATTATGGCTATTATTTCCCGCAAACCCGCATAAACAGCAAACCTTTAACTCTTCCCGCGGATAGCGCGACTGGTGAATATACTTTAAGCATTACCACCACTGATACCGAATCGTTGGAAACGGCATCACGCACCATGCATTTCTGGGTAACAAAAACACCTGATATTTTAGTGGTTTATAATTCCGGTTACTGCAGCGACACGCAATTAGAAGGCATGGATTTCGGTTATATTACCATGTGCAATAAAACCGGCCATGTTATAGCCGAAGAAATGGAAAATCTCGGTTATGAAGTTATGCTTTGGGACACAACTGATTTAGGAACACCATATGACACTGATTTGTCCCTTTTCCCCATGGTCATTTGGGCAGATGCCGGCATTAATTATGCTGATAGCTATTCTCTGCAAACTTATTTGGATAATGGCGGAAACTTGCTGCTGACATCCGAAGAAACCGCTTACAACGAATCCTACAGCGGGGTAGCTTCTGATTTCTTATGGAATTATATGCACGCCAGATACATCAGCGAAAATTTGATGCCGGATAAAGTAGACGGCATCAGCGGAAGCATGTTTGATGGCTTAACATATAATATCGATTACTACGATCTAAACGGCAACGGTGTGCATGACACATATTATGCTAATGAGCTTGAGCTGAATGAAGCTGATGACGCTTCGGCCATTTTCTCTTACGATGTCGGCAACACCACCGCTAAAACAGCCGGCATAGCCGTAGATAATGGCACTTACCGCTCCGTATTTTTAAGCTTTGGTTTGGAAGCCATAAATGACGGATCAGGCAACACTACCAAAGCCTATATGCTTGGCGCCATCGCCGATTACTTATTGGAAGACGGCCCGACCATTACGCGCGTTAACCACGCTACCGTCAGAAACAACCATGATACTGATATTTCCATAAAAGGTACTGGTTTTATTACTACCGGAACCACTAAAGTAAAGCTAGGCACCCAAGCTCTTTCCAATGTCACTGTTGTTAGCCGCACCAAGATCACGGCCACGATTCCCGCCGGATTAAAACCGCAATATTATAAATTAAAAGTAACAAATCCGGACGGCCAAAAAGACACCAAGAAAAAAGCGGTATTGGTTAAAAAAGGCGGGGCTTATTTAGAATCCATAGCGCCGGAATTTATTGCCAATCATGAAAAACAGGAAGTGATTCTTTACGGCAATAACTTTACCAAAAAAACCGCTGTATACTTGAACAAAGAGCAGCAGACGGGATTCGTTGTGGATAACGCCACTCAAATAACTTTAACAGTGCCAAAGAATTATACCGCCGGAACTTACACCGTTAAGGTAAAAAATCCGCAAAGCACGGCCAGCCAATTGGCTAAAGCTCTTAAAGTAAGGGTGGGCTTTACCAAGGTTCTTAAAGAAGGAGATACTGATGAACAAGTATTAGCCTTGGAAAAACGCTTAACTAATTACGGATACTTTACCGAAGATCCGGATAATAAATTCACGGAAAAAACCAAAGAGGCGTTGCTCCATTACCAAATTGATTGGGCTTTAACACCTAATGGTAAGATGGATTTCCTAACCAGGCATACTCTTAACACGGAACTGTAAAACTGCTATACTATTGGCTGGTTTATTATTAATAATTAGTAAGGAACGCACATGTGCGTTCCCAACAAAAATCTATGAAAGCAAAATCAATGGGTTTAATCGCGTTCGCCTTAGTGCTAACGCTAGCCACCACTGGCGCGGGATGTTCTTTGTTCGGCGAAAAGAGCACTAATGCCAACGCGAACAAAAACGCCACAAAAAATACCAACGCGGTAACCGTGAACAAAAACGTAAATAAAGTTACAACGAACACCAACAAAACAACCAACACCAACAGCACTGTTAACAGCAACACGAATACCGCAACTGAAGAAACCTCTATAACTACAGATTCCATCTCTTACGCAGCAGGAGATGACATAACCGTAACTTACGATATCAAGGAAACTATAAAGGACGGCGCTTGGATCGGCATAGTTCCAACGGAAACTGCGCACGGCTCTGAAGAAGACGGCGACGCGGCTGATGTTGATTGGCAATATTTGAATGGTTCCACTTCCGGCACCATGACTTTCAGTGCTCCTACTGAACCAGGTGATTACGATATCCGCGCTTATGATTCCGAATTGGATGGCGGCATTGAGTTGGGATACGACACCTTCGCAGTTGAGGAATAATATTCACACACATAAAAACCCCGCCACGGCGGGGTTTTTTATTTATATTTAAAACAATTTATTTTGCTTTGGTTCTAATTTTTCTCTTTCCTTGTCGGAAAATATTTTAACCGTGCCAAAAATTCCATCATATCCCGGTTTAATAACAATATCTCCTTTTCTCATTTTATTTATGGCTATTCCTAGCATATTATTTGCTTCTTTTATTTCCTCTACTGGCGTGTTTAGCAATAAATTAAATTCAGAAGTAAATCTATTAATTAATAGGTCGTGTTCTTTTTTAATGGCTTTTGTGTTTACGCCGGTATTATTCACTTCCGCTAATATTTCTGCCAAGGGCACCAAAGATTTAAAAGGCGGGCGCTTTTTTTCTTGAGTCTTTTCATCTTGGTCTGCCAAAACTTCTACGCGATTCATTACTCCGATAGTTAATGGCTTGCTGCATTTGGGGCATAAATTTTTATTCTTCTTGCTTTGTTTCGGATCGCAAGAATAATGGCAATCGACATGGCCGTCGTAATGGTATTTTCCTTCTTCCGGATAAAACTCTATGGTGTATTCTAAATTTTTATTATTTTTTATAGATTGATATAAATTCTTATAGCTTAATTCTTTTAAATTAAAAACATTGGCTTCTCTGCCCAATTTATCTAAAGAGTGGGCATCGGAATTGGATAAGATCATGCGATTATTTAGCTGAGATATCCTCCAGTTCATTCGCGGGTCTGAAGATAACCCTGTTTCTATGGCCGGTATTTGATCGCTTATTTCTTCAAAACATTCTTTCAAACTATCAAACCCTGAATAAGAACCGAAAAGCGAAAACCACGGAGTCCAAATGTGCGCCGGAATGATTATGGCTTTGTCATCATACTCTAAATAAATTTTCGCTAGTTCTTTCACATCCAAGCCCAAAATCGGCCGGCCATCGGATTTTATATTATAGCCTTTTTTTTCTAAATACTCGTTTACTTTTTTAACTTTTGTAAGCGAAGAACAGATAACCACCAAGTGAATGCGCCGGCATTTGCCTCCTTTTTTGTAAATGCAGGATATTTCTGTAGATAAAATAAATTTTGTTTCATTTTCGGAATTCTTTAATTGATAAAACCCATTATCTTGTAATACTAGTTTGTTTTCTAATTCCCTAAACCAAGCCGGATGCGTAAAATCCGCCGTGGCTAAAATATCTATGCCTTTAATGCGGGCGTATTTATCCAAATTCTCGAGAGTAATCTGTTTGGAGGTGGCCCGAGAATATCGGGAATGGATATGAAAGTCGGTGATATATGGCATATAATTATTTCATTTTACACTAAAAATTGTTATAATCAAACAATGCTAAAAATATGTATAGTTTTACCGGTCTATAATGAAGAAACAGACTTACCAAAAAATCTGCCAATTCTGCATAAATTTTTACAAAAAAATATTTCTACGCCTTGGAAATTAATCATTGCCGATAACGGCTCTACCGATCGAACAAGTCGCATCGGCCGACAATTAGCCGAATCATACTCCCATGTTCAATATCGGCGTATCAACCGAGCCGGTCGCGGCCTGGCTTTAAAAACTACCTGGCTGGAAAATTCCGTTGATATATATGGCTATATGGATATTGATTTATCTACAAGCTTAATTGATATTTTACCAATGATCGATTCCATCTCCAAAGGATTCGACCTGGCTATTGGTAACCGTTTGTCTCCCTCGGCTAATACTAAGCGTTCTTTCAAACGCGAAATCCTTTCACGCACATATAATTTGTTATTGAAAATTTTTTTTAGGATAAATTTTTCCGATGCCCAATGCGGATGTAAATTTATTTCTCGAACAGTCCAAAAAAACGTATTGCCGCATATACGCAACGAGCAATGGTTTTTTGATACCGAATTGTTAATTTTGGCCAGCCAAAAAAAATATAAAATTTTTGAACAACCGGTTTCCTGGCAAGACGACCCGCATACAAAAGTTAGAATTATACCAACTATAGCCAATGACCTTTCCGGCATGTGGCAACTAAAATTTCGTACACATGATTAAGCCGTTCCGGCAAAAATATTTGGTCTTTTATTTAATTTCTTTGTTAATTTTCTATTGCTTTTTTTTAATAACACGAATTAACTACGATATCGTTGATAGCAAACTTTTTTATCTGCTTATTATTTTTTTATTTTATTTTTTACTATACTATTTTCGATCATGGTGGATTGCTAAAGTGCCTTGGTGGGTTATTTTATTAATTTCTTTATTTTTTTGCGGCGTTTTAGTAAGTCAAAGCTTCTTAGCTTCATCGGATATTCTTTATTATAATTTTCATGCACGTATTTTTACTCATTATCATCAGAATCCTTATATAGCATCGCCAGAAAATTATACAGGCGATTCTTTTTGCGCTTTTGTTTGCGAAGGCATCTGGAGCAATCTAACCAATAATTATGGCCCATTATGGTTTTATATGACTTTGATCCCCAGCTATTTGGCCAATAATAACTACTTTTTGAATATTATATTAATGCGTTTGTTGGCTGTGTTTTTCTTTCTAGGCGGTTCTTTATTATTATATAAGATTCTAAAGACACTTAATCCTGTTCAAGCAAAAACCGGCTTTTATTTAATTATTTTTAATCCATTATTTATTTTTGAAACAGCCGTAAATGGACACAACGACGCGGCTCTGCTTTTTTTTGTCATCGCGGCTATTTATTTTGTGATGCAAAAAAAATACACTTTGACTTATTTGGCATTGTTAATCTCTTTTTTAATTAAATTTGTTACTTTGCCTATAATTGCCGCTTACTTAATTTTTCTTTTTTGTTTGAAAAAGAAAAAAAAATATCTTATTTTTTTAATTCTATTGGGACTAACATTAGTAGCAACTGCGTATGCGCCAATTTGGCAAGGATGGGCTACTTTAAACGGCTTAATAACTCAAAACGGCATGATTCATGTTTATTCGAATTCGCCAATATTTTATTTTATTAGGCTATTGGGTCAATCATTTTTTAATTTTCCAGCCGAAATTACGAAATATTTAGTTATCGGATTATACGGCTTAGTGTATCTTTTTCTTATAAAAAAATATTTTCTTACGGACAAAATAAGTTCTAATAATTTTTTTCAAGCTGGATTTAATATTATTTTTTTCTTAATTTTCATTCCGCTCACCTGGATTATGCCTTGGTATTTTTTATGGATTTTACCGTGGGCAGTTATTAACGGACAATTTAAATGGTTAATGGCTTTTACTATTATCGGCATAGTTTCCTATGTTGCTCCCATTTGGCTCAGCTTTACGCTATTCTTTATCGTTTCAATACCGCTACTTATGAAAAATGATAGAAAAATTTTAATCAATCAGCATTTTTTCTTTAATTCTAAAGCTGGAAATCAAAGAAAAAACTAATATCAAGCTTCCTAAAGTTAAAAAGGTATATGAGAGCGACCAATCAGCCAGTAAACCAACCAAAGGATTAATAATGGCGATAGACAAACAGCGAATCATACTTATGGAAGAAAGAATAGTAGCGCGTTTATCCGATGGAATGAATTTATTATAATAATTGGTATACAAAGTTTCGCGCGACAAGCCAAAGCCCGCGGCGCAAGTAACGGCTAGAATAACTAAGGGCACTAGAGTGCTGTAACCTATGGCCAGAAACATTATTCCGGAAAATATGCCGGTAAACATCAGGAAGCCTTTTTTGGAATGAAAAATTTTCTCCAGTCGATTAAATTGAGTAATCACAATTATTTCCGTGCCAATGACCAATGATTTTAATAAACCAAAATATTTAATATCGATATTCAATTTCATGAATATGGCTTGGTCAAAAAAAATAATGAAATAAAGCATGGTTCCCACCAATATCCCGTCCCAAACTAAAATTCTAAGAACTTTATGGTTAATAAGATGCTTAGTGCCTTCTGTTAAAATGGTAATATATTTGGCAGCTTCCGATTCCTCGGAAAACCTTTTAGGCTCTACCATAGCCATACAAACGATGGCGGCTAAGCCGAAAGGAATGGACATAAAAAAAATTGGATATTGCAAATGATGCGAAAAAAAATATATCAAACTGCCGATAGGTGCCGCAACCAATAAACCGAATAAATAATAATTTTGCGCGCGGCCGATAATTTTTTTTGATTCTTTTTCCCTTTTTAACTGCTTTAAGGAGTCGTATAAAAATGCTTCGTCCGCTCCGGAATAAAAAGCCATGCCCAAACCCCAGATAATTTCGCCCAAAGCGAATATCCAAAAGCTGGGATAAGCCACGTAAACCAAAACTCCTAAAACGCTAATAACCGCGCCGATAATCATGGAGAGTTTTCTGGTATATTTATCGGCGATTACTCCGGTGGGTATTTCGAAAAACAAAGAACTCAACAAAAAAATGGTTTGCAGAGTCATTATTTGGCCGATATTAAGATGTCCCCATTCGGTATAAAAAGGAATCATCACGGCAATGATAAAATGCCCGCCGATTAAAAAGCGGTATAAATAGAATTTCTTAATGTTTCCCGCGACTGTTTTCATAATAATATTTATAACAAACAAAAAAGAGAGTGACAATGTTCTGGCGCTGACCTACTTTTCCACGAAGTAGTATCATCGGCGCTGAAGGGCTTAACGACTGTGTTCGGAATGGGAACAGGTGTGACCCCTTCGCTTGAAGCACCAGAACACCATCACCCTCTCATGAGGTATGGTGTTTAGT
The DNA here is from genome assembly GCA_041660885.1 of Patescibacteria group bacterium. Taxonomy (GTDB): domain Bacteria; phylum Patescibacteriota; class Patescibacteriia; order UBA9570; family JAHJKD01; genus JBAZVM01. Next base: position 136,444 of record JBAZVM010000001.1, on the reverse strand, counting down.
TACCGGCAATAGCGGGAGTGGTATTGAGCAAAACGAATGTAATTATCATCGTTAAGGCAAAGAATACTCCGACTAGTTTCCAGGCAACCGAATAACGTTTTAAATGTTCCATTGGACTAGTATAAAATATTTGGATTTAACCGTCAATATGTCGGGACGACTTGATAATTTAGTACTCCTCGGCTGAATCCCTTACGGGACTTACACCTGGAGCCTATCAACCCAATAGTCTCTTGGGTATCTATAACGAAATCTAATCTTGAGGATAGCTTCGCGCTTATATGCTCTCAGCGCTTATCTAGGCCGAACATGGCTACCCAGCAATGCCCATGGTAGGACAACTGGCACACCAGAGGTTCGTTCTTCCCGGTCCTCTCGTACTAGGGAAGAGCCCTCTCAAATTTCTACGCCCACAGCAGATAGGAGACCGAACTGTCTCACGACGTTCTGAACCCAGCTCACGTGCCGCTTTAATTGGCGAACAGCCAAACCCTTGGGAGCTTCTCCACCCCCAGGATGCGACGAGCCGACATCGAGGTGCCGAACCTGGTCGTCGATATGGACTCTTGGACCAGACTAGCCTGTTATCCCCAGAGTAACTTTTATCCGTTGAGCTTCCGCCGTCCTATTTCGTACGGTCGGATCACTAACTTCTACTTTCGTAACTGCGCGACTTGTTTGTCTTGCAGTAAAGCTGGCTTATGCGTTTGCACTATCGATTCCGTTTCCATCGGAATCTAGCCAACCTTTGTAAACGCCTCCGTTACCATTTAGGAGGCCACCGCCCCAGTCAAACTACCCACCAGACACTGTTCTCTCCCCTGATAGAAGGGAAAGAGTTAGACATAAGATTGCATAAGGGTGGTATCTCACTGTTGGCTCCCATTTAACTAACGTTAAATGATCCACGCCTCCCACCTATTCTGAACATACGTAGCCTTATATCAATGCCAAGTTGTAGTAAAGCTTCATGGGGTCTTTTCGTCTAGCTGCGGGAAACCGGCATCTTTACCGGTCTTGTAATTTCACCGAGTCCCTCGTTGAGAGAGTCTTCAAGTCGTTATGCCATTCGTGCAGGTCGGAACTTACCCGACAAGGAATTTCGCTACCTTAGGACCGTTATAGTTACGGCCGGCGTTCATCTGCGCTTCGGCTCAAAGCTTCGCCTTACGGCTAACCTCTCACCTTAACGTTCAGACACTGGCCAGGCATCAGCCCCTATACATCACCTTACGGTTTTGCAGGGACCTGTGTTTTTGGTAAACAGTCGCTTGAAGTCGTTAGCTGCGCCCCGAATAAATTCGGGGAGGCCTTATTGCGAACTTACGGCCACTTTTTTGCCGAGTTCCTTAACGAGGGTTCTCTCGTACACCTTAGGATATTCTCCTCATCCACCTGAGTTGGTTTGCGGTACGGATACTCATAGCTTAACGCCTGATTAATTTTCTAGACACTAGGTTATCTTTAGTTGAGATCGCCCGAAGGTTCACTCTTCATTTTAAGTTTTCACATTCAAAACGCCCATAGCCATAGAACGCTAAAAACTTCCCAATGTGTCTTAACCAAGCAAACTATAAGTAGTGCTGGAATATTAACCAGCTGTCCATCACCTACGCTTCTCAGCCTCGGCTTAGGACCGACTAACCCTGGGTCGATTTGCGTTGCCCAGGAAACCTTAGATTTACGGTGTTAAGAGTTTTCATCTTAATTTTTGTTACTTATGCCAACATTCTCACTTCCTTTACCTCCAGGATGGCTCGCGCCTGTCCCTTCATCGGTTTAAGGAAAGCTCCTCTACCAGATAATATCTGCTTGCGCAAATATTAAATCCATACCTTCGGTACCAAGTTTAGCCCCGTTACATTTTCGGCGCAAAACAACTTGACCAGTGAGCTGTTACGCTTTCTTTGAATGATGGCTGCTTCTAAGCCAACATCCTGGTTGTATAAGCTGTAATACTACCTTTCACACTTAACTTGGATTTAGGGACCTTAGATGATGGTCATGGGCTGTTGCCCTTTTGAGCTGTGGAGCTTTGCCCCCACGCTCTGACTCCTGTAATAGTCGTTATGGAATTCGGAGTTTGGTTAGGTAAAGTAGGTAAAACCACCTTCACCGATTCAGTGCTCTACCTCCATAACGTAGTTTACAAGGCTAGCCCTAAAGCTATTTCGAGGAGAACCAGCTATCGCCGAGTTCGATTGGAATTTCTCCGCCATCCACAACTCATCCCCGAGTGTTGCACGGCTCGTGGGTTCGGACCTCCACTCTACCTTCGTAGAGTTTCATCCTGGTCATGGATAGATCACCCGGCTTCGGGTCTAATATGTTACGCTAAACGGCGGTTAAGCCTCGCTTTCACTGCGCCTGCGACCTGTCGGTCTTAGACTAGCGAAACACATTAACTCGTTGGCTCATTCTTCAATAGGCACGCGGTCACTCCATAATGGAGCTCCCGCTTTTTGTAAGCAATTGGTTTCAGATACTATTTCATCCCCCTAACCGGGGTGCTTTTCACCTTTCCCTCACGGTACTTGTTCACTATCGGTCACAAAGAGTATTTAGTCTTGCCGGATAGTCCCGGCGGATTCACCTGGGGTTTCACGTGTCCCAGGATACTTAAGAAGATAATGATAGAATAAGTTTCTTTTTGTATACGGGGCTATCACCCGATGTCGCAGGCCGTTCCAGACCTTTCTACTAAGAATTTACTCTATCCCCATTAAAAGGACATCATCCCTTACAACTCCTAAAATAATTATATCTTAAGGATATAATTACTCTAAGTTTAGACTGCTCCCCGTTCGTTCGCCACTACTGGGGGAATATTCCGCATTCGCGAAAAGTTTGTTTCTTTTCCTCTGGTTACTAAGATGTTTCAGTTCACCAGGTTTGCTACTTTATCCTATGTATTCAGATAAAGTTTTCCCGCTTTCAGGCGGGAAGGGTTGCCCCATTCGGAAATCTCCGGGTCAAAGGTTGCTTGCCACCTCACCGAAGCTTATCGCAGGCTGCTACGTCCTTCATAGCCTCTTTATGCCAAGGCATCCACCAACTGCTCTTAATATCGTCCCGACATATTGTCGGTTAAAAAATTCAAAACACTTTTGATTAAATCACTATACTAGTATTCAATTGTCAAAGTTCTCGTTTTAGCTACACATATCTACAGGTTGTGCACATATCTATAGCTAAGGACTAAAAAAACCGCTTTCAAGCGGCTTCAAAGAATATTGCAAGAAAATTAATCAACCGCTTGATTTTGTAAGATTATTGGTTAAATGTTGCATATTCCTCCGGTTAATCGTTAATTTTTTGGCTAACTTATCACTTTTTTCGTTTAGCATCCGTAATTATAGGCAAAGTCGGGAAAGCTGTCAATAGTCCCTATTCAACAACCCCTATCGTTGACATAGCCGTCATTTTACTGATAAAACACACTCGGCCAATGGCCAAAGGAGAATCCAATGATGTTCATCGTTGTCATGGTGTCCCTGTTCTCCGTGTTCTCGTTCGCCGAGGAGCCGGAAGATTCCACTAATGGGAGGAGTGCTGGTGGGCAGAGGGCCTATTTAGTTAGGCTTGAAGAACAAGCCATGCTCCAAATCTGTGCTAAAACAAATCCGAATGAACTCCCTGGCCATATCGACGAGCTGCGAGATCAGCTTGAACGCGGAGACCGTGAAACGGATGAATTCAGAGACCACCTGCGGGAAATCATCGTGAAACACGACAGATGGACGCTAGATCACCCCGAAGCGCTCAAAAATTACCAAAACTACCAGATACAGGAAGCTGAGCTTTTGCAATCGGGATTGATAATTGCTGGTTGCCACGCGTCGTTAGATGCCCAACGCGAAAGCCTCGACGAGGTAATAATCGAGAATCAAAGAAAACGAGAGGCGAAGAAATTCTGCATCGATAAGGCCGAAGAGACCTTCGATGTACTGGCCATGTGCCTCGGGGCTGTGACTAACATCAAGGAAAGAGTTGACTCAATTGATCAAACTCTCATGATCTACGAGATTGGGGCGATAAACGAAGAAAAATCGCCCGGCCAAACCCCGTAAACGGAGGGGGTTTTAGCGGTAAATTCGGAGGGAAGGGTTTTTAAAAACCCACCCCTGATCACGACGACAAGTGATCGGGGGGTAGAATAGTAAATAACCTTTTTTAATATATAAAGTAGTAATGTCTTTCTCTTGGGGTGCGTCGACGATTTCATCTCGCGCGCACCCCACCGTTTAGTTGTCCCCCTTTTTTGATGGTTTGACTTTTTCTTTTTCGAACTTTTTTTTCTCTATCGTCTGACAGAGAATCGACAGTTCGAGTTCCGAAAGAGTTCCTACACAATTCATACAAACTGGTCCCCACGTAGTTATACACGGGGTGCCACATTTGACACACTTTTCCAAAACTTCACCCTCCTGCCTCAACGGTGCCAGCAGTTTATATGATTTTTATAAATATCGCAAAATGTATAATAGCTAATCAAACAGGAAGAGAAGCGGCCAGTGATCAACAAATATATCTTCTTCTCTTCCTGAAGAGCGTTAAGCTCTTGTGTGCGTCCCCGAAAAATAGGGCCGCAGGTACGTGGGAGCGAAAGCTTAATAGCTTCGCTCGGCCGTCTCTCCCCTCGTCCGCCCGGACTAGGAGACAGCCGCTTTTCAGCACCACGTACCTGGACCAGACCAACAATCCGTTTCCTAGGCGGAAAGTCAGCCCCCGCTTTGCAGCGGCTATTTGCCCGCGGCTTGTCCCTCCCAGAACAAGCACGGGCAAAAAAGTCCCGGCACACCCAACGCGCAGTGGAACATGCTAATGGGGGTTGCGTTGGACATGCCGGAACTGGAAACAAGTACCAAGAAAATAACAGGTCTCTCCAAGCTTGTCAAAAGACCGCGTAATCTATATTCTATGAATATGGATCTAAAAAATATTAAGGGTTTCTTAATAGACATGGACGGCACCACTTACTTAAGCCACCGGCTTTTGCCTGGTGCCAAAGATTTTTTAGATTTTTTGCATAGAAATAAAAAGCCGTATTTATTTTTTACGAATAACCCTTCTTCTTCGGTAAAAGATTATGTTAAAAAATTTCATGAGCTGGGGCTTACTCAAGTTAAAGAAAAAAATATTATCACTTCCGGCCAAGCGACTATAGAATATTTAAAAAGCCATAAAATTAATAAAATATATTTATTAGCTACGCCGAGTTACGAGGCAGAAATAAAAAAAGCAAAAATAAAATTAACAGATAGAAATCCGCAAGCCGTAATTTTAAGTTTTGATAAAACTTTAACTTATAAAAAGTTGGAAACTGCCGCGCATTTGCTGGCAAACAAGAAAATTAAATACATTGCCACCAATCCGGATTTGGTGTGCCCAACGATTAATGGCCCAATTCCCGATTGTGGGGCCATAGCCGCCTTGCTAGAGAAAGCTACGGGTCGGATACCGCTATATATAGGAAAGCCCAATAAAGGCATGGTGCTGGCTGCGGCTAAGCGCCTTGGCTTAAAGCCGGAAACCATGGCCATAATAGGAGATAGATTATATACGGACATGAAAATGGCCATAAACCATAAGCTTACATCTATTTTAGTTTTATCCGGTGAAACAAAAAAATCAGATTTACAAAAATCAGATTTAGAACCGGATTATGTTTTTGAAAATCTAAGGGAATTATTAACTAAACTAAAATAACCCACACGTTAAAACGTGGGGTTATTTTTTTATTCTAAGAAATTACATTATAAATTTCTTGGCGAGTGATTCATCAATGCCTTTTTCTCCGGCAGTCTTTAAAATTTCTTGATTAAGGCTAGTTTTTATCTCAGAACATTTGCTAATAACCAAGCTAGGGTCCTCAATGACTTTATCTGTTTCTTCCTTTGGGGTATATTTTTCAAATACACCTTTACTTTGCATATCTTCAAATATGGCAGTGGCTTTGTTTATGGTATCTCTGCAAATTTTTTCCGCTTCTTTAGAAAGAACCGTGCTTTGCATGCCTTCAACGCCTTCCATGACATTTTTAAACGACTCCTCAATTACACTGGTACCATTGGCTTTTGCTTTTCCCGCGTCTTCTTCTAAATATTTAGGGCTGTTTAAACGGAGGCCGACATTTTTAAAACCAATATTGGCTAGCATATCAGCGTCAAAAACAACTTCATCAACTTCATCTTGCGGCTGGGGGAATTCTTTTCCTTTATTTAGCATAACCAGAAAAGGATGATTCATGTGCCGATCAATGGCTTCCAACACTTTTTCTCTGATAGCGCTGATATTAATGCCATCGATAGTACCGTTGGCGGTTTTTGCCAATTTATCCAAGATGGCTCCCGCTCGCTCTTTGCCCGCTATATGATGCTCTAACAAAGAAGAATTCAATTTACCTCCATCGTGCAAAATAGTAGCGGTAATCGCAGCCACTTCTTGCTCGGCAGTAAGATGTCGCGCTTTAATCAACGCGATCGCGTAATCCAATACTATACCGTTGTGCACATTTAACGATTCTCGCATCGGCCCTCTTTTTTCATCTGCCGCTACATCGTTATTATACCCTTCGTCCCTAGCACTGATAACTTCACCGTAATTTCTTTCTACTGTTTCTCTGGTTATCTCATTTATTTCTCTGTCTATCTCATCGTTATTCCCAGTTTCTCCTTTTTTCAGTCCACTATTAAGTGCTGCTTCTAAACTATGCATATATATTTATTAATTTATTATTATTTAATATTATCTCATATTCCAATAAATATCAAAACACTTGCCAGATTCACTATTAATTTATATTCTTATGAATATGAAATTACAAAAGAAAAAAATAAAAGCAGTAATATTTGATATGGATGGCGTAGTGGCAGATACTATTCCCGCGCATTTAAAATCCTGGCAACAATTATTCAAGGAAAAATTTAATGTGCGCTTAACAAAAAAATATTTCTTTGAATATTTAAACGCGCGCCAGGGGCCGGATACCATAACCAGAGTTACCGGTTTGAATATTCCTTATTCAGAAAGGGTGCGTCTGACGGAAATAAAAGATAAATACAGTAAAAAATTTCTTAGAAATATAAAGCCGACTCCGGGATTAACAGACTTTTTAAAATTTTTAAAGAAAAATAAAATTAAAACCGCTATCGCCACTTCAGCGCAACCCCACATGATGAGTTTTTTACTGAATAAGCTCAAAATAAAAAAATATTTTGATCGCATCGTTACAGCTAAAGATATTAGGCACGGCAAGCCGCATCCGGATTGTTATTTGCTCGCCGCGAAAAAAATAAAGGTACGGCCGCAAGAGGCCATTGTGATCGAAGATGCGCCATTAGGCATAAACGCGGCCAAAGCGGGAAAATTTTATAAAGCCATAGGCATTACCAACACGCAGCCCGCTTCCGATTTAAAGCATGCTGATTTGATAATAAAAAATTTTCGCAAAAACTTTCTCTTTTAGTAAGAAATAAATCTTATAGTACAATTGGCCATCTTTCTGTAAAAAGCCAAATCTTTTCTTTTCAAAATTATTTTATCCGTTAAGTGCTCCAGCCCTTGCCAAGTGGTAAACCAACCGGTCGGTTCCAATAAAACAAAAAGAAATTGTATATAAATTAGTTTTGATTCCAAGGTGGCGATGTAACTAGCGGACATCATCATGGCCAAGCCGATTACCAAAAAAATTAAACCCTTTATTCTAAAATTTGCTATGTCTCTTTTTATTAACTTGCAATTATCTCCTATATAAGAAGCGATTCTCTTTCTTATTACGTCTTCTTCTTTTATTTTTCGTTTGGCTTTCGGCACCATGATCGTCAATAATAATCCGCACTCATCCTTTTGCAAGCTGGCTCTTTTTAGCTCCCGTAAAAAATCTTCTGATAATTCACGCACATTAAAGGGTCGGGGATCGAAATCGGAAAAAATATCGTCGTAGGAATCGGTAATTATTTTTATTTGTTTGTTCAGCGGACACTTTTTGTTTAAATCGTCTGTTTTTATTTTTTTCTTCATAATATTGATAATTTTATTTTTATAATACTATTATAGCACATTTTTATTTTTCTCTCAGAACTTCATCTGTTATCGGTTCTTCATCTAATTCTGCATTTTCTTTCTTTTTTAATTCTTCTATTTGGTGCAATAAATTTTGATAATATTCCTCCACTTGCTCATCAGTTACAGTTTCGCCCACGGCTTCTTTCATTCTTCGATATTTTTCTTTTATTTTATTTTTTTTGGCGTGGACCAGAAATAAAAAACTCAATGGCTTTAGCGCTCATTTCAGGATATATTCTCTTTGGAGCTGGGCTTGATCGTTCTGGCATAAATTTGAGTAATGTGCCGCGGGAGAGACTCGAACTCTCAAGGTTTCCCACATGGTCCTAAGCCATGCGCGTATACCAATTCCGCCACCGCGGCTCTGCATACAAACTATTATAATCTAGTGTAGATTATAGCATATTGTCAATAAAACCTGGCAAGAATAAATATACTATAAATTAACTTTCCAAGTATACAGTAACTTATCATATTTATTTCTAATTTGGACTACTTTCCCCTCTGTTTCTAAAGAATATCCGCGAGGTACATTATTAATCATGGTTCTTTTCAAAAGATGCCATCGGTTATAAACAAGATCGTATCTATATATTTTTATAGAAACATGGCCGTCCCTTCTGGCGGAAACTACAATTTCTTGAGCATGATTATTCTTTTTTAAATTACCAATATCTATGCGCCTGATATGCAATTTAGGAGAAAGTTTTTTCTTGGCCATAAATTCGCAATCTTTATTATAAATATGCATGGTAGATCCACTTCGATATTTAACTACGGAAATATAATAAACGCCATTTAATTTTACCAAGCGGGGAATAGCTCCACCCGTCGAGAACGCGTTGATGGAACAAATAATTTCATCATCCGCACTATAAGCATCCACTACGCCCTTTCCTCTATCGCGCCCTCTCAAATAAGCAATCTCCGTTTCCTCTGTGTTTTCATCATAAGTATTATTCACCGTAATATTAATGATTTCTTTCGTATGATTAATCTCATCTCCGGCATCAATAGTCAGCTGATAATTGCCAGATTGCGTTAGGCCTGGCGTCCAATTTATAGTACCGGTATTATTGCCATGATCTGTAAATATTGAATTAACATCAATGCTTTTAGCAGCAAAATCATTATGCTCGTCCAAGGCTAGCAAAGTTATATCAGACGAATCAATATCATTGACGGCGACGGAAAATATCAATGGTTCATTTTCGTCTATTATAACATCGGATATGCCAACAATTGTTGGCGCGTCATTATCTGCGGTTACTTCTATTAATATATCATCTGCTAAAGAATCAATTGTTCCATCATTTACAGTTAAAGAATATAAGCAGGAATAATTGGAATTTTTATTTTGAACAGCCACCTCCGAGCTTACGTTGGTTGATCCGGATAAACTACAGGCATCGGCAGAGTCTGACATTTCCATCCATTGATAAGTTAAAACATCCACCGTATCAATATCGCTTGATCCGGATCCGTTTAAATAAACTACGGCGTCATCTTCTGTGACAGTTTGGTTACTACCGGCATTCGCTATTGGTGTATCGTTCACGGGATTAACCGTTAAAGCAATATCATTGCTATCCACAGTGGCTAAACCTGTATCGGTGCATATAAACTTTACGGTCTGGTTGCCGTTCCAGTTGGCGTCAGGCGAAAAGGAAACTTTGTTGTCTGCGTCGATGGTGGCATTTATGTTGGCCGGATCAGTAGCAACGGAATAAGTGCAAGAGTCTCCGGCATCGATATCTGAAAAATTATCATCAAGGTCAAAAGCGAGATTCTTGTCCGTATCTTCGTCCCACGCGGTTACGGTGATGGGACCGGAAAATGTTGGCGCGTCATTAATCGGGTCTACGGTAACTGTTATGATGTTAGAATCGGCTATTGCGCTTAAATCATCCGTAGCTCTAAATTGAATGGTATCAGAACCATTGGCGTTAGCCGCAAGATTAAAATCTATGGTGCCATCGGCATTAATATCTATAGTGCCTAGAGCAGGATTAAAATCATCGATAGCGGTATAGGATAAAGTATCTCCTGGAGGAATAACATCCGTAAAATAATCATCTAAATCGAATTTGGCGTTTTCTGATATGTCTTCGTCTAAACTTTGGTCTGGAATATTTATAGAAAGAATAGGAGCGTCATTAGTGTTTACTATATTAATTACTTTAGAGTCAGTGTCTCCCCCGTTTACAGATAATCTCACGGTTACGGAACTATCTGCTCCGGTGATGTCTGGAGCGTCAAAATTAGCCGTGGCATGGTCGGCATCATTAATAACAATATTTTCTCCGGCTGTTCTTTCCCAAAGATATGTAATAACATCTCCGCTATTTGGATCGTAACTGCTAGTACCCACCAAGCTGGCGTTATGCTCTTCATCTATAGAATCAGCCGTACCAGTAGTGCTGGCTTGAGCGGCTAAATCTGTAATGGTGTATTCTGAAGAAAATTCGGAAGTATTGTTTGTCGAGCTAGTAGCCGTGGCTACTATTTTTGTGCCTATCGTGGTATAGCTTCCCGTAATATTAGTACTCCAATTGCCATCGGTAGAAGTGGTGCTGGTTATATATGTTTCACCTTCTCCGGAACCGTCTGATTCAAAAAGTTCCACTGTGGCTGTTCCGGCGTCCACCAAACAAGTTCCGGAAAGAGTAATGGTGGCCGAAGCCCCGCCGTCAGCCAAGCCAGTGATGCTGGGAACGGCAATGGCATCATTGGAACCTCCGGATAATTTAATGCCCTCGTTTTGATTGTCATGAATAGAATTTCTTGATATTTTATGCAGATCAGTATTTACATCTTCTATGGAAATACCGTATTCCGATGCGCCATCTCCGTTATAAGCGATTATATTGGCATCGTAAGTACCGCTGCCTCCTATAGTATTGGAAGTGGCTGTGTCGTCTATCATGATTCCATGAGTACCATTACCATAGTCCGTGACTCCGTCTAAACCTGCGCCGATATAATTGCCTTTTATCATATTATTGGAAGTGCTGGCATCAGACAAATATATGCCGGTGGTAGTGTTGCCTGAAACTATATTTTTTTCCAAATCATCGGAGGTGCCATCTGAATCCGTGCCAATGGTATTGGAAGCGGCTCCGGAATAAATATATATACCGTAGGTTGTGTTGGGTATGGCCGCGCTTCCAGTAGCATCCAAACCCACAATATTTCCAGCCACGGTATTTAAAGTGTTGTTGCTTCCGTAAATCGTAATCCCCGTGGTATTACCGGAAACCACATTACCTTCCACGGCATCACCATTTCCATCTCCATTAGTACCAATAATATTATTAGTGTTTGTCCCGGTATTATAAAAATATATACCGTTTGTTCCTCCCAAACCAGTATCGCCATCCGCGTCTAAACCCGAGTAATTGCCCGCGATAGTATTGCCGTCATTAATTCCGGCAGAAGTAATGTAATAATTATAAGTGCAGCCGGCCACTACGTTTCTTTCCAAATCATCGGATACGCCGTCGCCGTCCGTACCGATTAAATTATTTGATGCCCCGGTATTTAACCAAATGCCTTGAGTACAAGAACCTACTTTAGCAGTGCCAGCCGCATTTAAACCGATGTAGTTGCCGGCTATGGTATTAGTATCTCCATTATTAACATAAATCATGTTAGTTTGAGACGCGATCACGTTTCTTTCCAAATCATCGGATACGCCGTCGCCGTCCGTACCAATAATATTATCACTTGATAATCCGTTAATGCCTATGCCATAACTTCCAGCCCCAATAGCCGCGTCTCCGGCTACGTTTAAACCAATGTAGTTTCCGGCAATCGTATTATAATCATTGTTATAAGAAGGATGGGTATATATTTGATAATTTGTGTTCCCCGAAATCAAATTACCTTCTATGCTATCGCTTATGCCGTCGCCGTCGGTACCGATCATTTGATAAGCCGCATAAGTTAAACCAATGCCAGTATTATTGGCAATAGCGCTCGTTCCGGCCGGATTAGTTCCTATATAATTTCCAGAAATCTTATTACTGCCAGTGATTGTAGTGTTTAATTCTATGCCATAACCGGTATTACCGGAAATAATATTTCTTTCCAAATCATCCGAGGCGCCATCGCTATTTGTACCAATAGTATTTGAGATGGCAGCAATAATTATCATTCCTCTGCTAACGTTTGGCACGGCTGCGTCTCCGGCCGCGTTTAAGCCGATGTAGTTGCCGGCCACAGTGTTAGAAATAGTGGTAACACTATTTATCACCACGCCATAACCAGTATTACCGGATATAATATTACGTTCAACCGCATCGCCAGATTCATCTCCATTAGTACCAACAAAGTTAGATTGCGCACCACTAACAATATAGACGCCATTATCATTAGCAATGGCCGCGTTGCCAGCCGGGTTGGTGCCAACGTAGTTGCCAGCTACGGTATTGGAGTTGGCGGAAGTTGATATTACAACACCATAAGCAGTCGCGGTGGTATTTCCAGATATGATGTTTCTTTCTAGATCATCGGAAACACCATCGCCGTTGGTGCCAACAGTATTATATGAAGCAAAGCTATAAATATACACGCCATAAGTATTGGATATAGCTGTGTCTCCGGCCGCGTTTAAGCCGATATAGTTTCCGGCTACACGGTTATAGTATGTATTAGCATTCACTATATAAACGCCGTAATTAGTATTACCTGAAATAATATTTTGCTCAGCCGCGTCTGCCACGCCATCACCGTTAGTGCCTACAATATTTGATTGTGCGGACGCAGAAATAACAACACCGCTATGGCCATTAGCCACGGCTGCTGTGCCGGCCGCGTTGGTACCAATATAATTGCCCGCTATGCGATTGGAATTTGAATTTGCATTTAATATGTAAACACCATAACTAGTATTTCCGGAAATTACATTACGCTCAGTGGCATCAGCCGTCCCATCGCCATTGGTGCCGATAATATTCGATTGCGAAGCGCTGAATATGTAAACACCATTAGCATTAGCAATAGCCGCTGTGCCGGCCGCGTTGGTACCAATATAATTTCCGGCAACAATATTACTACTGGAACCGGATATGCTAACGCCCCCGTAAGTTCCATTATTACCCGAAATAATATTTCTTTCCAAATCGTCGGATACGCCATCGCTATTGTTGCCGACAATGTTTGAGTTCGAAGCTCCGCCCATATAAACGCCATAAGCATTGGGGATGGCCGCGTCTCCGGCCGGGTTGGTGCCAACGTAGTTGCCAGCTACGGTATTGGAATTTGAAGATGTCACCATATATATGCCATAACCGGCGGTATTTCCCGATATGACATTTTTCTCTAGATCGTCGGAAACACCATCGCCGTTTGTACCGACAGTATTTGAAGAGGACGAGACAATAACAAGGCCGCTGTCATTGGCAATAGCCGCTGTGCCGGCCGCGTTTAAGCCGATATAATTTCCAGCTACAGTGGTAGAATTAGAAGATAAGTTTATATAAACGCCATAGCCTGTTGCTGTGGTATTGCCCGAGATAATATTTCTTTCCAAATCGTCGGAAACACCATCGCCGTTTGTACCGACAGTATTATATGAAGCAGAGCTATAAATATACACGCCATGAGTATTAGGTATGGCTGTGTCTCCAGCCGCGTTTAAGCCAATATAATTTCCAGCTACACGGTTATAGTATGAATTAGCGCTCGTGATATAAACACCGTAATTTGTATTACCTGAAATAACATTTTGCTCAGCCGCGTCTGCCACGCCATCGCCGTTAGTGCCCACAATGTTTGATTGAGCGGCTGTGGAAATAACAACACCGCTGCTATTAGCCACGGCTGCTGTGCCGGCCGCATTAATACCAATATAATTGCCTGCCACGCGATTTGTATTTGAGTTTGCGCCAACAATATAAACGCCAAAACCAGCAGTATGGCCGGAAATAATATTTCTTTCCGCCGCGTCTCCGACGCCGTCACCATTGGTGCCGACTATATTGGATTGCGAGGCGCCAGTAATATATACTCCATAAATATTGGCAATGGCGGCAGTGCCAGCAGCATTGGTACCAATATAATTGCCGGCAATGATATTGTTATTGGAACCAGTTATATATAAAGCTCCATAAGTCGCTCCTGAGTTACCGGAAATAACGTTTCTTTCCAGATCATCGGAAACTCCGTCACCATCCGTGCCTATGGTATTGCTATTACTTGAGGTAGTAAGATACATTCCGTAATTAGTATTAGCAATGGCGGCAGTACCAGCCAAATTCGTACCAATATAATTTCCCGCAACAATCCAATTGGTCGCAGTGGCCATATATATGCCGCCGACATTGCCGGATACCAAATTTTTTTCACTGGCGTCGTTCACGCCATCTCCGTCCGTGCCGATGATGTTTCCGGTAGTGGAAGCGGATGCGCTAATTCCCCTGCTATTAGCCACGGCTGCGGTACCCGCCGCGTTGGTGCCAATGTAATTATTCTGGATTTTATTGTTGTCCGAGTCGTTAGCTAAATTAAATCCATATTGGCAATTCTGAACTACCAACCCATTGATAATATTATTATCCACGCCATTAATGGTGATGCAATGGATGCCGGCGGTGCCGGTGCCATTAATAACCACGTCGTGATTGGTTCCGCCATCAATGGTAGTATTAGCACGGCTTAATGTTACTACTGAAGCCACTTCGATAGTTCCGGCTACGCTAAAATTTATTGTGTGGTTTCCGGCGAGAGCGTTGATTTCAACGATAGCGGCGCGAAAAGTGCAAACGCCTCCGGCTGTATGGCAAACACCATCGCCAGCGTTGTCATCCGTGGCATCACCTAGATCATTTACGGTAAAAGTAGTATCGGCTAAGACCGGCTGAAAAAAACCGCAAATACAAAAAAACGACACAATAAAAATGCTCGCAAGAAAAATAATGAAAGAATGATAATAATTTTTATCAATTACAAAGAGTAATTTGTTTATTTTATTTTTATTTTTGTTCATCGTAATTTATACGATTTTATATCTATATTATAGCAAAAAAAATGACTTTTGACAAGCTATTATTGACATAAAAAATAATTTTTGTTATTTTAAACAGAGTACTTTAGCAATTAACAATATCAAGAGAAGCACGAGGGACTAGGCCCGTAGACTGCTCGCCAGCGCAGGTAATGCTGTGTGGTAACTCCTACCCGATAATCGGGATAGATGTTTGGCTTGCCAAAGACAAAAGACTTCTTATCCTGAATTTCGGGCTAAGAAGTTTTTTATTTATCAATTATTAAATAATATTATGCCAGAAAAAAAATTATTCACTTCGGAATCGGTAACTGAAGGTCATCCTGATAAGTTGGCCGATCAAATTTCCGACGCGGTGCTAGACCATATCATGGCGGAAGATCCGGACGGCCGCGTGGCCTGCGAAGTTTTAGTAACCACCGGATTGGTAGTAGTGGCTGGTGAAATTTCCACCAAGTGCTACGCGGACATTCCAAAAATCGCGCGCGAAGCCATTCGCCAAGTGGGATACGATGATGCCACTTATGGCTTTGACTATAAAGCTTGCGCCATTATTTCCAGCATCGACGAACAAAGCCCGGATATCGCCCAAGGAGTAAATACCGGCGAAGGTTTGCACAAAGAGCAGGGCGCCGGAGACCAAGGCATGATGTTCGGCTTTGCCATTAACGAAACCGAGGAGTTGATGCCTTTGCCTATTAGCTTAGCGCACAAATTAACCAGAAAATTAGCCGAAGTGAGAAAAAATAAAGAGCTCACTTATTTGCGCCCGGATGGCAAAAGCCAGGTAACCGTGGAATACGAAGACGGCAAACCAAAAAGAGTGGATACGGTGGTTGTTTCCTGCCAACATGGGCCCGAAGCCACGCACGACCAAATAGAAAAAGACATTATTGAAAAAATTATAAAACCGGTTTGCGGAAAATATCTGGATGATAAAACCATTTATCACATCAATCCTACAGGTAAATTCATTATTGGCGGGCCTCCGGGCGATTGCGGCTTAACCGGCAGAAAAATTATCGTGGATACCTACGGCGGCATGGGCCGGCACGGCGGCGGAGCTTTTTCCGGAAAAGATTGCTCCAAGGTAGACAGGTCCGCGGCTTACGCGGCGCGCTATATCGCGAAAAATATCGTGGCAGCCGGCTTAGCTGATAAATGCGAAGTGCAGCTTTCCTATGCCATTGGCGTGGCTGAACCGGTTTCCATTTTAGTAGACACCTTTGGCACGGGTAAAGTAGATAATGATAAATTATCCCAAGCTGTTAGAAAAATTTTCCCAGTAAAGCCCGCGGATATCATTAAACAATTAGATCTAAAAAAACCGATCTATAAACAAACCGCGGCTTATGGCCACTTCGGCCGCACGGATTTGAATTTATCTTGGGAAAAGACGGATAAGGTGGATGAATTGAAAAAAATGCTATAATTTAATATCACACATAAAAAGTAGAGACGCATTGCAATGCGTCTCTACTTTTTTATTGACTATTTTAATAATAATTGTTAGGTTGTGCACGAAATCCCCTCACCTAATTAGCTGCCTTCTCATTCCTCCGCTCTCCATCACCCCTCCCGGGAGAGACGAGAAGTAGCAGCTTTAGGTGTGGGGTTAATCTTCCCGGCTCTCGCTTAGGCACCCCTTTTTTGAAGAAGCGAGGGGGGTAGCCAAGGCTTGATGGGCCGGGAAACTTTCAGGGCTAGCCATTTGCTTCGGGCGGGGCAATTTGGCTAGGAAGCGCGTACCATACGGAGGGAGCACTTCGCTCCGGCGTGCAACAGTTAGTGTCTCGGGGGACACACTATTCTGTTGCACGTCCGGAGTCCCGCTATTTTGCCTCGGGCTTCGTAAAAAGGGGATCTCCTCGCCCCACCGGAGCCATCCGACGAAGTCCGAGGCTCGTTTCTAACGGCTAGTCTTGCCACAGTGGGAGGCAAGGCTAGGAAGCGTTCGGGGTAGGAACGCTTCACTCTGGCGTACGGGAAGGACAAGCAGCAAGCATGCGTCTCCGCTTGTCCTTCCAACGCCAGGGTCCGTTCTTTTTTAATATTTGACAGGTTTTTTTTCTTATATATAATAGAAAATAATATAGGCGGCTCTCTTTGTGAGCCGTTTTTTTGTTTGCCTCTCCCCTTACCCCTCTCCGTTTCCGGAGAGGGGGACAAAATTATTGCACAACACTATGAAATATAAAGAAAGTTTATATATTGCTAAAAAATTTAGGAAGAATTTAACAGATGCCGAAAGAATTTTTTGGCAACAAGTTCAAGCCGGTAAATTTTATGACATGAAATTCAAGCGCCAATATATAGTTGATAAATATATAATAGATTTCTATTGCCCTAAAATAAAGCTGGCGATTGAAATAGATGGCGAAGTGCATAAAAAACAAATTATGCGTGATCAATTCAGACAAAAATATTTAGAAAAATACGGCATTACATTTATTCGTTTTTCTAATTATGAGATTGAATATAATTTAACTGAAGTATTATCAATTTTAATAAAATTAACCAAACAACTCTCCTGCCCCTCCCCAGACATGGGGAGGGGATCAAGGGGAGAGGACAAACCATTATGACAAAAAAAATTATCATGACCTTATGGCTAGCATGGGGAGTAGCCATAATGCCTGGAATCTTGTTTGCCGAAGACTGCACCTGCCCGTGCGAATGCCCAACAGACCCGGAAACAGGGCCGATTACTTATTCAAATCAAATCATTCTCAACGAAATTATGCCCAACCCCTCTGGCACAGATAGCGAGTTTGAATTTATCGAACTAAAAAATTTAGGAAGCGACGATGTCTGCCTAACCGATTGGCAATTAAAAGACGCGTCGGAAAAAATCTATAAAATTAGCGCGGACGATTATAGCGACACAACTATAAAAGCCGGCGGATTTTTTACGATTTACGCTTCTATCTCTAACATATCCCTAAACAACTCCGGTGAAACTGTCTCTCTTCTTCAACCAGATAATACGCAGCTGGAAGCCGTATCATTTACCGATAGCGCGCAAGAAGACTATAGCTATAGCCGTGATAGTAATAATAATTGGAGTTGGGTTACTCCGGCAACGCCAAACGCGGAGAATGTTTTTCCTGAAAGCAACCAAAATAATTCAACATATGAACTTTCCGATGATATTATAATAAACGAAATTTACGCCGATCCTGTTGAAGGAGAAATTGAATTTATAGAACTAAAAAATAAAGGAGACAAAAAAGTAAATTTAAATGGCTGGCAACTGAGCGATGCCACCGATAAAAAATTTACTATTAGCGCGGAAATAGAAAAATATTACACGGTTTACGGAGATGAAACTAAAATATCCCTTAATAATGATGGTGACACTATAAAATTATATAAGCCAGACGGTACCATAGCTCAAACTTTAGAATATACGGGCGGAGAAAAAGGCCAAAGCTATAGTTATAAAGATCAAAAATGGTATTGGACAAATCAACCCACACCAAATAATGATAATAAAATAGAAGATGCGGCAAACGAGCAAAAATATTTCTTTTCCGATAAAATAAAAATTACGGAATTACTCCCTGATCCCGAGGGGTCGGATACGCAAGATGAATTTATCGAAATTTATAATGGCGAAGATAATGAAATGGATTTATTCGGCTGGAACATTTCCGATTTAAGCCGCACTTTCACGTTCGAAGAAAGTATAAAATTAAAAGCGCATGAATATAAAGCATTTTATATAACGGAAACGAAAATTTCTTTAAATAACTTGGGAGAGGCTATAACTTTGACGGACCCGGAAGATAAAACCATCTCACAAGTCACATATCCTAAATCCATAACCGGCTTCAGTTACAGCGCGGATGGCACGGAATGGGCTTGGTCTTCTAAAATCACTCCTAACGAGAGCAACGATATAGTGGAGCAAACAACAGAAGAGGAAGAGGCAACAACAGAAAGCGAAGAATACCCTCTGCTTAGTATTCAAGAAGCGCGCGAACAGGAAAAAGATGCCAAGGTCAGTATCGAGGGGGTGGTTACGGTACTCCCTAATATTTTAGGCAGCCAATATTTTTATATTCAAGATGCGTCTTCCGGCATGCAGATATATTCCTCGCAAAAACTTTTTCCGGATTTGAAAGTGGGAGATTTGATTCGTGTTAAAGGCAAAGTATCTGAAGCATATAACGAGAAACGAATAAATATCAGCTTAGCGGAAGATATAGAAATAATTGATCAAGAACAAGATTTAGATATGACTGAGGCGGAGTCTCTAGATGAAGATTTAGAAGGCAAATTAATAACTACGCAAGGTCAAATTCTGGAATTAACCACCACGAGAGTCACCTTGGCCAACGGCGTAATAATCTATATAAAATCCAATGTGGAATTCGACAAAAGCAAATACCAAGAAGGCCAGATGATAAAAGCCACGGGCATTGTCAGCCAATATAAAGAAGAATACCGCTTATTAATCAGAAGCGCGGAAGATATCACAACCGAAGAAGGCGCCACAAACGAAGAAAGTGGTGGAATTATCAAAGCGGCTTATGCCGAGGAAACAGGGAGCAATATGAGCCTGAATAAAATATCCGACAACAAAAATATTATTAATTATTTATTAATAGCTATAGCCGTTTTGACGGCGGGAATAATCTTTCTGGTTTATAAAACAGGTATTATAAAAGAGTTTCTAACAAAATTGGCTAATCGCGCGGCTGGTGCAGAAAAAAATACCAAGGTGATAAATGGCCCGAACCAATATCATGGGTGATTTCTCTGGGGCTGAATTGGTTATGCAGAGCCTGCTCAATTTCTGTCTTGCTTAGTAAAGTATGCTCTAGCTCTTCGGCTACACTTTTTAATTGCTTTAGCTCTTCTTGGCTGATAATTCCGTTTTTATTGTATTCGTCCAATTTATTTAAAAAATCTTGCAAGCGAATGCGCTGAGTTTTAGGATCAACCGCTTTGTAATTTTTATTATGCAATCTAAGACCAAAAAATAAATCAAAAATATTATAATGCCCGGAGCGATAGTGGCTGACTATATCCGATGGATCAAAATTTATTTTTTCCGTAGCCTTAGCCTCCTCGCGCAAAAGCAGGCTGCCGGTCGGCTTTAATATTTTCTTTAATATTTTTAATAGCTTTTGCTGTTCTGCTTTATCCAAAGCGGTTAAAACGCCATCGCCTAGAATCACATCAAAATAATTGGCGGGAAAATCGATATTCAGCCAATCTCCTATTATCACTTTTTCTAACGGAGAATTTTTATAATGCATTAATCGGGTTTTTTCTTCCAAAGCTTCTTTATTTCTGTCTACAACGGTTAATTGATGGCCATAGCTTAAAACAATATCCCGTAATTCCGGAGTAGCGCCTAAAATAAGGGTGTGAATTTTTTCCGCTCCCTCTGTGCTACGGCTGTAGAGATCGTAATATTTTTCCAAAGTGAACTCGTGCACGGATGGCGTTTCCGCCTTGCCGTATCTGGGGTTTAAATGAAGTTTTTTCTTTTTAAAACCAAACATAATGGCATTATAACAGAGATATTAGTGATTGACAAAAGCCATTTTTTTGTTAGAATAATAAAACTAACAACTTTTTTTATGAAACCAAAAAATCTATTCAGTAAAATTTTTTTAGACAGCGGGGATCCGCAAGAAACCAAAGATACTTTGGCTTTATTGGGCTGGTTAGACGGCCAAACCACCAATCCCAGCTTGTTCGCCAAAAACCCGGAAGTAGTGGCCAAGCTTAAAGCCGGGCAAAAATTCTCCCAGCAAGAAATATACGCTTCCTACAAAAAAGCCATTCAAGAAATAAGCGCCCTTATCCCCGCGGGGTCCGTTTCCATAGAAGTTTATTGCGATACCAATACCACGGCTGAAGAAATGGTAAAACAAGCCATGGAAATGAACACATGGATAAATAACGCCCATATTAAACTGCCTATTACTCATGAAGGGCTAAAAGCGGCTGAGATATTAACTATCGCGGGCATCCGCGTAAATATGACTTTATGTTTCAGCCAAAATCAAGGAGCAGCCGTTTACGCTGCCACCAAAGCCGCCAAAAAAGGCGATGTTTTTCTTTCTCCGTTTATCGGCCGGCTGGATGATATCAATGAAGATGGCATGAATTTCATAGAAAATACTTTAACTATGTTTAAAAATGGCGACGGACACGCGCAAACATTGGCGGCCAGCGTACGCACTTTCGATCATCTTATGCGCTGCCTGCAATTACAAACGGATATCATCACCGTACCGGCAAAAGTATTAAAGTTATGGGCGGAAAAAAATTTCATACTGCCTGATCAAACATACCAATATAATTCTAAAGATTTAAAAAAAATGCCTTACGAAGAAATTAATCTTAATAAAAATTGGGAAGAGTATAATATTCAACATCAACTTACCGATCAAGGCGTTACCAAATTTGTCGCAGACTGGAATAAACTGCTAAAATAAAAGAATGCTTCTAACAAAAAAAGAAATAAACAGCCAACTTTTAAAACAGGGGGTGGAGCCTGAACAAATCAACGAGCTTCACTTAAAGCTCTCTTTGGGCCAAATAACCTACGATTCCTTTATTTATTCGGCCAAACAACTGAAAGCGCCCAGCGACAGCATGTTCGCTTTTTTGGATAGCGTGAAAGAATCCGGCTTAAAAAATATTGGCGAAGAAGCCATTAAAAAAGGGGAACTATTGGTTTTCTGGCTTAACGGCGGAGCGGCCACCAGATATTTCGACGACAGTAAAATAACAAAAGCAGAAAGGAAAAAATTTCAGAAAGAGCTAAGCCTTATTAGCAGTTTTACAAGAAGCTTGCCAAAAGGCATTACTCCGGTGATTCATGATATTACTTATCTTGAACTTAAAATAATTAACTTATTAAAAATAACTGCAGAGCTTAAATTAAAAGATCACCCGCCGGTTTTAATCATGAACAGTTTTTTAACTGATAAGCCAACCAGGGATCATCTGGATCAATTATTTAAAAAATATCCTCAGTTAAGAAGGGAACTCTTTCATTTCATTGTACAAAGGCCGAAAGTGCCAAGATTTAAAAAGGTGAAAAATCTTTCGGAAACAGAACTTTTTATCGACCAAAAAGGTCATTTGAGTTTTGCACCCGCCGGCCATGGCGATTTTCTATATTTAACTCGCGATTATTTTAATGAAGAAGGAATTACGGGCGTAAAATACATGTTTTTCAATAACATTGATAACTTCGGGTCCACTATTAATCCAACAATTTTAGGCTATCATATCCAGCAAAGAAAAGGCCGCACCGTGGAAGTAGCGCCAAAAACCAAAGGAGACAAGGGCGGCGCGCCATGTTTAGTTGATAATAAAATAGAAATCGTGGAACAAATGAAGTTCCCGCAAAATTTCGCGCAATCCTCCCTGAAATATTTTAACACGAATAATTTTTGGTTTACTTTGAAAAGCTTGCTTGATTATGAAGAAGATCTTCCCTTGATAATCGCGGAGAAAAAAATAGCCGAAGGCGAAGTGCTCCAGCTGGAACACTTTGCGTGCGATGTTAATCTTCCTTCCAATTATCTGGTTGTCCCGCGAGATGAGCGTTTTTGGCCGGCCAAGCGCTATGTGGATCTGCTTATTTATTTGAAAGATAAAAAATTTAAAGATTTGCTTAAACGGGAATATGATCTTTAGCCAAAATATACAGCCCCAAATTAATTTGGGGCTTTTATTTTATTTTTGCCACAAAAATTAATAAATGTTATAATATAATATATGAAAAAATATATTATTGGTTTATTTTTATTATGCTTGGTGCTAAGCACCAGCGGAGCCATTTGCAGCAAGAGCGGCACCATGCCGGCCACAGTTACCCTCCAATATTGGAGCGCCGATTTAACCGAAGAAGAAGTGAGCCCGTTCATCGAGTCCTTCCAAGCCATGTATCCTTATGTGGTCATTGAGTTTAAAAAGTTAGATTACGATGAATATGAAAATGAAGTGATCAACGGCTGGGCTAAAGGCCAAGGGCCGGATATTTTTTCCGTGCAAAACACCGGAGTTAAAAAGTTTTCCGAATATATTTCACCATTGCCCAGTTCTATAACGGTAACTACCGTGGAACAAAAAAGTACTATGGGCAAAAAGCAGACTATTGTGCAGAAAGTAGCGCAAAAATCCATCAGTTCCTCGGAATTAAACACCCAATTCGTCGATACCGTTTACAAAGACGCGGTATTCGCCATCCAAGGAGAGGATGAAGATGAAGCTACAAATAAAATATACGCTTTGCCGCTATCTACTGATACTTTGGCTCTTTATTGGAATAAAGATTTATTAAATCAAGCCGGCATCGCGGTCCCCGCTTCCAATTGGCAAGCCGTGGCAGACCATACCAAAGAATTAACTAAAGTAGATAAGCAAGGAAACATCTTGCAATCCGGCGTGGCCATGGGCACAGCCGATAATATTCCGCATTATTTCGATATCATGTCTGTTTTAATGATGCAATTTGGCGCGGAAATGGCTACGGATAATTCAATCAAGTTTAACAGCGAAGTGGAAATTAACGGGAGCAAAAGATTACCAGCCCAAGAAGCTTTGGATTTTTATGTAAAATTCGCACAAGATAAATGGGAAACATATACCTGGAACGAAACAAAAACCAATGCCCTAGATGAATTTGCCGCGGGAAATCTGGCTTACTACATAGGCTATCACCGCGATTTGCAGGAAATAAAACAATTGGCTCCGACCTTAAATTTCGATGTGGCTCCCCTGCCGCAAATCAACGCTTCCAACCAAGTTAATTACCCTTCTTATTGGCTTGAATCCGTTTCTCTGAATTCCGCAAACTCCGATTTAGCTTGGGCTTTCGTGCAATACTTAACGAACGAAACAAATGCTAAAAAATATCTAGATACCAACAAAAAACCCGCGGCCCGCCGCAATTTAATAAGCACTCAATTGGAAGATTACGAATTAGCCACTTTCAGCGAGCAAGCTCTTACCGCGCAAAGCTGGTACCATGGCAAGAATCCGGAAGAAGCCGCCTCCATTTTTGCACAAATGATTACTAACGCGCTTAATGAAGCCTTCCCTTTGGAAGATATAGTGGACGATGCCGCGCAAAAAATGAAATTAACGCTATAATTATGTATAAAAAAATTGGTATTTTATTTTTATTCTTCATTACTTTCTTATATTTTCCGAATTTTAGTTCAGCTAATGACCAATGCTCTGATGGTGGAGATCCTTACTGCGGCAGCGCTTTAGCAACATGTACTTATACTTTATCGGGCGGATCCACTTGCGAGGATTGCCCTGATGGCAGCCGACCGACCTGTCCGTCTGATTCTAGCGATTCTAGTACTTCAAATAGTACGGCTACTGAGTTCCATTTAGTTCCTGAATGCGCTACAAGCGGAGAAGGCGGTACCTCCACTTGTACTGTTTGCGACGTGATTAATACGGTTATAGGATATTCAAAAATAATTATGGGCAGTTTGTCCACTATGACATTGCTTATGTTTGTACTCGGTGGTTTT
This sequence comes from Patescibacteria group bacterium, assembly GCA_041660885.1. Lineage (GTDB taxonomy): Bacteria > Patescibacteriota > Patescibacteriia > UBA9570 > JAHJKD01 > JBAZVM01. The sequence goes on along the minus strand of JBAZVM010000001.1, from coordinate 111,847 downwards.
TATTGGATAACATCTTCAGGCAATGAAGAACGAGTGCAAAAAGGCAAAAAGATTCTCATCGCGGCCATAACCGGCGTTATTATCGTGGCCTTCGCCTGGGTTGGCGTTAATACTATAATCGGCGTACTTGTAGGAAAAAATGTAACAAATATAGACAGCAGTGTAACATTATCAAACGGAAATGTATGGTGGCAATTCCCCTCATGCGCAATTACTACTGTTTCCGATTGTAATACTGAGACTGCCTCAACGGGAACTTATTGCAATAATTGCACCAATGAAGGTGCTACCGGAGCTGAGAAATGTATTTGCGCAAAATCACAAGCCACTACTTGCAGTGATGGCTGTAATTCTGATCATGATCTCACTGATTGCGGTACTTCATGCATAATGGACACATGTATTGAATCTGCTGGTAGAACACCGGAATATGACACCTGCGAAACGGGTTGCGCAGGAGATGACTCCTGTGTGGTATCAACTTGTTTAGGATATTTAGATGATCAGGATATTCAAACTGAATGCGAAAATGCTTGTGATGCTGAATGCGAACAAGAATTAGATGATTGTTTAGCCGGATGCAATAAAAATAGCCCAATACTGGATGGGGAATGCGCAGGAGACTGTGATTGCATTTCTTTATGCGAACAAATTTCCAGAAAATACCCGACAACTTACGGGGAATATGAATGCGTTGATACAAGTCGCAAATCTGTGGAAACTCAATCTTGGACAACCTTGGGCGCAGAATCTTGCTTATCTGGAGACTTATGCCCGCATGCCAAAGGAAAAGACCCAACTTATAAATGCTGTAAACCAGCTGATTAAATTATTTTATAAAATATGAAAATCAAAATTCTAATTAATACTTTAATGGTTTGTCTATGCTTCTCGATATTGGTTCCAAATATGATTTTGTCTGAGGATGCTAGCACAGCGGCATCATCTTCTAGCACGGAACTTACCAACCCCATTAGTGAAAGCAACCCAACAATTATAATCGCCAATGTGATACGCGCCATGCTGGGGGTATTGGGTGCCGTTACTTTACTTATGTTTATCTATGGCGGGTTTATGTTGGTGTTCTCCCAAGGAAATGAAGAGAAGCTAAAAAAAGGACGAGGAACATTAATTTGGGCTATAATCGGTATGGCTATCGTGCTCACTAGTTATTCCATCTTAAGCTACGTATTTAAAATCATTGCCGGTTCTACCGGGGCGTAGAAAAATTCATAAAAAAATAAAACCCCGCCATGGCGGGGTTTTATTTTTGCGAATCTAATTTATTTAATTCGTCACGTTCACCAGAGTATTAAACACATAACTGGAAATGCCATAAGAGGCCAATATAATGGCCATGCCAATTATCGCCCCAATAATAGTATCTTTAGCTGATTTAATTTGTTCTTCGTTCCCGCCAGAAAGCATCCATCGAGCGCCGCCGTATATAATCAGCACTAAGGCAACTAAACCCAATATGCCAAGCACCCAGTTAATAATATTAGCCACAACGGCAACGGGATCGTTTTCTCCTAACTTACTGTTACGAAGGATATCCTCGTTCGGATCAAAAGTTACTTCTTTCGGCGTGTAAGCCGCTGCATAAGCGCCCAACAAAGGCATAGCGCAAATAACCAAACCAAGACAAAAAAGCGCTATTTTGTTTTTTTGCTTTAAAAATTTTTTAAGCATATTTTTTATTTAATCTTTAAAATAAAATAATTAATCAGGCAATTCGGCTCCGGCTACTATATCAACCAACGAAGTAAAAACAAAATAGGAAAGCGCATAAGAAGAAAGAATGATTACCAAGCCAATAACCCCGCCTTTTAAAATTTCCTGCGATTTTTTAATTTCTTCTTCATTGCCCCTGGCCAGCATCCATCTGGCGCCGGAATAAACAATCAACACTAAAGATACAGTGCCTAAAAATGTTAATGCGTAATTTATAATTAAAGATACTGAAGTAAAAACATCTGCTTTTTTTAAAGCTAAATCATTAAAATCAACGCCTTCTTCTTCTGGAAAAAAAGAGGACACGGTTCCGGCTGAAACGGAAAAAGCAAAAGTAAAAATTATCAGTAATACAACGAAGGAAACAAATTTAACACCAAAATTATTCTTCATATATAATATTAATTTCTAATTTAAGTTTGTTCAACAACGCCTGAACCAGAAAATAACCAATAAAACAAATAGGCAATGGAAACGGATAACAAAACAACTACCAAACCGATTACGGCTCTTTCTATTATTTTTTGCGCTTTTTTCACCTCTTCCTCATTGCCCCTGGCCATCATCCACACAAACCCTCCATAAATAATGAGAATCAAAAAAATAATGCCCAGCAAAGAAGAAGCAATAGAAACTAAAGTAAAAATAACTTGCAAAGGGGAAGCTGTTCCCAAATTTAATAAAGTGCTGGAACCAAGAGTAGCGTCGGAATCATTGGGGTTAAAAGTCATTTCCGGTGTTGTATTATCACTTTCGAGAGCTAAGGTAGCAGAGCATAAGAACATCGCGGAAAGAAAAATAATGGTGAATATTTTTTTCATTTAAGTTGAGACAGAGGAACTTAAAAATATAGAATACACGGTAAAAGAAATACCGTAAGATAACAATACCAAACCCAAGCCTATTACCGCACCCTTAATGATATCCAAAGCCTTCTTTACCTGTTCTTCGTTTTCCCTGGCCGTAAACCATAGTAAACCGGCATATAGAATGAATCCACTGCTGATCAATCCTAAAAAAGTTAGAGCGGTGTTAATTAAATTAAGGGCTATGGCCAAAGGGGTGGCATCTTGCTGAGAAAGGCGCAAAGAACTAACGGAACCCCAGCCAGAAAAATTATCTTTTGTGTCAAAAGATAATTCCGCTTGAGCAACAGGTAATATTAAAATGCCGAAAAATAAACAAATAAATAATAATTGTGCAAATTTATTAATACGCATTGGATACTTTAACTAAATTGGTAAAAACAAAATAGGCAACGGAATATGAAGTAAGAACAATAACCAGCCCGATAACCGCACCTTTTAATATTTCCTGCGCTTTTTTCACCTCTTCTTCATTACCTCTGGCCAACGTCCATCGAGCACCGGCATAGACCATTAAACAGATACTAACTATGCCTAAGAGGCCGAGACAAACATTAATAATTCTAGCCAAAATAATTTGCGGTTCTACATCGCCAAGCCCGGTGCCTGCTTGGATAAGGCCTTGTTCGCAAAACGGATCATAGCAAATATCAGCTGCCAAAACGGGCATTAAATTTGGCAATAACCGCACTAATAAAAGAATAACAATTGGTAAAAAAAATTTTATTTTCATAAATTATTCTGATAATATTTCATTAGTCCTCTGGTATTATTACTCCGGTTTCCTCTGTTTCCGTTGAGCTGGTTGTTGTGGGTACAGCCCCTGTAGTTATTTCTACTAATTTATCGAACACATATTGCGCTGCACCGTAGGAAATCATGATAACAAGCAAGCCGATAACTGCTCCTTTCAATATTTCCTGCGCTTTTTTTATTTTTTCCTCGTTGCCCGCGGCGAATATCCACATAAAACCGCTGATAATAATCATCACAACCGTTATTAAACCCAGAAAAAGCAAAGCGTAATTAACCACGTCGTATGTTATGGAGGCAGGATCTCTGTTCCCTAAATCAGTAACATCGCTTAAAGTGCCCCCCGGATCAAAGGTTAAGTCGGAATCAGATGCTGTGGCGGCGGCGAGGAAAGAGTACGCTGGCAAACCAAAAATAATGCTAAAAAAAATTACCAAACCCAATGCCGGTAATATAAATTTTTTTATTTTATTTCTTTCCATAAATAATAAGGGAAGAATGTTTAATTAATTCTAATTATAACACACTTTTAGCACTTTGGTCAACGTACGCAACCAAAAAAATAATCATACAATAAAGAGAGGATATATATTCTCCCTTTATTTGCCCCTATTTTATTTGCTATGAATATAAAAATACTATATAATATCTTATATATTTTTATGAAAGGAGGTGAATTAAATGAATAAAATTTCTCAAAAAATCAGCAAGTGGATGGCCGTCGGAATCGGCACGCTAGCTGCCAGCTCCGTTTTAGCAGCAGATGTGGATGTAGTGCCGGACGCCGCGTCCAATATCGGCTTAGGCAACGCCAGCCCAGAAGATTTAGTTGTATCTATTATTAACTGGATCTTGGGTATTTTAGCCTTGGTTGCCGTTATTATGATTCTTGTCGGTGGTTTTAAATGGATGACTGCCGGCGGCAATGAAGAAACAGTGGAGTGCGCTAAAAAATTATTAATCGCGGCCATTATCGGCTTGGTGATTATATTAGCGGCTTGGGGTATTTCCGTTTATGCCATAGAAAATTTATTAACCCTCACCAGCTAAACCTTTCCCCTATTCTGTTTCAGAAAAGCAAAACCTCTCTATCCTTAAGGGGAGAGGTTTTGTGTTTTATGGGGTATTTTGTTGGGAACGCACATGTGCGTTCCTTACATTTCTAATTTATATATTTTAGCTTCGTCGTCTTCGTATATCAAAGTGAATTGAGAAAAATTTTGCATATTATCATCCATGGCCGTATGATCCTTTTCTAAAAATACGTATTTAGCTTGAAAATCGTTTTTAATTATTTTCGGCAAACTTTCTTTTTGTTTTCCGGTTGTTATATCCACCCATTGCCAATATTTTTTTTCGTCATATTTATACATAAAAGTCGGATCCAAGCCCACAATATAATAATTATCACTATTATGAAAAAGAAGCATGGGAAACTCATCCCAATCGCTATGTAAAACTATGGTGTTTTTCTCTCCGTTTTTTTGCAGCCATTCCATGGCCGGTGCGAATTTATTATAACTGATTCCTCCGCGCAAATCGCGCAAATTTATTTTAAAATCTTTATACGCAATAGCCGGAACAACCAGCAAAATATATATTACGGCAATAAAACAAAAAACTTTATTGATAAAATGGTAATGCCAAAATTTAATCAGCCAGATTATTATCTGCTTGGCGCTAAAAATAGAAAAAACATTAACAATAAAAAAGGCGGTAAAGGGAACATAGTATTCTATATAGCGCCTGGATTTTAATACTAAAAACAAACCCAAAGCGTAAAGAATGAAGCTTGCCCACGAAAGAGCTGATTGTTTTTTTATAAAAATAAAAAAAATCAGCAGAGCTGTCACCATAAGCACTGTAAGCAAAGAACATCCGGTAATTAATTCCACAAAACCATAGGGATACCATTCTCCGCCTACGCCAATTTTATCTTGATAATTCACCAAACCGATTTGCACCACCTGCTGCCAATAGAACCATAAATTTTTCGGAAAATACGGATTAATGATTATACCGGCGATGAATCCGCCTAATACGATGGGGATTGGCAGCAGAGACGAAGCATGCTTCGTCTCTGCAAAACGGGCCATACAAAAAATTATTGCCACCAATAATAAAACCGCAAATCCCCCATACGCCCAGACATATAAAAAAGACAATAAAAAAAGCCAAATGTATTTTTTCTTGACTACTAAATAAATTCCTAGAAATAATATTATTAACGACAAAGAATTGGCCTTAACCAGATTCAACCGGAAAGTAAGCGGAATGGTTACGGCCATTATAACACCTAATAAAATGCCGGCTTTTAATTTCAACGCTCGCGCGATCAAAGCAAAAAGAAAAATAAACGAGCTAGCCAATAGTATAGTGGCTACTTTCACGCCAACCAAAGGATGTAGCAAATTAACAAATGGCGACAGAACAAAATGATACAGCAAATGATGATCTATGTAATAATCTTTCAGCACCGTATATTGCGCCCACGGAAAATCAACCACTACGCCATTCTGCCAAATCAAATGGCCGATTTTTAAATGATAAAAAGCGTCAGGATCGGGGAAATTCTCGCTTAATTGAAAATAAGTGAATAATAAAACGCAAAAAATAAATAATAAAAAAAATTTGGTATAAATATTAAATATTAATTTATATAATTTCATAAACAGTAGCCTCGTCATCTTCATAAATTATTTTAACGCCGCTATCTCGTTCTAAATAAGCTTGAAATAATCGCGTATCTTCTTCTTTATTATTGATAAAAACATAGTGGCAGTTAAAATTATTTTTTATAGTTTCCGCCAAATTATCCTTGATTTGGCCGCTACCGATTTTATCCCATAAAATATAACGCTCTTTATTATATTTGTACATGAAAGTCGCGTCTAAACCCACAATATAATAATTGGATTGATTATGAAAAAATAATATCGGCCAATCATCCCACCGGGCATGGAAAATAATGTCTTCTGGCACCGTATTTTTTTGAAGATACTCCGAGGCGCCTTTAAAAGTATCAAAGGGAAAACCGCTTTTTAATTCTTTTTTCAAAGATAACAAAGTGCGGCCCATGCTAAAAGGAATCGCCAAAGCCAAATAAATAAGCAAAATTATGCTTAATATTTTTTTTCTCTCATACCAAACTTTTGCTTCTTTAATAAACTTTTTCCAATACATGGAATTTAAAAACCAAGATATTGTTAAAGAACTGAAAATAAGCATAGCGGGCACAAAATATTCCACAAATCTTCTAGAGCGGAGAGTCGCCACAAACAAAATGACGGATAATATTAGCCAACTGATGCTTGATGCTTTTTGTTTTTTTAAATATATGCAAAAAATCAATACACCTAAAATAGAAACAATCCACATTAAGCTCGTGGCTCCAATTAAATCAGGCAAAGAATATGCGTACCATTCCGCGCCAACATCGATTTGGTCTTTATAATTGATAATCCCTATCTGCACCACCTGCTGCCAATAGAACCATAAATTATTGGGGAAATAGGGGTTGATTACCAGCCCGGCTAAAAAACCGCCTAATACAACTAGGATGGAATGTAGGGAAGAAGCATGCTTCGTCTCTACGAATTTGGCCGTACAAAAAATTACAGCCGCCAAAAATAAAATTAAAAAACCGCCATGCGCCCAAACGTATAAAAAAGAAATTAAAAATAAAAGTAAATATTTTTTTTCTTCAACATAATATATTCCCAATAATAATAGAATCAAAGCCAAGGGCGTGGCCTTGGGCAAAGAAAGCCGTAAAACAAATGGTCCGATGGTAAGCAACAAAAAAATAAAAGCCCAGGCATACTTAACTTTCCGTTTAGCAAAATACCAATAAAGTAATGCGATAAAAAAAGCGCTGAAAATAATTGAACCGATTTTAACCGCTATTTCCCCGGGGAAATATCTAGCTAACGGAACTAATATTAGATGATATAAAAGATGATGGTCAGTGAAATAATCTTGTAATACCGTTTGCGTTTGCCAAGGAAAATTTATAACTACTCCTTGCTCGCTTATTATTTTAGTAAAGCGCGCGTGATAAAAAGAATCGGGATCGGAAAAAGTTAAATCCGATTCCAGCCGAGCAAAAAGAGTAAGGCTTAAAAGAAAAATTAAAATTAGCAGTAATCTATTTTTTAAGCGCATCTTTAAAATAATTCACCCAAGGAATGGGAGATGGGTCGATTTTATTGGCTATGGCCAAATAAAAGCTTAAAAAAGCGCCCCATTGCAAAATGGAAAAAGATTGTAATAATTTATTTTTCGCGTTTTCGGTTTGTTCAAAATATTTTATACTGTTTTTTTCTAAAACTTTCTGAGTAATAGCGTATCTCTTTTTTACTCTAGAATGATATAAGGAAGAATTTAAAAAAATAAAAAATAGATTATTCTTATTGCTTTTTGGATTAGAAAGTCCTTCCATTAAATGATGGTTTAATTCTGGTATGGGAAAGTAAGCCGCGAAATTTTTACCGTTCTCGTTGATTTGATTGGCCATGACATGCGCGTTACCCAGTAAAAACTCCGAAGCCGCTAATATTAATATGTGATTTTTTATTTTTTTTGCTAGATTTAGCGTTTGTTTTTTTTGTTTCTTCTGTTGAGCACTTAAAAAGCGCGCTAAATTATTTATATCTTTTTCCGTCACTTTCAATACGTTTAATTTGGACAGCAAAGCTATTTGTGAAACTACGGAATATCCCAAAGCAATGCGCGGCTGGTTGCATGGATTAAAGCGCGGATTGATTATATAAGCAGGTAAATTATGCTGCGCGGCAAACTTAGCCAGATATCCGCCGCTGGTTATCACAAATACTTTTTTTGTTTTGCGTAATATGTTTTTCGCTGCGGCAACGGTTTCTTCGGTTGATCCGGAATAGCTGGATAATATGGCTAAAGTATTGTTATCGATACGTGCGGGTATTTGATAATCATTAACTAAAATAACCGGAATTTTTATTTCAGCGGAGAACAAATTTTTAATGACATCCATACCAATTATAGAACCGCCCATGCCAAAAACCGCAACTTTATTTATGGCTTTATATGTCTTGGGCAATTTTATTTTTTTCATGGCTTGCCATGCGTCTTGGCATTGTTTGGGCAGCATTTCTATGGAACCGAGCATATTCCGGGCATCTAAGTTTGGCATAAAAAAATATTAATAATTTGTTATTATTATAATGTATTTGTTTTGACTAATCAAGCAAAAATTGCTATAATAACAACATGTCTGGACATTCTAAGTGGTCTCAAATCAAGCGCCAAAAAGGCGCTAACGACCAAAAACGCAGCGGGGTTTTTACTAAACTTTCAAAAAATATTTCTATTGCCGCGAAAAAAGGCAAAGATCCTGAATCAAATTCCGCCTTACGCAGCGCTATAGACGCGGCCAGAGCCGCCAGCATGCCTAAAGATGGCATTGAAAAAGCCATTCTACGCGGCGCCGGGGAATTACCCGGCCAAATAATTGAAGAAGTTGTCTATGAAGGTTACGGCCCGGGTGGCGTAGCTTTTATTATTAATTGCATAACTGATAATAAGAACCGTTCCAGCGCTTTTATAAAAAGCACTCTTTCCAAGCACGGCGGCAGCTTAGGCGGGCCAAATACCGTAGCCTACTTGTTTAAAAAACGCGGAGTTTTACGCATAGAAAACAGCAACGAAGACACGCAACTTAAAGCCATCGATGCCGGCGCGGAAGATATTAAAGAAGAAGATAATGGCTTAACCGTTTATGTGCTGCCGGAAAAATTTGAAGAAACAAAAAAAATATTTGATAATTTAGATTATAGCTCCATGGAAATGGTTCCGGAGAATCGCCTGGACGTTTCCTCGGAAATCGCGGAAAAATTAAATAAACTGCTTACAGAACTGGAAGAAAATGACGACGTAAACGAAACGTATACAAATGCGGATTTATAAAACAGTGCTGGGCATCGATCCCGGTTTGGCCACAACCGGTTTTGCTGTGATAAAAAAAGATGGCAATTGCATCCAACCGATAAATTACGGAATCATCAGCACAAAAGCCGGGGAAGACTTCGCTTCAAGATTGGAAAAAATCTATAAAGAATTAAACAAGATTATAAAAAAATATAAGCCGGAAGCAGCCGCCTGTGAAGAATTGTTCTTTTGCAAGAATGTAAAAACCGCTCTGGCCGTGGGCCAAGCCAGAGGGGTAATTCTGCTCGCCATAAAACACCACAAGCTTCCTTTATTGGAGTTTACTCCATTACAAGTGAAACAATCGCTAACCGGTTACGGCCAAGCTGATAAAAAACAAATTCAATATATGGTTTCCCTGCTGTTGAACATGAAAAAACCCGTAAAACAAGATGACACGGCCGATGCTTTGGCCATTGCCTTATCCTGCCTGCAAAATATTAATTCACCTTTATATGCAAAATAAAATTCTGTTTTTTTTAAGTCTAGCAGCCTTCATGCTCGCTGCTCGTTTCAGCTTGGCGCAAGAAACCACTAACACAAACACTAATACTCCAATCGCTCCGGAAATTATTGAAACGGTTATATTAAGAGCGGAAGCCGGAGAAAATAAAAACGTGGCGATCGGACGCACCATTACTTTCGACGCATCCAGCTCCACCGTTCCCACGGACAAGCAAGCCACCTACGCTTGGGACTTTGGCGACGGCACCAGCTATACCAGCCAGGAAGCCACGCATATATACGATAGAGCCGGCCAATTCGTAGTGACTCTTACGGTTAACGACGGCGAAAATATAAGCGAAGATTTCATGATTGTTTCCGTGGAAGAACAAGTTGTACTATTGATAACCGACGACAGCATATCACCCAAGGAAATAAAAGATTTAACGGATTACGCACACCAACATGGGGTTTTGCTGGTTAACGTCAAGAACAAGAAAAAACAAAGCGCCGATTATATTACCGCGGAAAAATTAGCTCAGCAGCTTCTAGCCTCGCCCGATGATTTCAAACAATCCAATTTGATTTTACTGTGGACGGAAAACAATATCGGCTTGAGCGCTCTCACGGAAATGGCGCGCATTACCAAAGCCACCACCGACGACCAAGAAACTTCCGGCACGCCGGATGCTTTTTCCGATGCCAGTTGGAATCAAAAAGTGGTTATTAATGTGTCCGACCAAAAAACAGGCACCAGCCGAATCGCCCAAAGCACTTATAATGTTTTAAAACCGCGCTACATATTATTAACTGAACCTTCCGTGTTAAAAACCGTAATTGACAATCCCGATATAGATAAAATTCTTCCCGCCTTGCATAAGAATGGCTTAGCGTACCAGATAATCAGCTCGCACAGCCAGCGTTCTTTGGAAAATATTACTCCTCTCAATTTCATGTCTTATTTGATTAGTTTTTTGATTAACAAGGGCGTATCTCAAAATACCATATTTCTAATTTTGGTTTTACCGGTGATTGCCACTATAATTTCTTTCGCTCGCCAAGTGATCGGCGTAAAAGCATTTGGCATTTATGTGCCCTCTATCATTGCCCTGACTTTTTTAGAAATTAATCTGCGTTGGGGCTTATTTATATTTTTTATACTACTGATCGCGGGTACCTTGGCTCGTTTGATCGCGCGTAAATTAAAGCTGCTTTACATGCCCCGCATGGCTATCGTATTAACATTGGTATCGCTAACGATTTTCGGTATGTTCGTAGCCGGCGGATATTTGGATAAAACCGGCTTGCTTTCTATTTCCATATTCCCCATTCTCATGATGATAATCCTTACAGAAAAATTCATTGAAGTGCAAATAGAAAAAGGAAACAAAGAAGCCATTTGGCTGACTTTAGAGACGCTTATTCTTTCCATCATCAGTTATTTAATAGTATCTTGGGAAGCTTTTAAAACAATAATTTTGGCATATCCGGAACTAATTATAATTACTATAATTTTAAATCTGATATTCGGCCGATTCTCCGGCTTAAGAGTTGTGGAATATTTTAGATTTAGAAAATTATTTAAAAATGCTCCGCCTGCTACAAAATAGAAAAAAAATTCTGGGCATGAACGCCCGCAATTTGCAATTCATCAGGCAGTATAACAAAAAAAAGGCTGTCAGCTTGGCTAATGATAAATTGCAAACCAAATTGGTTTTAGAAAAAGCCGGATTGCCCGTGGCTAAGCTTTATGGAGTAATTAAAGATCGTAGAGAGCTTCTTACTTTTAATTGGCAAAATCTTCCGGAAAGTTTCGTGCTTAAACCCAATCACGGATTGGGCGGAGGCGGCATTATGCTGGTCTTTGGCAAGAAAAAAAACGGGCTTTGGGTGGGTACGGGCGATAAAGAAATCAAAGTGGAAGATTTGGTGGCACACACTTCCAATATTTTGGATGGTAATTTTTCTTTTTCCAACATTCCTGACGTGGCTTTTTTTGAAGAACGCTTGCGCCTGCACCCGGATTTTAAAAAAATCAGCTGGCAGGGTATGCCCGATATTAGAATTCTTATTTTTAATAATGTGCCGGTCATGGCCATGCTTCGTTTGCCCACGAAAGAATCGGATGGAAAAGCGAATCTCCACCAAGGAGGCATTGGCGCGGGCATCGATCTTATCACAGGCGTTACCACTTATGCCACTTATAAAGATAAATTGATAAAAAACCACCCGGACACCAATAATCCTTTACATGGGTTTGCCATTGCCGATTGGGAAGATTTGCTAACCATTGCCGTAAAAGCCAGCCAAGCCTCGGGCCTGGGCTATAGCGGAGTGGATATTGTTATAGACAAAGATAAGGGCCCTGTTATTTTGGAAATCAACGGCCATCCCGGCCTTTCCATACAAAACGCAAATCTGCTTCCCTTAAAAGATCGTCTAAGAAAAGTGGCGGATTTGAAAATAACTTCCGCCAGCCAAGGAATTAAAGTGGCGAAAGATCTTTTTAGCAAAGAAGATCCGCTGATCATTAAAGACGCAGACGATAAAAAAATTCTTGGTTTCATGGAACTGGTTACGATAATTTTACCAGACAACAAAAGGGAAAGCATCAGAGCAAAAATAGATACGGGCATGGTCTCTACGACATTTAACAGAGATTTGGGCGCCAAACTTGGGTTTGAAAAAGCCATCAAGGCCTTTGACAGCCTCGTTACGAAAGAAAAAATATTAGCTAAACATATTAACGAGATCGAAGACGAATTAAATAAAAAAAATAATCCGGCGGAAACAGGCATAACCAAAATAGTGGGCGTTAAAAGAGGCAATGATTATATCTTGCGTCCAAAAGTGTATCTTTCTTTCTTGGTAAAAGGCAAAAAAATAAATACGGAAGCAGCGATAAGCAACAACGACGAATTAACTTACCCGTTTATCGTGGGCAGGCAGGATTTAAAACAATTTTTAATAGATCCGGCTAAATCATTAACTAGATAATTATGTCTAAAAATATTTTGGGGCTGATTGAAGAAGTAAAACTATACTTGCCCAATAAAAAATTTATTCGTTTACAAGCCAAAATAGATACCGGCGCCCATTATTCGGCCATTGATAAATCCTTGGCAAAAAAGTTAGGCTACTCGGGCTCGCTTATCGCTTTTAAAAAAAATTGTCCGAAATTTAAAATAAACAAAAATAATTTTACGCGCATCAAGAAAGAAATAAAAAATAAATATAAGAAAGACTTAATAAAAAAATGCCCGGGCTTGGTGGATGTAAAATTGATTCCAGCCACTAACGGCTTTTCCATACGTCCTTATTTCAGAATAAAATTTTCTTTAAAGGGAAAAAAGATAAAAACCAAAGCGTCTTTAGTGGACAGAGCTCATTTGAAATATCTTTTTCTCGTAGGCAAAGAAGACATGAAAGGCTTTATTATCAATCCGGAAAAAAACGTTTACTATAATTTATAAAATAAAAAACCACATATGAAAATCGGCATACTCACTAAAGAATATCCTCCGTATGTATACGGCGGCGCCGGAGTGCATGTGGCGGCTTTGGTAAAAGAGTTGATTAAAACTAACCAAGTTAACGTTAAATGCTTCGGAGATCAAAATTTTGCCGAAAAAAATTTGAAAGTACGCGGCTACGCGAGCTGCTCGGGATTATCAATCAAGGATAAAAGGCTGACTAATGTTTTGGAGGCAAAATCAGTTTCTATCAGAATGGCCAGCAAAAAACCAGACGTGGATTTAATCCACTGCCATACCTGGTACACGAATTACGCCGGCTTTTTAATGAAAAAATTATATGGCTTGCCTTTAATTATAACTATGCACAGCATAGAACCACTGCGCCCGTGGAAGCGCGAACAGCTTGGCTCGGGCTACGACATGTCTTGTTGGATGGAAAAACTGGCCGTGGAAAATGCTGATAAAGTAATCGCGGTTTCCGATGACATGAAAATAAATATTCTTCGTTGCTATGATGTTTCTCCAGCTAAAGTAGAGGTGATTTATAACGGAATAACTACAAAATATTTTTCCAAAACCAAAAAAACCGATCATTTAAAAAAATACGGCATCAACCCAAAATGGCCATATCTTTTATTTGTCGGGCGCATCACCAGGCAAAAGGGATTAATATACTTATTGCGCGCCATGGAGCATTTAAACAAAGAAATTCCTTTGGTTATTTGTGCGGCTTCACCGGACGAAAAAAGCGTTTATAAGGAAATAAAAGATAAAATTGCGCAATTGAAAAAAAGAGGCTGGAAAATAATTCATATAGAAGAATTTACCAATCCCGAAGTATTACGAGAGCTTTACAGCCATGCTAATATTTTTGTCTGCCCTTCGATTTATGAACCGTTCGGTATTACTAATCTTGAAGCCATGGCTTGTGAAACGCCGGTCGTTGCTTCGGCCGTGGGTGGCATACCCGAAGTGGTGGTGCCGGATGAAACAGGATTACTGGTGGCTTTTAAATCGGTCAGTGAAATTGATCATTCCCCGCGCAATCCGGAAAATTACGTATTACGCTTGGCAAAAAATATAAAATATTTATTAAGCAATAAAAAGAAAGCGAAAGAAATGGGAAAAAAGGGAAGAGCCGTCGTACTAAAAAACTTTACTTGGCCAATAATATCTAAAAAAACTCTCTCCTTGTATAAGCAAGTCCTCTCCAAAAAAAATTAAGTCCAACATAATGAAAGTATTATATTTAAGCGCCGAACTGACGCCCTTAGCTAAAGTTGGCGGATTAGCCGATGTCGCCGGATCTTTGCCCAAAGCCTTAAAAAATCTTAACATAGATATAAGGGTAATGATTCCTTATTATCAAACGATCGAAGAGCAGCATATAAAGAAACATAAGCTCACGGATAGATTGATTGTTCCGTTCGGTGATAAAAATTATATAGTCACGATTTATCAGGGAACTTTGCCGAACAGCACCGTCCCTCTTTATTTATTGCATCATCATGAGTGGTTAAGCACGGGGCCGATCTATTCCAAAAAAAGAGAAAGGTTTATGTTTTTTTCGCAAGCTGTTTTGGAATTTTTAAAACACGATTTTTTTGCGCCTGATATCATCCATGTGAACGACTGGCACGTAGCTGCCGTGCCGCTTCTGCTTAAAAAAGATAAATTTTTTCAAAATACAAAAATTAAATCTTTATTGACTATCCATAATCTGGCAATGAAGGGCAAGGTGGCCAACATCAAAACCAAGCTTTGGCATCCCTCATTATACGAAAATAACAAAAAACGCACCTACAATATTTTACAGCAAGGAATTCTCTATAGCGATTGGATAAATACGGTTAGCCCGCAGTACGCCAAGGAGATATTAACAAAAGAATATGGCACTAAATTATTGCCTGACTTGCTTAAAAATAAGAAAAAAATAACAGGAATAATAAACGGCATAGATTCCGAACTGTTCAATCCTAAAAATGAAAAATACGCAAAAAAAAATTACGACATCAATCACCTGAATAATAAAAAATCAAACAAGGCCTTTTTACAATATAGGGCCGGTTTTCCCAAAAAAGACAATACACCATTAATAGGCTTGGTTACGCGCATTACTTTGCAAAAAGGTATAAGATTAATCGTAAAAATAATACCGAAATTAGCTAAATTAAATGCCCAATTTGTTTTTACCGGGGCCGGCAAAGAACCTTTAGAAAATGCTTTAAAAAATGCCGTGAAAAAATATCCCCATAAATTCTTTTTTCTTAACGCCTATAACTTGCCCTTTAGCCAAAGCATCTACAGCGGAGCCGACATGTTTTTAATGCCTTCAAAATTCGAGCCCTGCGGCTTGGGGCAAATGATCGCTATGGCTTACGGCACCATTCCCATTGTGCGCGCCACCGGAGGTCTGAAGGATACGGTAAAAGACGGGGTAAATGGTTTCCGCTTTGATAAATACGACGCCAACGAACTCTTTCTGGCTATTAAAAGAGCGTTAAATGTTTACGAAGACAAAGCTAAATGGAACAAAATGGTGCGCACGGCCATGAAACAGGATTTTTCTTGGAAAAAATCAGCCTTGGAATATAAAAAACTTTATCTTAAGCTCGCCTCTTCTTAATAGTGTTTTAAATCGATTAAAAATGTTATAATTAATTAGTAATAATTATATTTTTTTTATGTTGAAAAAATCCATCAAAGTGTTATACGTCTCCGCCGAGCTTAATCCTTTGGCTAAAGTTGGCGGGTTGGGCGATGTTGCCGGATCTTTGCCCAAAGAATTATTAAAATCGAATATTGATATTCGCGTGGCTTTGCCGTTTTATTCGGTAATCAAAAAGAAAAACATTAAAACTAAGTGCATCCGCCAGAATATGCTCGTACCTTTCGGCAATTACGAATATTTAGTAGATATTTTTTTAACCACCATCCCCAACAGTAAAGTTCCCGTGTATTTATTCCGGCACAATCATTTTTTCAAAGAAACGAAAATTTACGGGGCCAACAAAGAAAAATTCATGTTTTTCACGCAGTGCCTAAAAGAATTTTTGAAACTTAATATTTTCCAGACGCAAATAATCCATTTAAATGATTCCCATGCCGGAAATTTGATTCCCCTTATTAAGGAAGATGAATTTTTCAAAAACGCTAATTATAAATATCTTCTATCCATTCATAATTTGGCCATGCAGGGCATCGTGCCAAATTACAAAACAAAGTTATGGCATCCGTCTTTATTCAAACCTCGGGCCACTGAATATAATACCATCGCCAACCTTCTTTACAACGCCGATTTAATAAACACCGTAAGCCCGCAATATGCCAAGGATATTTTAACCAATGAATACAGCTTTCACTTAGACAAACAGCTGCACCAAAATAAACACAAGATAAGCGGCATTATCAATGGCATAGATTATAATTTTTTTGGTCCGGATCAAGATAAATATATTTACAAAAAATATAATATTAATACTTTATCTAAAAAAATTGCAAATAAAAAATTCCTGCAAAAAAAATGCCGGCTGGAAATTAATGAAAATATTCCCATTATTGGTTTAGTTTCTCGTTTGCAAAAACAAAAAGGCATCGATTTAATAGACGATATAGCGGACGAGCTGATGCAGTTTAATGCGCAGTTTATTTTTACCGGAGTGGGCAATGAGCTCTATGAGAATAATTTTAAACAGATCCAGCACTTATATCCTAAAAAGTTTTATTATTTGGGTATGTTCGATGTGGCTTTCGGTCAATACATATATGCGGGCGCCGATATGTTTTTAATGCCTTCTTGGTTCGAGCCTTGCGGTTTGGGGCAGATGATCGCCATGGCTTATGGCACCATCCCCATCGTACGAGCCACGGGAGGCCTGAAGGATACGGTAAAAGACGGGGTAAATGGTTTTAGCTTTAATAAATACGACGCGGGAGAACTGCTAAAAACTATAAAAAGAGCGATCAAAGCCTACGAAAACAAAACAAAATGGAATAAAATGGTGTGCACGGCCATGAAACAGGATTTTTCTTGGAAAAAATCAGCCTTGGAATATAAAAAACTTTACCTTAAGCTTTTAAAATAATTTTTATGGCAAAAATATCATCTGAAATAAGGAAAGACTATATTCAAGACAAATATGTAATCATCGCTCCAAGGCGGGGAGCAAGGCCACATGACACCAATATTAAAAAAAGGAGGGTAGAAGTGCCTGTCTCGGAAAATTGCGTTTTTTGCCCGATTAATGTCAACAAAGAGCAGGCGGAACATATTGTCGGCGATAAAAAAAATTGGGAGTTCTATGTGATAAAAAATAAATTTCCAGCCGTGAGCTTGGATAATCCCAAAGCTTATGGCACACAAGAGGTGGTGATAGAAACGCCGGACCACAACAAGCATCTGGATGATCATTCCGAAGAACACATTAAAAAGTTGCTGGATGTTTACGCCAAGCGCACGGAAGTCATTTCTAAAAATCCTCGAATAGAATATGTTTTGATCTTTAAAAACGATGGCGGCAGCGCCGGTGCTTCTTTACAGCATTCTCATTCGCAGATTTTCGCCACGGAATTTTTGCCTCCGCATCTTTTTGACAAGTCGCAAAAAACGCAATCCTATAAATTAAAATACGGCACTTGCGTGTTCTGCGATGTTATTGCCAAAGAAAGAAAAAGTCCGCGCTTGATCTGGGAAGATAAAAATATAATCTGTTTCGCGCCATACGCTTCTATCCATAATTATGAAGTTTGGATACTGCCAAAAAGGCACATCGATAATGTTACCGTGTTGAATGACGCGGAAAAAAAGTCTTTCGCTTATATTCTAAAAAGGGTTCTGAATGCCATAGATAATTTGGGCTTGCCTTATAATTATTACTTTCACCAAGTAATAAACGACGAAGACCAGCACCTTTACATGAAGGTGATTCCCAGAGGATCGGTTTGGGCCGGCGTAGAGATCGGCTCCGGCCTTATTATTAATCCTATTTCCCCCGAGGACGCGGCTTCTTTTTACCGCGAGGAGATAAAGTAGGTAAAGTTTTTTCTTTAAAATATTGTACAACAAAACCTAAACGGAAAAGAGCATAACCGAAACATAAATAACTGGCCATCCATAAAAAATCCATATAGCGGTACGGTGCCAGCCACTCTTCATATTCCTCATAATAAACCGCGAAAAGAATATCCGCGGAAATCATGAAAATAAAACCAAAAAGAATGAATAACCAAGTAAGAAAAATTTTTCCCGTGTGATATTCGGTCGCCATTATTAAAGCAATGACCAGAATAAAAACCAAGAATAGATCCGCTACGCCGTAAACAATGGAAAAAAAGTTTTCCAAAAAAGACGCTGTTGTATCATAGGCTTCATAAACTCCATAATAACCGACTATATTACCTAAAAAAAGAAACAAAATAACGGCAATAATTACTTTTTTAACATTCCAAGCAATATAACTTATTTTTAGATAAGTAATCAACCCGGCAAAAATAAAAAAATATGCA
Source organism: Patescibacteria group bacterium (assembly GCA_041660885.1). Lineage (GTDB taxonomy): Bacteria > Patescibacteriota > Patescibacteriia > UBA9570 > JAHJKD01 > JBAZVM01. Next base: position 93,105 of record JBAZVM010000001.1, on the reverse strand, counting down.
GCCAAATAAAAAATATCGGCGCAAGATGGAAAAGCGTCAATTAATAAAATATTTTTTAGTATGGCCCAAAGCACTTCCGCAATAAACCAGCTTAGAAAACCGATTGTAAATAAGGCTAAAGTTTTACCCGTAATATTAGTTATCTGATATTTACTAACCGCGTAAATTCCAGCAATTACGGCAATTAACGGGGGTACTAAATATATCAAAGCCTCAACAGTATTGGCAAATTCTTCGTTTAGAAGCCTGACAAAATAAGCAGCGCAACAAATTATAAAGAGTAGGGAAATGGCTAAAGATAATAAAATGGTTTTTTTCATCATACGATTATAAATTATATTTTTGCTTTATATTTTTTATTTGTTTTTCCGCGTTTTTTTCCCCTACAAATTCAATCAACAATTCGTACAAAGAATCAATAATTTCTTCTGTTTTTCTCTGTTGATAAAAAGAAGTGTAATTCTTGGCCATGTTTTCGCCAAAGTTGTCTCCGATAATTTTACATGCTTCCGCTATCAGTTTATTTTTAATATCGCTCATGTACGATGATTAAATTATTTTTTTTATTTTTTTGAATTTTCTTCCTCGTTGTAATATATCACCAATTTTAAAATTAATTTTATCTTTCCAGCTTACAATGGGTTTTCCGTTTATTTTTATGCCCTTTTGCTCAATTAATCTTTTGCTTTCCGAACCAGAGCTGGCTAAACCAATCGATTTAATAATCTCCAGCAAGGTGGCTTTGCCATTTATAGTTACTTCGGGAATTTCCGTGGGTGTTTTCTTTTCCGCGAATTGTTTTTTAAATTCTTCACCGGCTTTTTGCGCGGCTTTTTCTCCACTGTATATTTTTACGATTTCATAAGCTAGCCGTGCTTTATAATCCTTGGGATTCAAACCGGTTTTTAGATCTTTTTCCATTTGGTGGATTTTCTCCATAGGCACATCAGTGCAATATTCAAAAGTTTTGATGATCACGTCATCGCCTAAAGCCATAATTTTCCCATATAGATCATTCGGTTCGGCGCAGATGGCGATAATATTGCCCTCAGTTTTTCCGATTTTTACTCCGCGGGAATCAGTTAACAGTGGCACTGACAAAACGAACTTTTCTTTATGCAATATTTTATCCATCAGCGTACGACCGGCCAACATATTAAATGTTTGATCCGACCCGCCGATTTCCATGTCCACGTTCATAGCTACAGAGTCATACCCTTGCATTAAAGGATAAAGAAATTCATGCAAAGAAATTGGTTGGTGTTCTTTAATGCGCCGCTCAAACATATCACGCTCGATCATTTGTTGCACCGTAAAATTTGCAGCCAACTCTACCACTTCTTTAAGAGTTAATTTGGCCAACCAACTGCTGTTGAATTTAATTTCTATGGGATTGGTTTTATTGTCGAAATCTAAAATCTTGGCCGCTTGCCGCTTGTAATCTTTGGCATTTTTAAGCACCTGCTCACGCGTAAGCGGTTTTCTGGTTTTGTCTTTGCCCGAGGGATCTCCGATCATGCCGGTGAAATCTCCGATGAGCAAAATCACCCGGTGCCCCAGCTGCTGAAACTGCGCTAATTTTCTTAACGGCACGCTATGGCCAATATGCAAATCGAAGCCTGTGGGATCCACGCCAAAATACAGGGTCAATCGCTCACCCCGGCGCATTTTTTCTTCCAGGCGCTTTTTATTGGGGTAAATCGTATCTACTCCTCGAGTTAAAACTCCCTCGATTTTATTTTTATCCGTAATTGTTGACATAAACTATATTATTTTTCTTAATTTTAGCTTATTTCTGCTATAATATCAATATGTCCTATGCCTTAGTACTTGATATCGGAGCCACTAAAATAGCCGGCGCTCTAATTAAAGAGCCTTTAAGCTTAAAGTCCTTTAAAATTGTTAAAAGCTCTTCTTCTTTGCTGGATATCGCTAATTTTGCAAAGGATATAAAAAAGGACGCTAAAATAAGCAGCATCGGTTTAAGCATAGCCGGGCAAATAGACGCCAAGAGCGGCATTATTGTGCGCAGCCCGAATTTTCCAAAAAATTTTAAAAATATCAAAATAAAAAAAATTTTGCAAGATAAATTTAAAGTGCCAGTTTATTTAGATAACGACGCCAATTGTTTTGCTTTGGGCGAAGCTGTTTACGGAGCGGGGAAAAAGTATAAAAACCTTGTTGGCATTACTTTGGGCACGGGCGTGGGCGGAGGCATAATCATAGATAAAAAAATCTATCATGGAAAAAATAATTTAGCCGGTGAATTCGGCCATATGCTCATACAAAATAAAATTTGGGAAAAAAATAAAAACAATATTAAAAAAACATCTTGTTTAAGCGACGCGCTTTATAATATTTTGCATGTTTTAGACCCAGAGATTATTATAATAGGAGGAGGGATAAGCCAAATACCCGGTTTGATAGCCAAGGCTAGACAAAATCTTAAAAAATTAATATACTATCAAGCGCTTAAAACAACACCCATTGTGAAATCGCAGCTAAACATTAGGGCGAATTTATTGGGCGCTTATTTATTAACCAAATCATATGGAAAATAAAAAAGTGATAGACGTAAAGAAGCCAAAGCACGGACACCAGACAAAAGAATTCGCGCAAAAGAAAAAAAAGATCAGCAAGCGAAAGCTTTGGCTGAAACGCTTGGGTATTGCCGTGGCTATCTGCTTCGCTTTGGGCGTCATTTTCATGGTTGGCGTTTTCGCTTGGTTTTCCAAAGATTTGCCGGACCCGAATAAAATCGGCGACCGCCTCGTGGCGGAAAGCACGATTATCTTCGATAAAACCGGAAACACTTTATTATACGAAGCGGGCAAAGACATAAAAAGAACTTCCACTAAGCCGGAAGAGGTGCCTGATTTGGTAAAGTGGGCCACCATTGATGTGGAAGATAAAAATTTTTACAACCACCCCGGTTTTGATTGGCGAGGCATGCTTCGTTCCGCGGGTATTAATTTCGTATCCGACAAAACGGTCGGCGGATCCACTTTGACCCAGCAATTTATCAAACAAGCCATTGTAGGCGGGGAGAAAAAATACACCAGAAAAATAAAAGAACTTATTCTGGCCATACAATTGGAAAAAAAATACAGCAAGGATGAAATCCTTACCATGTATTTGAACGAAATCAATTATGGCGGAGTAAATTACGGCATTGCCGCGGCCGCCAACAGTTATTACGGGAAAAAACCCTCTGAATTAACCTTGGCTGAAGCCGCCACTTTGGCCGGCATACCGCAAAGGCCCACCACTTTTATCAGTGACATGGAAAAATTAAAAGTACGCCGCGATTACGTGCTTGATCAAATGGTGGAGCAGGGACACGCCACCAAAGAAGAAGCGGATAAAGCCAAAGAAGAGGTGGTAAATTTAGAACAAGCCGCCGTTTATAAAAAAGCGCCTCATTTTGTGGATTATGTTATTACGCAATTGGAAGACGACTTCGGCCCCAACTTCATGAATCAAGGTTTAAAAGTAACCACCACTTTAGATTGGGACAAGCAGCAACTAGCGGAAAAAGCCATTGCCGATAACATGGACTTAGTAAGACAGTACGGGGGCAGCAATGCCGGCTTGGTTAATATAGATACAAAAACCGGCCAAGTATTGGCCATGGTTGGATCTTATGATTATTACGCGGATGATTACGACGGCCAAGTTAACGTAGCCATTGCCAATAGACAACCGGGCTCCTCTTTTAAGCCCATTGCTTATTACACGGCTTTTTCCAGAGGCTATACTCCAAACACAGTTCTTTTTGATTTAACCACCACTTTTCCCATAGAATCCGGTTCTTACACTCCACATAACTATTCCGGTTCCACTTCCGGTCCTCTCACCATGCAACAAGCGCTAGGAAGATCATTGAATATACCGGCAGTAAAAACGTTATATTTGGCCGGCCTTAATAATGTTTTAGACGTGGCTGACTCTTTGGGGTACACCACTTTTTCCGACCGCTCCAGATACGGTTTGGCTTTGGTACTCGGAGGCGGAGAGGTTAAATTACTTGAACACACCTCGGCTTTCGCCACTCTGGCTCGCGAAGGAGTGCGTCACCCGGTGGCCACTATTATAAAAGTGGAAAATAAAAAAGGCGATGTACTTTATGAATGGAAAAACCAAGAAACCCAAGTGCTCGACCAAGCCTCCGCGCAGAATATCAACCAAGTATTATCCACTGCGGCCAATCGTGGCGGCATGTTCCAGTGGTTAAACATCAAGGGGCATACCGTGGCCGCAAAAACCGGCACTACGCAAGAATTTCATGACGCTTGGACTATGGGTTACACCCCTTCTTTCGCTGTTGGCGTTTGGGTGGGCAATAATGATAATTCCGCCATGAAAAACGGAGCGGACGGTTCTATAGTGGCCGCTCCCATATGGAACGGCTACTTCTCGCAAATATTAAACGGCACGGAAGACGAAAAATTCAACACGCCTCCGCCAAAAAATCCGAGCAAACCCGTACTTTGGGGAGACGCGGGCACAACAGTTAAAAAGAAAGTGGATAAAATAACCAAAAAAATTATTCCGGATGAATGCTTAGCCTCTTACCCGGCGGAATATATTGAGGAAAAAGAATTTAAAGAAGTCCATACGATTTTATACTACGTAAACAAAGACGAGCCAAACGGCCCAGCTCCGAAAAGTCCGCAAAGCGACCCTATGTTCAGCGCCTGGGAAGGCCCCATACAAGCCTGGGCTAAAAATCAGCCGGATTATTACACGGAAGAAACAGAAAAAGAAAAGTGCGATCTTAGGGCAACCGGCCAAAAACCCACAATGACTATCAGCTACCCCACGGATAAAACTTTTTTAAATAATTCCACATTCTCCATAAAAATAAGCTATACGGTTGGCAGTAACAGGCAAGCGACAAAAGTAGTTTACTATATAGACAATAATGTCATTGACACAAAAACAGCAGCTCCTTTTGCCACCTCCTATAAACCGGATAATTTAACCACCGGAAGCCATACTTTAAAAGTAGCCATCTTCGACAATATGGGGGACGAAGCCAGCGCTTCTGTTTCTTTCACTTTTACCAACATTAAGGACGGGACAACCCCAACGAACTCCAACACTAACAGCAGCACGAATAAAAACACCAACACGAATACCAACGAGAATTCCAACACCAATAAGAAGAAAAAGAATTAACTTATAAAAACCAACCTCTTTAACTTTAGGTTGGTTTGTTTATCTAAATAATCCAATATTTCTTGCTCGTGCTTTTTTATTTCCGCGGCTATCAAGGAATTTTCCACTTGGATGATAAGCCTTTTATTTTTTACGTACAGCGGTCGCGCCTGGCGCGCTTTACCCTCTCCAATAATTTTATTTATATAGACCACAAACAAAGAAATGGTTTGTTGGGCGGCGATTTTTTCCGAAATACCCGCTTTGTTTATTGATTTATTCAATAACCAATTGTTTATTTTTACAAACATTTTTCTATTGTTTAATGGGCATGATTATATATAAATAATTTTCTTCGTTTTCTCCCCGAAAAATACCCGGGCTTCCGCTATCAATAATTTTTAATATTATTTTATTACCGGATAAATTATTCAAACCATCCAATAAATAACGAAAATTAAACACGATGGAATTATTATCTCCTTTTATTTCCGCGGGCAGTTCGTTTAAATTCTCCCCGACTTGCGAACTGGCGGCTTTTACTACTATTAATTGTTTATCAATATTAAATTCCAAATTTACATCATTAATGCCCGATTTGGAAAAAAGGGCGGCTCTTTTAATAACCGTAATCAACTCGCTTTTTTCCGTAATAATTTGAGTCTTTTCCTGCTTGGGGATAATCTGGGTATAATCAGGATAATTACCTTCAATTAAGCGGGAGACTACTTCAATTTGATCAAGAGAAAATAATACTTGATTATCATTAGTATAAATTTGAACGTCCTCTTCGTTTGTAATAGCTAAAATTCTTAAAAATTCTGCGGCTGTGCGCTGCGGAATGATAATTTGTTTGTCTTTACCCTTTTCTTTGCAGGAAACCTTCTTTTCCGCCAAACGATAACTGTCCGTGGCAGCCAAAGTTAGTCCATTTTTATTAAAATTAAATAAGATGCCGGATATTTCTATTCTTGTTTCATCAAGAGAAGAGGCAAACACCACTTGCGAGAGTGCTTCTTTGAGATCCGCGCTTTTAACCACGTATCTATCTTCTTTTGCCACGTCCGGAATTAAAGGAAATTCGGAGGCGTCCTCTCCTTTTATTTTTGTTTTTTGATTTCCTGATTGAATTATCAGTTCTTTATTAATTAATTCAATATCTACTTTTTCTTCACTGCTAAGCAGGGAAATAAAATTAGCCAGTAAATTAGCCGGCGCGGTGAATACACCTTCTTTTTCCACTTTGGCGCGCACCAAGCAATTAATGCCTATTTCTAAATTAGTGGCAGACAAAACCACGCCCCCTTCTTTTGTTTTAATTAAAACATTGTTAAGAATGGGAAGATTCGTATTCTTAGCTGCTAGATGGCTAATGACATTTAACCCCCTGTGCAAATTTTCTTGGGTGCATGATATTTTCATATATGTATTTAATTAGATAATAATATTAATAAGCGTTGTTGATATGTGTATATGATGTTTTTGTTTCGATAAATATTGATGTATATTATTTTTCTTCTGTGTATATGAAGTGGGGAGAAAAGTGAAGAAGATGTGAAGAAATAAATATTTTATTTTTTTTGCTTTTAAGAACAGTTTTTCAACAGTAATGTAAACAGGGTTATAAACAGGAAATTAGTTGTAAAGTTTTTGTTTTATTAAATTTAAATCTTGCTGCAGCTTCTCATTGTTTTCTATTTCTCTTACAATTTTATTATACGCGTGCATGGCGGTAGTGTGATCGCGGCCACCTAATTCTTCGCCAATATTCGGATAAGAAGAATTCATTTCTTCGCGCATTAAATACATGGCGATTTGGCGCGGCACCACAAGCTCTTTTTTACGGCAATTACCCGTGATATCAACCGCTTTTATTTCGAAATACTCAGAAACGGCCGTAATAACTTTTTTCGCGGTTAAAGCGCCTTTTTTAGGAGCTTGCGTTAAAGAAGATAAAAGCTTTTTAACCACTTCCAGGGTTGGTTTATCATTGGAAAGCTGCGTGGAAGCGATAACGCGGTTTAAAGCGCCTTCCAGTTCGCGAATGTTATTTTGTACTGTTGTCGCGATAAAAACAACTACTTCATTTTCTAAAGAAAAGCCTTTTTCCTGGCATTTGTTTTTTAATATGGCGATTCTTGTTTCTAAATCCGGCAAGCCGATGTCCACTATCATCCCCCATTCAAAGCGGGATATCAAGCGATTTTCTAGGGTGGGGATGGCTTTGGGAGGCCTGTCCGAGGTAATCACGATTTGTTTGTTAGTTTGGTGTAAAGCGTTGAATGTATGAAAAAAAGCTTCTTGCGTACCTTCTTTGCCGGCTAAGAATTGAATATCATCAATCATAAGAAGATCCACGGAGCGATATTTATCTTTGAAGCTGTCTGCTTCTCCTCTGCCCACGGAATTAATGTATTCGTTGGTAAAGGTTTCACAAGGGACATAAAGAATTTTTTTATCCGGTTGCTTTTCCAGTATGCGGTGGCCGATAGCCTGCATAAGATGGGTTTTTCCTAGGCCTACTCCGCCATAAATAAATAACGGGTTGTAGACAGTGCCTGGCTTATCTGCCACGGCTAAACAGGCAGCATGCGCTAATTCGTTTTTTTTGCCTACCACAAACGTTTCAAAGGTATAGCGATTATTAAGAAGGGTGTGGATGGGATGCGTTTTTTTAGCCGGAAGGGTGGGGAGCTTTTCTTTTTTTTCTTCAGTTTTCACTTCTTGGGTGATTATTTTGGCAATTTTTTTCTGGTTGGCAAAAACTTTATACGTGACCTCTTTCACTTTTTGCTCGGTGATATTTTGCAAAGCCCTTAATATTTGCGCGTGGTATTTATTTTCCAACCAAGTTTTAGTAAAGGCATTGGGCACGCCAACGACGACACTATTATTTTCATAGCTTAAAATAAAGGTATTTTTAAACCAGGTAGTGAAATTGGCTTTAGAAAGAGACAATTCAAGTTCGGCTAAGGCCGCTTGCCAAAGTTGGTCCGCTGTCATGGAATTTAAGTTTTAATTATTATTTTTGTTGTTTAACTATAACATAAAAAGCAACGTATAAATATAGGCGCAAAGGCAAATTTTGTGAATAAGATGTGGATGAGGTGTTGATATTGACGAAAAACGAAAATTTTAGTATTCTAATATCTACTTTATTAACTAAGAAAAATATTTGTGCCCAAAAGAACATACCAGCCGAATAAAAGGCAAAGACAAAAAGAACATGGTTTTCGCAAAAGAATGAAAACCAAGAATGGCCGCCGTGTTTTGCGTTCTCGCCGCACTAAAGGCAGAAAAAAATTGACTGCCTAAAACATGCTAGCCAGGAAATACCGGCTTTTCAAAGAAGAAGACTATAAGCAAGCGTATAAAAAAGGTAAATTTTTTAGCACTCCTTATTTTAATATTAAGTACTCCCCCAACTGCCTTGGCCATGCCCGCTTGGGCATAGTGGTTTCTAAAAGAACTTTGCCCAAAGCCGTAGACAGAAACAAACAAAAAAGAAGAGTGCGCGCTATTTGGGGTAAAAATTGGCAAGAAACTGTTAAAAAATACGATATTATTATATTAATCAAACATGGCTGCGTTTCAGCCACTGAAGAACAACTGCAAACCGCTATAAAAAGATTTTTGCATGAAAAAGTCCTTTAATTATTATATAAAAGCGTTGTTTTTAAAGGCTATTAGCCTTTATCAAAAGACCCTATCTCCCGATCATGGCTGGTTTTCCGAAACGACGCCCTATGGGTGCAAATTTCATCCCACCTGTTCGGAATACAGCTATCAGGCCATAGATAAATATGGTATTATTAGAGGCGGTTTATTAAGCACGAAGCGCGTATTGCGCTGCCATCCGTTCAGTCGTGGCGGATATGATCCTATTCCCTAATCAAAAATAATTTATGGGTGAAATTTTCAACACAGTATTATACGAACCGATATTTAACGCCTTGTTTTATTTATATCACGTAATTCCCGGGAAAGATTTGGGCGTTTCCATAATATTACTGACCCTGATAATAAAGTTTATATTATTTTGGCCTTCCCTTTCCGCTTTAAAAGCGCAAAAATCTTTGCAAGACACTCAGCCGAAGCTCGATGAAATAAAAAAGAAATACAAGAACGACAAAGAGGAAATGGGCCGGCAATTAATAAAATTTTACAAAGAAAATAAAGTAAACCCTTTTTCTTCTTGCTTGCCTTTATTAATCCAATTACCCATATTAATCGCGCTTTATCGCGTATTTTTACAGGGATTACAAGTGGATTCCACCACGCATTTATTAGCCGGCGCGCAATTAGATCACCTTTACCCCTATTTAAAAGCAATTTACGAAACTTCGCCCGTGCACACTACTTTTTTAGGTTTTTTGGATTTAACAAAAACACATAATGTTTATTTAGCCGTGATAGCCGGTATTGCTCAATTCTTTTCCGGCAAAATGCTTTCCACGCAAAAAGCGCCCGTTAAAACCGCCGGGGCTAAAGATGAAAATATCGCCGCTACCATGAATAAGCAGATGATGTACATGATGCCCATATTTACGGTTATTATCGGGTACCAGTTCCCTGCCGGCGTGGCGCTTTATTGGTTAGTTACCACTTTGTTTACCTTATTGCAGCAGCTTTATTTTTTACGATGGAAAAAAGCCGCTAAAGAATCTTCCAATGAAATTAAGCCACAAACAACTAATTAGCCTCCCGGTTTATACGCAAAGCGACCAGCATTTGGGAAAAGTGGCTGGCTTTGAGTTTAATACAGACTCTCATATCATCATTAAATATGTTATCTCTCAATCCAGCCTGGTAAAAGAATGGCTAAATTTAGGATCTGAATTGGAAATTGCCTCGGCTCAAGTAATAAGCATTACTGCGGAAAAAATGATTGTGGAAGACGCGGTTACCAAAGAGTGGGCAGCCAGACAAAAAGCAAAGATAAAAAATCCCGTGGCTATGCCCGCTTCTTTTTCCCGGATTTCGGAAGAAGAGTAATTTTTCTCGCATCGTTTTTCATTAAAGTGAAAGTCAGCTCTAGCCTCTTCGGAGGCAGTTTTTTTATTTTTTCCGGCCACTCAATAACAGTAAGCACTTTTTTATTATTGATATATTCTGTCAGTCCGGAAAACGAAGAAGGCGCAAAGCGATAAAAGTCCGCGTGGCATAAATATTTGTAAGAGAATTTATTTTTTGGTAATTTATATAATTTCATTAGAACAAAAGACGGGCTAACAATCCTTTTTTTATAACCTAAAGCCGCGCCCAATTTTTTCGTAAAAGCGGTTTTGCCGCTGCCTAAATCTCCTTTTAAAGTTATTACATGATAATCAGACAAATATTTCAAAGTATTTTTTGTAAAAAGGGCTAATTCCTTCAAAGAATGTAATTGATAAATTCGTTTTATCATGGTATAATTATATTACTATAATACAATAAAAAAACAAAATATATGGTGCTTGGCAACGCGCTTCAGACCATGCAAACCCTGCTTACTTTAGCAGCGCAGAAAAAATCTTCGGACTTGCATATTTTAGTGGGAAAACCGCCAATTTTACGTATAGAGGGCGAGTTGCTTGAACAAACCGATTACCCCTCTCTTAACGCTCCGCAAGCGCAGGCTTTAATTTACAGTATTTTAAATAAAAGGCAACAAGCGGAATTTATCTCGGAAAAAGAAGTTGATTTTTCTTATGAGGTTCCCGGGGTTTCTCGTTTTAGAGTTAATGTGATGTTAGAAAAAGACAACATGGGCTTAGTGGCCAGAGTGATTAGCAATGATATTCCCACCATGGAAGGGCTATCCATGCCAAAAATAGTTTACGAATTGGCTCGTTTAAAGCAAGGGTTGATATTGGTTACCGGACCGACTGGTTGCGGGAAATCTACTTCTATGGCCGCCATGATAGATTTGATCAATAAAGAACGAAAAACTCATATAATTACCTTGGAAGATCCTATAGAATATATATTTGAATCGGACAAAAGCTATATTCGTCAACGCCAGATGTTTTCTGATTTCCTATCTTTTGACCAAGCCTTAAAACACGTGGTGCGCCAAGACCCCAACGTTATCATGGTTGGTGAAATGAGAGATTTAGAGACCATTGGAGCGGCCATTACCGTGGCGGAAACAGGGCACTTGGTTTTTGCCACTTTGCATACTTTGGGCGCGGCGCAAACCATAGATAGAATTATTGATGTATTCCCGCCGCACCAGCAAGAGCAGATTCGTTTGCAGCTTTCCATGGAATTAAGAGGCGTTGTTTCCCAGCAGCTTGTCCCCAGCATTAACGGCAACCGCATAGCAGCCAGGGAGATAATGTTAAATACACCAGCTGTTTCCAATTTAATTCGTGAGAATAAAGTAGCGCAGCTAAAATCGGTTCTGCAAACCGGAGCGGAAACCGGCATGGTTTCCCTGGATCAAGACATGAAGCGTTTGTACGAACAGGGGCTGATTACCAAAGATGTACTACGCATGTATACCGTGCGTCCCGGAGCCTAGGCCTTCTTCTATTAATTGTATTGACTTTATCTTGTTTTTTTACTACTCTAATAACCATTATTAGAAGTGGTTGATAGGTGCTCGTAGCTCAACTGGATAGAGCGCCTGGCTTCGGACCAGGAGGTTGAGGGTTCGAATCCCCCCGAGCACACTGCTAATAATTTGGGTGCATAGCTCAGCTGGTAGAGCAGATCCCTCTTAAGGATAAGGTCGTGGGTTCAAATCCCTCTGCACCCACCCAAATTAAAAAACAGAGACGCAGTATAAGGCGCCTCTGTTTTTTTATCATTTATTCTCCGAAATTATTTTTTCTTTTTCTTCTCGTATTTGCTGATATTGATCATGGTTTTCATGACGCTGTCCGGCGTTAGGGATATGCTATCAATGTTGCAATCAACTAAAAATTCCGCCACTTCGGGAAAATCGGAAGGCGCTTGGCCGCAGATGCCGATATATTTATGCGCTTTCTTGGCAGCCTTGATGGCCATGCTGAACATTTTTTTCATGGCCGGGTTTCTCTCATTGTAGATATGAGAAACCAGAGCCGAGTCTCTGTCTAATCCTAATGTCAGCTGAGTAAGATCGTTGGACCCAATGGAGAAGCCATCGAATATTTTTAAGAATTCGTCTGCCATAAGAACGTTAGAGGGCACCTCGCACATCACGATTACTTTTAATTTGTCTTTGCCCTTGCCCGAGCCGCGTTTTAACCCGTGCTGAGCCAGCAGGTCCAGTACCTTTTGTCCTTCTTCGGGCGTGCGGCAGAACGGAATCATGAGCCACATGTTTTTTAAACCCATATCTTCGCGCACGATGCGTAGGGCTTGGCATTCCAAAGCAAACGCTTCTTTATATTTTTCCGAATAATAGCGGGAAGCGCCTCTCCATCCGATCATGGGGTTTTCTTCTTTGGGCTCGAAGTATTTTCCGCCGATCAAGTTGGCGTATTCGTTGCTTTTGAAATCGGAAAGGCGCACGATAACCGGATTGGGCCAATAAGCGGCTACGATGCGGCCGATGCCTTCGGCTAATTTTTTCACGAAGAATTCTTCTTTGTTTTTCCAACCGTAAGTCATGTCCGTAATTAATTTGCGCGTGTTTTCATCTTCCACTTTATCAAAGTGCAACAAAGCCAGAGGATGAATTTTTATATGATTGAGAATAATCAGTTCTTCCCGGGCTAAACCTACGCCGCTATTGGGGATTTGAGAATAATCAAAGGCTAAAGAAGGATCGGCCACTATTTGCATTAATTTAACTTTAGGGTTTTGCAGTTTAGAGAGATCCGTGCGCTTTACTTGGAATGGGATTTTTCCCTGATAAACATAGCCGCGCTCCCCTTCGGCGCAGGAGACTGTTATTTCCTGTCCGGTTTTTATATTTTGCGTGGCGTTCTGCGTACCCACTACGCAAGGAATGCCCAATTCGCGGGAGACTATGGCCGCGTGAGAAGTGCGTCCGCCGGAGTTGGTTACGATAGCCGAGGCGATTTTCATAATCGGTTCCCAATCCGGGTCGGTTATTTCCGTGACGAGGACCTCACCAGGCTTAAACTTGCTGATATCGGAAGCGCTTTTAATGAAGTTGGCCTTTCCCGCTCCGATCTTGGAGCCCACGCTAACGCCTTCGGCCAGTATTTTTCCGCGGCGCTCTATTTTATATTCTTCTAATATTTTTTTATTGGCTTGCGAGTGTACTGTTTCAGGCCTGGCTTGGACAATATAGAATTCTTTGGTTACGCCGTCTTTGGCCCACTCAATATCCATAGGCTTTTTATAATGGTCTTCTATCAAACAAGCCCAATAAGCCAAATTAAGCGCTTCGGTTTCTTTTAGGCAAAATACTTTTTGGTCATCCGGCAATACCGGTACTTCGCGCACGCTTTCCGCGCTGTCCGGAGAGTAAATCATTTTGATTTTTTTTGAACCCAAAGTTTTTCCCACAATTGGCGCGTGTTTGAAACGATACTGGCAAGCTTTTTTATTTTTAAAATCTATGCCTTCCAAAAGAGACGGCTTAAATATATAAAATTCATCCGGATCCACTTTTCCCTGTACAACCATTTCTCCTAAACCATAAGAACCATTAATAAGTACGGCGTTTTTAAAGCCGGATTCCGTATCAATGGAGAACATAACGCCGGAAATGGCTTCGTCCGAGCGCACCATGCGCTGTACGCCCACGGATAAAGCGATTTCAAAGTGATCAAACCCTTTATCTTCTCTGTAAGAGATGGCGCGATTGGTAAATAAGGAAGCCATGCAGCGTTTGGCAGACTGAATTACTTCGTATTCTCCGCGAATGTTCAGAAAAGTTTCTTGTTGTCCCGCGAAAGAGGCGTCGGGCAAGTCTTCGGCCGTGGCGGAGCTGCGTACGGCTACATCAAGGTCGGATCTTCTCGCTTCTTTACTTAGTTGTTTATACGCGATAATGATTTCTTTTTCTAATTCTTTGGGCAAGTCTGCGCCAAGTATTGTTTCGCGCACGCGGTAGCCTTTTTCCGCGAGCTGATGCATGTTATGCGTATCTAATCCTTTTAAAATTTGCTGAATTTTTTTATGCAGCTTCGCTTTTTCGATAAAATAGCGGTAAGCATAAGCCGTGATGGCAAAACCATTGGGCACTTTAATGCATTTTTTTGTTAAATTATTATACATTTCTCCCAAAGAAGCGTTTTTACCGCCGACTAAAGGAACATCTTTGATTCCCAGTTCCGAGAACCATAAAATAAATTTTTTATCCCGTGCTTGCATTGCCATAATTTTTAATTGATTAATTATGATATTTCCTGCACTTTGATTAAATTCATACCTAGAGCATAACCGACAGGATGGCCGGTAACAATAATAATTTTATCGCCTTTTTTAACAAGTTTTTCTTTTTTAACCATGACTACGGATTTTTTTAGTAATTCGTCCAGAGTATGGCAGCGCGGCATGAGGTGGGCATAGGCTCCCCAGGTTAAGGCCAGTTGACGCAAAGTTTTTCTATGGCTGGTAAGAACAATAATATTTGTTTCCGGCCTGAAGCGGCTTATTAATTTGGCGCTGTGTCCGGAAATGGAATCAATCACAATGGCTTTTACTTTATTTTCATTGGCCAGATCAAAAACATTGGCGGAAATGGATTCGGACATCTCGTATTTTTTTTGCGTGAGAAAATGAGAGGAAACGTTATCATAAGGAGAGCGTTCCGTTTCTTTGATAATTTCCGCCATCATGCTGACTGTTTCCACGGGGTATTTTCCAAAGGCGCTTTCTCCGGAAAGCATGACCGCGTCCGTGTGATCGATTACGGCATTGGCTACATCCGATACTTCGGCTCGAGTGGGCCGGGGATTTAATATCATGGAATCTAACATTTGCGTGGCAACGATAACCGGTTTGGCTGCTTTTAAACAAGCGCGAATCATATCCTTTTGTATTAAGGGTACTTTATCCGGCGGCAATTCAATGCCCAGGTCTCCCCTGGCAACCATGATGCCGTGCGCTTCTTTTAGTATGCTCCCGAAATTTTTTACTCCTTCGTTGGTTTCTATTTTGGCGATTATTTCTACCGGAGCTTTTTTTATGAATTTTTTTAAAGTTTTAATGTTGTCCGCAGTGTTCACGAAAGAGAGAGCCACGAAATCGATATCCTGCTTTAAGCCAAAAGCCAAATCTTTTTTATCTTTTTCCGTTAAAGCGGAAGTTTCTATTTTGGCATGAGGAATGTTAATGCCTTTGTGGCTGAAGACTATGCCGGGTTTGGTGACAGTGCCGTAAATGCCTTCTTTATATATTTTATTTACATGAATATCTATTAAGCCGTCGTTTATCAATACATGTGATCCTTTTTTGGCGTAGCAATACAATTCTTTAAACTGAATGGGAAGGATTTTTAAATTTTTATCCACCAGACAAGATTGGCCGATCTTTTTTTCATAGAGCAAAACAACTTTATCGTGTCTGGATAAATCTATGCCTTCTTTGGCCACATTACCCACGCGAATGCGCGGCCCTTGCAGATCTTGCATGATAGCCACGGGGCGCCCCAATTTTTTGGCGGCATTGCGGATGTTGTTAATAAGCGTTCTGTGTTCGGCATAGTCGCCATGGGAAAAGTTCAAGCGGGCCACATCCATGCCCGCTTTGATCATTCTAATTAGGACTTCCTTTTTTTCCGAAGCCGGGCCGATGGTGCATACTATTTTAGTGCGTTTCATGACAAAAATAGTTAATAATTTATAGGCTTATTATAGCAGAAAAAAAACTTAACCCCAAATTAATTTGGGGCTAAGTAGAACAGCTTAAATTGTGAGGGATATCTGCTTATTTGACGTAAGGCAGCAAAGCCATGTAGCGGGCGCGCTTTACCGCTTGCGCCAGTTTGCGCTGGTGCCTCGCGCAAGTGCCCATTCTTTCGCGGGGTAGAATTTTACCATAGTTGGATACGAATTTGCCGATAGCTTCGGTTTTTTTGTAATCAATTTCCTTAAAATTATTTACGCAGAAATAACAAAAGCGATCCTCCGCTTTTCTTACTGGTTTTTTCTTTTTAAACATATGAGAATATTATTTATTTATTAAAAGGGAATGTCTTCCACGCTGATTTCTTCATCCGGATTATTCACGGCCGGTTCCGGAGGCGGACTGGCTGGCGGAGGCACCGGACCCTTGGCGCCGGCTCCTTTGGAATCCAGCATGATCATGTTATCCAAAATTATTTCCGTGCGATATTTTTTTACGCCGGTTTGGTCTTGCCAGGATCTGGTTTCCAAATGGCCTTCCACGTAAAGGCGGCTGCCCTTTTTTACGTATTGCTGGATGATTTCGGCCAATTTTCTCCAAGCCACTAAATTATGATACTCAACCTTATCTTGTTTTTGACCGGATTGGTCTTTCCAACTGCGGTTAGTGGCAATGGAAAAGCTGGCTACGGTTTGGCCCGTGGGAGTAGTGCGTACTTCCGGGTCTCGCGTTAAGCGGCCGATGAGCATTACTTTATTTAAGTCCATATATTTATTGGTTAAACTTTTAAATCATCGCCTAAGATTTCATCGAGCTTTTTATCGAGATCTTCCATGGAAAGCTTTCCTTCTGTTTTTTCTTCTTCTTTCTTGATCTCTATTTTCTTTTCTTCTTCTTCCTTTTTCCCGACCTCTTTTAATTCTTTTTTTACGGATTCGGCTTGGCGCAAGCGGATTTTTTCTTTGATTTTTTCTTCTTCAGCTAAATCTTCCGCGGTTTTTACGATGCATTTAACCAAAATAAAGCGCAGCACTTCAGGCAACAAGCGTAATTGCTTGTTTAATTCCATGATAATGCTTTTTTCCGCGTCGAATTCATACAGCTTATAATAGCCGTATGTTTCCTGCTTTATTTTATAGCCCAATTTTCTTCTTTCCCATTCCTCTTCGCGGGTGATTTTAGCTCCCTGTTTGTTAAGCAAAGACAGCACCTTTTCTTTAGATGATGCCACATCCCCTTCGTTTATCGAGCCGGGAATAATAAAAAGAAGCTCGTAATGTTCTGTCATTTTCTTTTCCTTTCCATTTGGCCTATTCGCTAGAATCAGCGGAAAGATTTTATGTAAAATCTGCTGATTTAGCCTGGGTAATTAAAGAATAGGCTTTAATTATTAGGTATGCCGTAATTTATCATTTTTTTTTATCGCTGTCAAGAAGAAACAACCCACTTATGTAAGGTTTTGTCTTTGCCGTTTTTAATGAATATTTTTTTATTTGATATAGATAAACTGTAATTATCCGGCACTGACGCAAAAGATTTTTGCATAAGCAAAGACCAAGTATTTTTGGAAACATTATAACGATAAATTTTCACGTATACATGGCCGTCTCTTTTAGCCGAAATAACCACTTCTTCGGTAGCCGCATTGCCCAGAAGATCGGCTACGGCCATCTTTCTTGGATGTAACTTCGGGGACAGCTTTTTTTTATTGACGAGCTGGCAATTTAAATCGTATATATGCATAGTGCTGCCGGAAAGGTATTTTACCACGGAAATATAATAATTGTTATTTAATTTAATTTGAGAGCCAATGGCGCCGCCTTCGTGCCAAGCATTGATCTGGCATAAAGACTCATTATCGCTGTTATAAAGAGTTACTATTCCCGCCCCCTTTGTTTTTCCGGTTATATAGGACACTTCCTCGTTTATCTCTTCTTCCCCGTCTGAAGCCGCAGTAACAGTTATAGTCACTTGGTTGGAACTAACGCTTAAGGAGCTGGGATCCGTAGCCGTGAAAGTTAAATATTCCGTTCCGTTATAGGCGGCAAGAGCAGATAAAGTAACTTGATTTTGAGCATCGATATCTACATCGACATTAGTATTGCCGGAAACAGTATAAGTTAAAGCATCGCTGTCAGTATCGGAAAAATAATAATCCAGATCGAATAAAGTAGGCGTGGTTGTGCCGGCCTGAAATGAAACCGGATCTATATCGTGAGTTTTAGTAGGCGCGTGATTAACGTGGTTAACAGTAACGGTTATTTCATTGGAATCCGTGTATTCACCGTGTTCGTCTGTGGCGCGGAACTGTATGGTGTCCGTGCCTATAGAGTCTGCGGCTAGATTGAAATCCACAGTACCGTTGGCGTTTACATCCATGGTGCCCAGGGTGGCGGATAAATCGTTAAGCGCGGAATAAGTTATAGCGTCTCCTTCTCCGTCTGCGAAATAAGTATCTAAATCAAATTTTGCGTCTTCACTAACATTTTCATTTAAACTTTGGTTGGGCACGCTGCTTAAAGTTGGTGGAACATTTATGCCGTTAATGTCGATAGTTATTTCCGCGTAGTCGCTGCCGTTAACGGTTAAGCGCACTGTTACCGAGCTGTCTCCGGAAATATAAGGCGCGGTAAAGGAAGCTGTGGCTTGGTCGGAATCGGTTATGGAGACGCTTTCCCCGGCGGTTCTTTCCCATAGATAAGTTATAGCGTCTCCATTATTAGGATCATAAGAAGAAGCGCCTACCAAGGAAGCGGTCGCCCCTTCATTTACCGAAGCGCTGGTACCCGTGGTTAAGGCTTGCGCTTCAAGATCGGTTATGGTGCGTTCCGCGGAAAAAATGGAAGTGTTGCTTTCGGAATCCGTGGACGTTACTACCAAGGTTGAACCCGTAGCCGTGTTCGCGCCGGTTAAAGAGTAGGTATAAGTGCCATTAGTGGTTGTAGTATTGCCGATATAAGTTTGGCCTTGGCCCGAAGAAGAGGAAAATATTTCTACTGTTACGCCGGAAGCGTCCGTTTCGCAAGCGCCGGCGAGGGTGATAGTGGAAGATGCGCCCCCGTCCGTGGCGCCGGTAGTGGTGGGCTGGGCAATTCCATCATTAGCGCCGTCATATAGCCGGATGCCGGCTATTTGGTTGCCGTATATCTGATTGCGTGAAAGTTTATTATAACGCGTACCCGTGTCTTCTATGGAAACGCCATATTCATTGGCCGCGTCTCCATTGTATCTTATTAAATTCGGTTCGCCAGTTACGCTGCCGCCTATTGTGTTGGAAACGGCGGTATCATCTATTAAAATTCCCTGATGGCCATTGCCAAAATCCGTTGTGCCGTCCGTACCAGTGCCGATGTAGTTTCCTTTTATGGTATTGCTTGATGTGCTGGCGTCGGATATATAAACACCATCCAATGTGTTGCCGGAAATAATATTTCTTTCTAAGGTATCCGAAGTGCCATTGGCATCCGTGCCGACGCGATTAGATTGGGCGCTATTTGAAATATAAACACCGCGATCATTGACTACGGCTCCGCTTCCGGCCGCGTTTAAACCGATGTAATTGCCGGCTACTACATTACTGCTTGTTCCGGGGGTTCCGGCCGAAGATATATAAATGCCAGAATTTGTGTTGCCGGAAATAACATTCTTTTCATCGGCATCTCCCGTGCCATCGCCGTTCGTGCCGATAATGTTTGATTCCGGACCGTTATAAATATAAACACCGTATAAATTTGCTATGGCCGCGGTGCCGGCCGCGTTTAAACCGATGTAGTTGCCGGCCACGCGGTTGGAGTTGCTGCCGGTTGTTGTAATATATACACCATTATCTGTGTTGCCCGATATAACATTACCTTCGCCGGCATCTCCCGTGCCATCGCCGTTCGTGCCGATAATGTTTGATTCCGGACCGTTATAAATATAAACGCCGTATCTGCCATTAGCCACGGCTGCATTTCCGGCCGCGTTTAAACCGATGTAGTTGCCGGCCACGCGATTGGAATCCGTAGTGTCTGCGGAAATATAAACGCCATCATTGGTGTTTCCTGAAATAATATTTCTCTCTAAGGTATCCGAAGTGCCATCGCCGTTCGTGCCGATGATATTGGAAGACGGACCGCTATAAATATATACGCCGGCTGTGCCATTGGACAGAGCTGCCGTTCCCGCCGCGGTCACCCCGATATAATTTCCGGAAACATAATTACCGTTGGTGCTGGTATTATAAATATAAACACCGCGATTAGTGTTGCCGGAAATTACATTGCCTTCCGTACTGTCGTTGTTGCCGTCGCCATTGGTGCCTATATAGTTTCCTGTGGCCGCGCCGCTGATATACACGCCTTCGTTGTTGGCCACAGCTGAAGCTCCGGTGGTATCGGTGCCAATATAATTATTATATATTTTATTGCCCGTGGCGCTGGTGTTATAAATATAAATAGCGCGATCACAGTCTTGAAATACTAAACCTTTAATGGTATTTCCGCTTTTATTATTTATGTATAAACCATGATGCCCCTTAGCATTGCAGCTTAATACAATGTTATGACTAGTGCCCGCGTCTATAGTATTATTGGTGCTGGTAATGGTAATTACGGAAGTGGTGTCTATGGTGCCGGTGATGCTGAAAGTTATAGTATCATCTCCGGCTAAAGCGTTGGCTTCTTCCACGGCTGCGCGCAGAGTGCAAACGCCTCCGGCCGTGTGGCAAACGGCATTGCCAGCGCTGTCGTCTGAAGCTTCTCCCGTGTCATCTACGGTAAAACTATGGGCCAAAGCCGTATGGGCAGACATTAAAAAAATACTGGTTATCAGTATTGTTAAAAAAGATGATTTTAAATTATAACGCATACTATTAATATTAATTAATAATCCCCTATAGTATAGCTAATTATCCTTTTTTATAGAAGGAGTTGTTTGGCGTTAAGAATCAGCTTTATAACAGAATCAATTTTCATTATTATTTTTTTTGTTTTGTTGATAAGAATCGAGTAATTGCCATGTTTGATATTGCCCCAGCTTTCCTCTGTTAAGTAGTCGGCTTTTTTAATTAATTTGGTCTTTTTCTTGTTTAGAGAAAAAGCTTGAAGCAAAACATGGTCATTTTTTATTTGCGAGGTTAGAACTTCTTGCTTATTTTTTTTACCGAATAAATTTCCCGTAGCTAATTTTCTTTTTTTCTGATCTTTTAAATTATATGAATAAAGACGATGGCCGGAGGGCAGCTTATAAACGCGCAAGTATCTTCCGGAGGAATAATTTATCGCCGCGAGATATTTTTTTCCTTTATACTTGAATATTTTAGCTTGCACCCCATGAACGGGAAAAGCACGGATGCGCACTATCAAATTTAGCAGCTCTTTATCGTACACTTTTATTATTCCCGTATCCGTTCTTTTGGCCACGATGATTAAAGGGATTTTATGCACATTGCGCAGAGTGTAAGTAAATTCATAGACGGAAGAAGTGTTACCTACATTATCTACAGCTATAGCTTTTATGGTTTTGGATTTTTTAATATTAAAAGGCGCAGTATATAAAGTGGAAGCGGTCGTTGGCGTGGTGCCATCTTTGGTATAATAAATAATGGGCGTGGTATCTCTATCATCCGTAGCCGTTAAAGTTATAGCTTGTTTGGAATAATATACATCATCAGCCGAAGGAGAAGAAGATATGGTTGGAGCGTCGTGATCCGGGTACCAATAAGAGATAGACAGGCTGTTTACTTTTGGAGTTTCTCCATCGTATTGCGTTCTTTCTTCATCTATTTTAACAAATAAATATCTGTTGGTTGGCACTTCGCTATAAGTGGCGTACCAAGTCGCGGGCTCTGTTTCAATGCTGTTGGAGCTGAAAGTATAAGTTATATCGCTGTCCGTT
Organism: Patescibacteria group bacterium; assembly: GCA_041660885.1. Lineage (GTDB taxonomy): Bacteria > Patescibacteriota > Patescibacteriia > UBA9570 > JAHJKD01 > JBAZVM01. Next base: position 71,334 of record JBAZVM010000001.1, on the reverse strand, counting down.
GGTTTGGTTTCATCGTAGGTAAAGGCGGAAAAAGAAGAAGTGTCGTGCCCCGTATCTATGCGGTAAACCGCTTCCCCGGCCTTGTAGGAAAAAGATTTCGCGACGGCGTGGAAATGAGTAAGATACCAGCTGGAAGTATGCACGTAGCGGTTGGTGGTGGTATCTTTTTTCCCCATTACTTCGTTAGTAGCCGCCACCACTCCGGTAGATGTAATCCAATTGGCAAAATAGGGTTCATCATAAATGTGGCGTTCGTATCTGTCGTAGGTTAACCAGCGTCCAACTCCGGCTCTTTCTTCAAACCAACGATACGGCGTTTCCGCCGTAAAGATATCATAGGCGTCATTCATGCTTTGCGGTTCATCGGTAATGGCGCGGCCCCAGGTAAAACCGGGAGAAATGTTTTTAGCCGCGTGCGCGTCGTTAACAAAAATTACATTGTTATCGGTGTTTGTAATAATATCGCGCAATATTCTCGCTTCTATTTCAGAAAAAGCTTCAGTGCCGTATAAGCCAAGCGCATCCGGCGCCCAATAATAGTCGAAGTTTCTATTAATATCCACATGATTGGCATTATGGCGCACTAAATTTTTTATGCCGTAAGTATTTACCAGCGGAATAAATTTCACGCGATAATTTCTAAATAAATTTGTGGCCACTTCATCGCCGGCGTTATATAGCTCTACTAATTTTTCAATATAATGCACTTCCGCGATGTAGGCGTGCTCTTCATTGCCATGCAAACCCGAGGTGTAGATAATCATGGGCTTGCCTTCCGTACCGAAGTTGATGGAAATCATGTCATCGCCATCGCTGGTTTGCCCTTCCACTTCTTTGGTTATGACAGCAGGGTTAGCCGCCACCAAATCATCAAGAATTGTTGTAAGGTCGGCGTATGTTAGCCGTTCATTATCATGCACGCCCATATCATTGATATTTATTCCCATGGCATCAAGTATAAAAGAATTTCCCGGGAAAGTGGTGCGTACGGTTTCGTAGTTTTTTCCGATAAAACTTAAGTCAATCGCGAATAAATTTCCCGAGCCCACGGTTTCATGGATATAAGTATCTCCGCCACGGTTGGAAGTGGCTAATATTTCCCGGTTATCCGCGGCCGGCACATTTAGCAAACGGCGATGAATGTAGCTGTCGTCATTGTCCGCTATTTTGAAAGCCATATATAATTCATCCCCCGCTTTCCAAGGAGCGGTGTATTGATTATCATCTTCGGAAATAATAAATTCCGGAAGAGGCAAAGCGGAATCTTCATCGTAGAATCTGTCCGTAGAATTGTTAACCGTATAAATATCCCCTCCGATAAATTCCATACCCTGTTCCGAGCTGGAAAGAGCTTCCACTGTTTCCGCGATTTCTCCTTCTTCGTCCACCGTGAGGGTAATGCGGAAATAGGCGCGCTCGTTAAAATCGGAAACCCACAAGTCCGTACCGTCAAAAGCCAAAGCGCGCGTGCCGTCCGATGGAGTATTATAAGTTTCCTCTACCGCCAGAGTGGTAATATTATGTTTGTAGAATTCATCTTCATTGTTATCCGATGTCCAGATAGTGGAGCCATCCCAAGCTATGCCCGAAGGTTCGCTGGATGGCGAGTCATAATGCGTCACTTCCGTGCCATCAGCCGGATTTATTTTATAGATGCGGTCGTTCGTGTCTCCCACCATCCATAAATTGGTGCCGTCCCATGCCAAGTCTTTCGGCTCTGAATCCAAAGAGGCGTAAGAGGAAACCACGGCCCCGGTAGCGGCATTCAGTTTGTATAGCAGATCGCTCGTGGCATCAACGTGCCAAATATTAGTGCCGTCGTAAGCCAGCCCGCGTGGCTCGTTTCCCGGAGAATCAAATTTATTCCGGCAAAGCGTGCCGCTCTCAATATCATAAATTCTATCCAGATCATGATCCGAGCTCCAAAGCTCACCATCAACAAAAGTTAAACCAATCCCGGAAAGTTCCACTGCGTCTCTGGTGGAAATAGTAGAGCCGTCAGCCGTGCTTAATTCATAATAAGTATCGGTTCCTTCGTCAGCTAACCATAAAGTGCCAGTACCGGAGTAATAAGCCAGCCCGCGAGGCATAGTAGTGCTTCCCGGTATGGCGAAGCTGTCGTTCACCGTGCAGGTATCCGGATCTAAACTTGGGTCTAATGCATAAATCGTGTCCGTTCCCGTATCTGAAAGCCAAATATTCGTGCCATCATGCGCTAGGCCTTCTGGTATGGAACCCGGACCAGTGCATTGATCAATAATCGCTCCGGTAGTTGGGCTTAATTCCATTATTTGGTTCTGGTTGGCTTTGGCCTCACCACCTGAGCAAGCTAGCCATAATGATCCGCCGTAATAGTCTAGTCCTCTAGGATTAACACAAGGAGTATTTAAATAGCTGACAGTAGCCCCGGTATCTTTATTTAATTTATATATGCGATTATAGATTTGATCAATTGTCCAAACATAAGTGCCATCATAGGCTATATCTTCTACATCCCCACCCGGCGCGTCAATAGACTCGTTTCCTCTGGCTGAATATTCGTAAACATCTTTTATTAAATAATAGCTGTCATTGTTGTAGATATGGTCTTCGGTAGCGCCATTTTCTAGAATCCACATATTTCCATCAATAAAATCTACTCCATAAGGTTCGGGAACGAGTAATTCATCGTCTGGGTCATAAGGCAAGGTATCAATGTAGCTCTCAACTGAACCGTCCGTGATATCTATTTGAAAAGCCAGCTCCACGCCATTATCCGCCACCCAAATATTAGTGCCATCAAAACCCAGACCTCTTGGCAAGCGATTGGTGGTAGCGTCATCCGGGTCGTATGGGGCTTGGTATTGGTCGAAGGTGGCAGTTATACCCCCGGGGTTTAACTGAAAGCGCATGATTTGGTCGTCGGTGGACTCAGAGACCCAAAAGTAACTGCCGTCGTAAGCCAAACCGGTTGGAAAATCAAAGCCAACGGGCATTTCCGTAGGGCTTCCTACGGTGGAGCAGTCATCGGGATCCAATTTATACACCATATCACCGGTATTGGTAAGTACGTATAAAAATCCGCCGGTATATTCAATGCCTCTGGGTTCGTTTGCCGGCGAATCGCAGGAAGAAATAATGGCGCCGGTATCTTTGTTGATTTTATGAATCATATCAGTGGCCGTATCCGCGAGATATTCCACTGCCCAGAAATAAGTGCCATCCCAAGTCATGTCCACTAAGTCTCGGTTGTTTCCTTCATCTATAGTTCTATCGATGTTTTCAGAGGCCCCATAATAATCTTCTTGCCTGGCGTGCTGGTAATCCACCATGTGCTGGATTACGGTTCCGCCGCTTGAGGCAAATTGTTCCACTATATCCTGCGGCACATTGTCCGCGTATCCGAAAGTAGAAGCATAAGTGATAACAATATCATAGCCGGCTAGATTAGAAATATCGGTGATCTCGGAAAAATTATAATAATCAACCGTATCAAAATAAGCGTTTAATATATAATCGAAATCCGTGCTTATGCCGGTTTTATCCTGGCACAAGAAAGCCACATTGCGCACATCCAGCTCCGGGTTGGCCGTTGGGGTTAAAGAACTCAATTGCAAAGAACCGGAAGTGGTTGTGGTATCCAATCCCGTGGATATTATGGCCTGCTCGAATTCCGCTTGCGTGTCCACGGTAACGGTTTCCCCTGCACAAACAGAAGTCATTAATAAAAACCCGCAAATTAAATAAGGAATTATCTTCATAATTCCCTGTTATTATAACATAATAAGTAATAATAATGTATTGACTTAGAACATCAATTATGCAATAGATTAATCGTAGCGTATCGTAGCATTAGGCAGGAGGATCAATGCTAGAGTTCACTGACATTCGCGATTTGGGCCGTGCTCTAAAGAGCTTACGGCTCGAAAGGGGGGTGTCGCAGAGCGAGCTCGCTCGGCTACTGGGGGTTGATCCCTCCAGAGTATGCCGGTGGGAAGAATCCGACTATAAGCGGACGAAGCTCTCGATGGTGTGTCGAGCGTTAGAAGCGCTCGGCTGCCAAGTCGAGATTACGATCGCGGACAAAGCGTCGTAAAAACCCTGGAAGCATTAGGATGTGCGACCAGGGTTGTTAAATTATTTTTTTTCCATAATAAAAAAAGCCCTCCCGCAAAGGGAGCGCCTAGAGAATTATATTAAAATATTATTTATTAGTGGTCAAATTCATGTAATGTTTGCCGCCTCGCGCTGTCAGTGAAGACAACGCGGGGCGGTTCCTGGTGGCAACCAGGGCGGCTAAAGGAAGGTATGAAATCTTATCACGAACCCGGGACCGACCGAGTCGTTGACTTCACGTGCATGGATTGCCAAATCCACGCCAACCTTTCCGTACCGCAGGAGCAAGTTCGGCCCCCCGCCGTTACTGAAGAAGTCGGTGTAGTAGCTCCCCCAGCCCTCGCCCTCGAGGCCCATGTGGAGCCACTTGAGGAGACGGACATCGGCTTGTACGAACCAGTACCCACCCAGACCGGGCAGGTTGAGCTCGATGTCCGCCCAACCGTAGATCAGCCCGAAGTCCGGGGAGGCGCGGAGGGAGACGATGGGCTCGTCGGTGACGAAGGTCCACCCGACGACCGGCTCGAACCCCAGCCACTCCACGGGCTTGAAGTTGACGCCCAGGTACAAGATAGGCGCGACTTCACCCAGCAGATTGCCCGCCGGAATAAAATGGGCGCGCAGCTCCACATTTTCCTTTACCTCGAGGCTCCCATGGATGAGGAGTCGCACCCGAGTGGGGTCGAAGTCCTGGGCCATGGCCGAGGTGGAGAGGGAGAGCGCCGCAATCATGACGATGGAGCGGTACATGAAATTCCTCAGTGCGATTCCGTAGAATCGCGTGCGTTCAGCCCATGATCGGGTCGAACCGCCTATTTAAGCAAAAACCCACTATTTAATCAAGTGGGTTAATTTTATAAATTTTTTACTAAGCAAATTTACGATAAATAAGATTTTTATATATTTACGCAATATATTTTTCCATAGCAACAATATCTTCTTGTTGATTTTCATTATTACGCAGTCTTTTATAGGCAAGCAAATCATGAGCATCCATTACCGGTACAGTTATGCCATAGGCACTGATTAAACTCGCAGTCTCAAATTGGCAAGGATACGGCTGCAATTTTTTGGTTGTTCTATTATAAATTTTCGCGCCATGAGCGCCGCAAATATCAATCTCCTGTCCATGATAATCCAGGGTTATTAAATTTAAATCCCATACTTCGTCTTTGTATTGGGCTGGCCCGAATTTAATATATTTTTTTATATCTGGAATAATGTTTGGGAATTTTTTATCCGGTATATCGATATCAATATCGTTTATCGGGCGGGTTCCGCCATAAAGATGTACAGCAAATCCGCCTGCTATTTGAAAAGGCACCTTATGTTTCCTTAATATATCTACAATCCACTTAAGAGCAGGCTCTAATTGAGAATTCATTTTTTTATTTTAGTAATATTCCAGCATTCAAAACAGCGAATAACCGGTATGGATCCCCATAAGCTGATCAAGATAATGTTAAATACATATTCCGTAATGGTGAGTACAGCCCCCTGATAAAAGTCCGGATTCATTTTATTGCTGATAATGCCGATAATCACCATGACAATCGGGAGATCTGTAAAAATAATACTGGCCCATAAATAGCGCTTGGCTTGTTTGGGCATCTTCAGCGCGTAAAAACCGGAACCGTGAGAAAATATCAGGGAAAGAAAAAAGGGAAGATTAAATATTTGCTTTAGTTTCATATTTTTTGTCCAGAGTTTTGCCAGCCGGGAAGGATGAGAGAAATAATTGAATTTCTATACAGCTTTTAATACCCAGCACTTCTTTTTTGTTCTTCCCATGCATTAACAATTCTTTCCATAAACCATTCAGGTTTATCTTCATATGGATTAGCATTCAGTATTTCCATTGCTAATTTTATTGGCACATATTCTTCGTCTGGCGATTTTCCGCGCGTCTCCATTGAGATTTTAAAATTACTACGCCCATCCCCACCTCTCATTTGGTAATATACGATTAAACTTTCACGAGACAACATAGGACCGCCATCCCCCTGTTTGATCGGTTCTGTGTTCCAATTGATCAATGGGGCTTTTTCAGTAGGGCTGCTATTTTCTGTAAGAGGTTTTGCGTTTGATTGATTTTCTAGGTCGCTGACATCCATTGATAATCCAACAGGTTCAGTGGATTCTGGACCCGTTGTTTCGTTATTGACATCTGAGCTCTCGGCATCTGGATGTTTTAATATTGCACGATTCATTCTGTTTTCAATACCCATATAGTTTATATTAATTATTATTTAGAATAGCACTTTAATAATTCTTCCCCTTTTGGCCATTCGCCGTATCCTGCATCGGCATTAATGTGCCCATACGCCCCGATATTTACCAATTCAGCTTGCCAGCATTTCGCAAAATATTCTGCTCTTTCCAAGCCTACCCAGGGATCATTGGAACTTACCACAACTATTGCCTTAAATTCAAGCGGCTTTAATGGCATAGGCGCAAAGCCTGTAATTTCTTTGGGAAAATTCGGCGCGTCCATATCGCTTGGGCTCACCATCAATGCGCCTATTATTTTCGCGGATGTTTTAGAAGCAAACTCATTAGACCAATACGCAAAAGTGGCGCAGGCCAAGCTGTGCCCCACTAAAACAATGTCATTCTTTTTATATTTTTCAATATAATCGTTAAGAGTATTTACCCAGTCTTGTTTATTGGGATGCATCCAATTTTTTTGTACCACCTTAATAGCATTTGGGTATTTTTTCAGCCAAAGGCTTTGCCAATGTTGTGGGCTTGAATCTTGCCAGCCGGGGAGGATGAGGATGGTGGGCATAAAGTTTTATTTGAATCTCATTTCAAAAAGTACCTTATCCGTTTATAATGTCCTCTTTTATAGTCTTATAAGAATCATTCGGAAATACGTTATGCGCTCCGTTTATGTATTCTGCCGGAGAATAATATTCATTTTCGTAAGAGTTGCCATAAATTATAACAAAGGGATGGGTATGGATAACTTCCGCTAAAAGTTCCGGTTCAAATTTATTTTCATTATATTGGCAAATAGCCGTAGCTTTGCTATCGGGAAAAAAGTCATTTAGCTTGGCTTCATATTCTATTAATCTTTCACTGCCCTTTACCTGCTCCAGTACCCATGTCATTTCTCCGGTAACTCTTAGGCCGGAATAGCCTTCTTTCAAGGCGCCTTTTTCCGTTTCCTTTAAAAGATCGATCATTCTATCCGGATCAAAAGACCCTTCTTTTAAATAAGTCTCTCTTTTACTTAATATTAAAAATTGTTTTGAGGCGATATATTTTTTAATATCAATGCCGCCTTTTTCCAATTGGGAAATAACTTCATCGGCCGAATTTTCATCTGCGATATATATGCATTTCTGATTATTTTTTAATCCCGTTTTGAAAAAAGGAATTATCGTGGAGAATTGTTCCTCTTTATTCTTATAAATAGAACAAAGATGATCCCCCAATTGTATATTTTCTAATTTTGTGTTCGCCATAATTGTATAATTGAATATTTATTTAAACTTTCAAACTCATCTTCAAATTTTTTCCCGCTTTGAATTTGGGCACCAAAACTTCGGGAATCTGGATGCGCTCTTGCGGGTTGCGGGGGTTAACGCCCAAGCGGGCGCTTCTTTTTTTGGCTAAGAAGGTGCCAAAACCCGTAAGGGAAACTTCTTGCCCGGATTTTAAAGCCGCGATAATCGTGGCTTGAAATTCGTTTAGCACCTTCTCGATATCCGGCTTGGGAATGTTTGTTTTTTGAAATAGGGTTTCTAATAATGTGGCTTGGTTCATATATTTTTTGTTGGGAACGCACATGTGCGTTCCTTACTAAGATTATATTATATGGATACGCTTAAATCAATTCTTTTTATAGTTTTGGTTTTTTTGGTTTTGTCGTCTACCGTAATCAGCACCGCGTTGATAATGGCTTTTCCTTTTTCTGGAGGATCAATGGAAAGTTTTTCGTTATTTAAAAATCGGCGCAGAATATTTTCTTTTCTGGCGCCCAGCACCGCGTCTTCCGCGCCAACGAAACCGACATCTTCCACTAAAGCCGTTCCTTTTTTAGAAACGCGAGGGTTGGCCGTAGCCACATGCGTGTGCGTGCCCACCACAGCGTTAACGCGGCCATCCAAATAATACCAAAGCGCTTGTTTTTCGCTGGTGGTTTCCGCGTGGAGGTCTACTATTATCACGTCTGGCTCTTCTTTATTTAATTCTTCTAGCACTGCGTCGGCGGTTTTAAAAAGAGAAGTAGTTTCTTTATTTATAAAAACCTCACCAAGCAAATTAAACACCGCAATTTTTAATTTTTTTATTTTAAAAGTCTGCCAGATTTTGCCAGGCGCTTCTTGTTCCATATTCGCGGGCAGAATAATGGGCATGTTCGTGGTTTTTAAATCCTTTACTCCTTGCTTATTGTCCCACACATGGTTGCCCATGGTTAAGCAATCAATGCCCGCTTGCTGCATCTCTAAAACGGTTTTTTTGGTAAAGCCCGTGCCGTGCGCCAGATTCTCGCCATTGGCTAGAATCAAATCCGGTTTATATGTCTTTTTAATCTCGTTAATCTTTTTCTTTATGGCACTGCGCCCGATTTTGCCTACGATGTCTCCAAAGAATAATATTTTCATATGAAGCTATTATAACAAAGCTACAGAGTTTTTGTAAGCAGGCTTTGAATAACAGGATGCCCGTTTTGTTTAAGCTCGGCCATAGTACCCATAGCTAATTTTTGGCCTTGATCCAGCACCAACAAGCGCTGGGAAATAAATGAAGCTTCTTTAATATCATGGGTCACAAATAGAGTGAGTATTTTTTCTTGCTTTAATATGTTTTTTAACCAATTTAGCAGCTCATATCTTAAAATTGTATCAAGCTGAGAAAAAGGCTCATCCAATAAGAGCATTTTTGGCTTATAAATCAAAGCTCTGGCTAAAGCCGCGCGTTGCTGTTCCCCGCCGCTGGCCTCTTGGGGCAGAGAATCTTTAATAGAACGAAGATAAAATTTTTCCAGATACTCGTCTGCTGATTTTTTTATTTCTTGTTTTGATTTTTTTCTTACTTTTAAAGGATAAACAATATTTTCGTAAATAGTCAGGTGCGGGAACAAAGAAAGCTCTTGCGTAACCAAGCCGATATTTCTTTTCTCCGGAAGAACAGTGTTGATTATTTGTGCATCAAAAATAATATCTCCTTCATATTTATTAAGCCCGGCTATGCAGCGCAGCAGAGTGGTCTTGCCGGAGCCGGAAGGGCCCACAATACCCAAAGTCTCGTTATTTTCGGTTTGAAAATATACTTGGCTGAGAATTTTTTTATTACTAATTTTAACCGTGAGATCTTTTGCTTCTAAAATCATAATTGTAAATTATTATTATCATTAAAATAATATTAAGCAAAATAACGCACAACGCGCTGCTGGCTAAACCAAAGCGGTAAGAGCCTAAAAGCTGGTAGCTATAACTCATGGCCGTGGGTTGTAAAAAAGGAGTAAGCAAACTGGAAAGAGCCACATCCCCCAGAGTAAAAGCAAAAGATAAAGCAATCACTTTCAGTATGGCGGGCCTTAAGTATCCGGCGATGACCATAGCTTTTTGTGTTTTGTTAGCCCCGAGTATAGCCAAGGTTTCCAAGAAATATTTCGGCCGGCTTTGCCAGAGAGAGGAAAGCAAGAAATAACTAAGCGGGAGCATAAGCACGGTATAGGCCGCCACCAATACCAATAAAGATTTGCCGAATATCAGAAGCAAGGCAATTCCTACAACTGCCGGTGATATGGCCAGGAAAAGAACCAGCCATTTTCCCGCGTTTTTTATTTTATAAAGAATAAAACCATTAAAGAATAAACTTATAAAAATAGAAATAAATATAAGGCTGTAAGTGCGCAGAAGAGCCATGGTAAAATCTGTGCGCCAGATACGGATAATATCCATGTTGACGCCTTTTGCCAGTAGAGCCAGCAGAGGCGCGACAAGAAACACGGCCAGTAAAAAGCGCAAAATAAATAATGACCATTGGAAAGAAACTTGATACGGGGCATTGCTTTGTACGTTTTTTTCCGAGACCGTACGCAAGAATTTTAAAAAAATAAAAACAATAATCAATAAAAAAATAAACTGAAAAATACCTAAAGCAACCGAGGCAAAGAAATTATATTGTTCTACGGCTAAAGAATAAATATACACTTCCAAAGTTTGGTATTTAATTCCGCCGAGAATCAATGGTAAGTTAAAGCTCGTAAAACAGTAAAGAAAAATCAATAAACCAATGCCAATGGCCGTGTTTTTCAGGCGCGGCCAAGTAATTAAGAAAAAAACTTGCCAAGAAGAGCCACCGGCTATTTGTCCGGCTTCTTCCTGTTTTCTATCGGCTAAAGTTAACCTGGTGGCTAGGGCCAAATAAGCCAAAGGAATATTATAAAAGCAGTGGCCTGCGATAATGCCGAATGGGGAATAAAGAAATTTTATGGGTGAGATATCAAATAATGAAAGCAACTCATTCACATATCCGGCGTTGCCCCAGATAGCCATAAAACCCGTAGCCACCACCAACCCGGGCAGGAAAATAGGCAGACTGCATAAGAATAAGAATATTTTTGATGGCCGGCTTTTTAAAAAATATTCCAGCACGGCCAATCCCCCGCCCAGGAGCAGAGAAATATAAACAGTTAGCAAACTTTGCCAAAAACTAAACCAAGTTTTATCTAAGACAGCTTGCCAATTTATATTTTGAAGAATGCTTTCCATTCGTTAGTCCAGTCTTCCAGTTTATTAGCCAAATCTTCCTTGGAAATGATTAAAATTTCTTCTTCTTTTGGTATTATAATTTGCTGATAAGCATCCGGCCAAGTAGTATTATGGCCAAGAACCGGAAACATCCATTGGGTGGTGAATACCGCGGTTTGCGCTTCATCGCTTAGCATAAAGTCCACGAATTTTTGCGCATATTCCGTATTGCTGGCGCCGTTCACAATGCCCACTCCCTCCACTTGGCGGATGTACCCTTCCTTAATTGGTATGGCTTTATATTTTGTTACTTGTTCTTGATCAATATGGTAAGCCGGGCTGGTTAAATAGCTTAGAACTATAGGCGCTTCGCCCTCAGTAAATAAAGTGTAATAGGCCGTGCTCCAATCCGGGGCCACGGTTAATACATTCTCCGCCATGCCTTCCCAGAATTTATTATAATCATCTTCGGAAAGGGCGGCTTTGGTCCAGAGCATTAATTGCGTACCCGGTGATGAAAGCCCGGCTTGTTCTATAATGATTTTATCTTTGTATTCTTCTTTAGTTAAATCCATTAAACTGATCGGTTCGGTAAAATTTATTTTTTCCGAATCATAAACAAATCCCGCGTAACCGTAATCAAACGGCGTCATCGTATAATTATCATCAAACCATAAATCTAGCGGTATTTCATCCGCTGCTTGGGATTGATAAGTAGCCAGTAGCTCATTTTCTTTTACTTTGGAAAAATTTACGTTATCTAAGCCTATAACCACGTCCGCTTTGGGGTTGTCTTTTTCTAAAATAAGCTGGCTTAACATGGTGCCGTTATCGGCAAAGGAAACCACATCCACTTCGGCGTTATATTGCGTTTTAAAATCTTCTAAAATAGCCGGTAGCAATCCCCATTCGGCGGTTAAGCTGTCGTAGGCGTAAACAGTAATTTTATTGTTAATTGTTTCTTCTGTCGTCTGCTTAGTTTGGCATCCTGTTAAAAGTAATGGTACCAACAGGAGTAAAAGATTTTTTTCATAGTTTTTGTTGGGAACGCACATGTGCGTTCCTTACTTATTTTTAATATTTAAAAAACTGTTTCGCGAAGAAACAGCCTTTTAAAAAGTTTGCTGTTTCCCCACGCTGGTATTATCCAGATCGGGTTCTAGGGATGCGTCTCAACCCCGCTTAGCGGAGTGCTCCCAACAGATTACCTTATTAATAATATAACACAGCTTAATAAAAATAAGCAATCAAGCGCTACCTCTTCCGTGGTCAGCTGAAATTTTAAATTGAATATTTTAAATTTTATCTTTTTGCCGTAAATCGGCAAGTAATCCAGCAGAATATGGGTGTAATAACTCAAAGCCAAAATAATGCCGAAAGGCTGATAATAATAAAATAGAAAAATTATCAGTAGAGTGAAGCAAAGAAATCCCAGCCAATGGTGAATGGCCGTGCGCTCTCCCGTTTCTTTATTCTTTACAGCCGCTTCCCATGTTTTGCGGAAGTTAAGCGTTTTATATTTGAAAGAGTAAAATAAATAATGGTCTACATCCAGTAAAGTGGTAAGCGCGGGTACGGCCAAAGTTTCTTGAACGTTTAAATAGCCCAATTGATTAGCCGCAAGCCCGATAACAATACCCGATAATAAATGCGTCTGCGGGTACATTATCTGGCGTATTCGATTACGCGGGTTTCGCGCACCACGTTAACTTTGATTTCTCCGGGGTAGCGCAAATCTTCTTCCACTTTTTTGGCGATTTCTTTGGCCAAGTTCTTGGCTTGCACATCGTCCACGGCTTCGGCTTTCACGAACACGCGCACTTCGCGGCCCGCTTGTATGGCATAAGCTTTTTCAATGCCGGGGAAGGATAAAGCGACATTCTCTAATTCTTCTAGTCTTTGTAGATAGTGTTCGTAAGTATCTTTACGCGCACCGGGCCTGGCTCCGGAAATGGCATCAGCCACTTTTACGATCACGGCTTCCAAGGTGGAAGGATGGTCTTCGTGGTGTTCCAATATGGGAGCGATTATTTCCGGCGGGAGGTTGAATTTCTTGGCAATGTCGCGCCCGATTTCCGGGTGAGTGCCTTGCACTTCGTGGTCCACGGCTTTTCCGATGTCGTGCAGCAAGCCCGCTTTCTTGGCAATAGCCACGTTGCCGTCTAATTCTTCGGCTAATAAGCCGGCTAATTCGGAAACTTCAATGGAATGGCGCAGCACGTTTTGGCCGTATGAAGTTCTATATTTTAATCGGCCCAAAATTTGCACCAGCTTGGTATCAAGCCCGGTCATGCCGGTTTCATACATGGCGTCTTCGCCGGCTTTTTTAATATCCAAAGCCAATTCTTTTTTAGCTCTTTCAATGGCCTCTTCAATCTTGGTAGGATGAATGCGTCCGTCCGCGATCAGCGAGTCTAGCGCTCTTTTGGCCAAGTGCCTGCGAATGGGAGAAAATCCGGAAACGATAATGGCTTCCGGAGTGTCGTCTACTATGATTTCCACGCCAGTAAGCTCTTCTATTCTTTTAATGTTTCTTCCTTCTCTGCCGATAATTCTGCCTTTCATTTCATCGGATGGCAGTTGAACGACAGTAGTGGTGCTTTCTGCCGCGTGCGAAGAAGCGCAGCGCTGAATAACCGTCGTCAGCATTTGCTTGCCTTTTTTATCCAGTTCTTCCGAGGCGGTTTGCTCCAATTTGCGCATGCGAGACATTAAATCTTCCTGTATTTGACGCTCCACATTTTCTAGAAGAATTTTCTTTGCGTCTTCTCTGCTTAAAGAAGCCACTTTTTCCAATTTGGCAATTTGCTCTACTTTAATGTTTTGAATTTCTTTTTTTACTTTGTCTACTTGCTGGGCTTTGTCGAAAAGTTGCTGTTGTTTATTTTCCAAATCCAGTAATTTTTGGTCGAATAAGCCTTCTCTTTTTTCCAGCCTTTTTTGCAGGGTTTTTAATTCTAAGCGCCTTTCTTGTTCATCTCTTTGCGCTTTTTCCACGATAGCCAAAGCTTTATCTTTGGCTTTTAAAGTTATTTCTTGTTCCGCTTTTTTTGCTTCATTCACCAAGCGCTCGGCTTTGGCTTCAGCGGAATTTTGTTCTTTGGCGGCCATTTGTTTGCGCAGCCAATAACCGCCGCCCAAACCCAAACCAAGGCCTGCCACAAGCAAAATCGGTCCTAAAATGTCCATAAAAATATTTCCTTGATCCTTGGCAAATTAAACCAAACCAATGATAGTTTGGTTTTTTTGTTTTCTAATATTGCGAGAAGAATAAAAGCGTAAAATCATATTAATCGCCTCAATACATCTATGGTAAGCAATACTTTAGTGTACTTTGCCAAGTAATTAATTATTAAGGCAAAAATAGTGTAGCATTATTTGATAATTTTGTCCACCAGGCCGTATTTCAGGGCTTCTTCCGCGTTTAGGTAAAAATCACGATCCGTGTCTTTATCGATTTTAGCCAAAGATTGGCCAGTATGCTTAGCTAGAATTTTATTTAATCGTTCTTTTATTTTCAAGATATGCTCAGCGCGAATTTTAATATCCGTAGCCTGGCCTTCGGCTCCGCCCATTACTTGGTGCAGCATTACTTCGCTGTTTGGCAAAGCAAAACGCTTGCCTTTTTCTCCGGCAGCCAGCAAAGTGGCGGCCATGGAAGCGGCCGTGCCCACGCAAATAGTGGCCACATCGCATTTTACATATTGCATAGTATCATAGATGGCCAGCCCCGCGGTTACCATGCCTCCCGGTGAATTGATATACAATTTAATGTCTTTCTTACTGTCTTCGGAATCCAAAAACAAAAGCTGGGCGATAATGGCATTGGCAATGTGTTCGTCAATGGCGCTGCCCACGAAAATAATGCGATCTTTTAATAAGCGAGAATAGATATCGTACGCTCGTTCTCCCATTTGGGTTTTTTCTATAACCGTAGGGATTAAAATTTGATTAGATAATTTTCCATCCATAAGTTGTTGATTTTAATGTTCCTTTTATAGTGAATCCGGCGGCTTTTTTATGGCCTCCGCCACCCATTAGTTTAGCAAACTTGGAAACATCCAGCAAAGGAGAAGTGGTGCGCAAAGAAACTTTAATTTTTCCGGGTTCACCTTGGCTTAAAACCGCGATCGTTGAATTTTTGGCTTCTTCCAAGCTGTTTAAAAAATTAGCCACGCCTTCGGTGGCGCTGTTATCGGCGTTGCACTCTATTAAATCTTCTTGGGTAATGGCCGTTAAAATCATGCCGGTTTTTCCGTCTTTGGTTAATCTCTGCAAAGCGCGGCCCCAAAGCTTTAAAGTGTTAATGGGGCGGTGCTGCAAAGTTCTTAAAGTAATATCTTTCAAGCTGGCTCCGTGCAAAAGCAATTGGCCGGCGGTTTCCACGGCCTTGGAAGTGGTAGCTAAATTGGAGAACCCGTTAGTATCGGTAACAATGCCCGTTAATAAACAAGTGGCGATTTTTTTGTTTAAAGCTTTGGCTCCGTTTAACAAGTCGTATACGATTTCGCAAGTGGAAGAGGCATCGGAGTTTATTAAATTATGGTGCCCGTAATTCGTGTTGGTGGGATGATGGTCTATATTAATAATAGTGTATTGATGGTTAAGGCGGTCCACATGTTCGGCAATGCCGGCATATTGCAGATCTCCGGAATCTAAAACAATAAGAAGATCGTAATCGGCTTTAACGATTATTTGATGGTCTGTTTGCCATATTTCGGCTTTAGGTAAAAAATGTAAATTCGGATTTAATTCGTGTTTAGAAAAGACCGCGAATTCCTTTCCGCTGTCTTCCAAAAAATGAGCCATAGCTAAAGCGGCTCCGGCTGTATCGCCATCTGGTTTTTGGTGCGCAATTAAAAGCGCCTTTTTAGCGGCTTTTATCTCTTGTAAAATGCGCCTTTTTATCTCGTCTAAATTTTGCATAGCGAGCTAGCTTAACTCGATTTATCAAGGGTGTCAAGCAATTTGTCTATCTTGGCCGCGGCTTGCTCGGTATAATCCAATCTAAAGGTTATTTTGGGGGTGAATCTAAAATTTAATTGCTCGCCCAGTAAGTGCTGCAAATGGCCGATTCTTTTATTTAGCAGCTCCAAGGTGGAAAGGGTTTTATTATCCGGAATAATGCTTAAAAAGACCGTGGCGTTTTTTAAATCCGGAGCGGTATTTACTCTTACAATGGTAGCCAAAGAACCCGGTGGAAATTCCACTTCTTCTAAAATAATCTGGCCTAAAAGATTTCGTATTAGCTCGTTGATCTGCCTGAGGCGTTTATTCATATTTAAGCAAGCTTTCTTTTGCGTTCTTCTTTTTCATAGACTTCTAAAGTATCGCGGTCTTCAATTTTAGTTTCCGATTCCAATTGCACGCCGCATTCCATTCCTTTGGTTACCGCGGGCACGTTTTTCTTTTCCGATTGCAATTGAGTAATGGTGCCTTCGCCGACTTTCTTTTCATTGCGGTATATTTTTACAATGGCTTTATCTTTTATTTCTCCGCTTTCCACTTTGCCGCCCAAGATTATGTATTTGGTGGTGGTTTTAAATACGGCCAGTACTTTCAAAGATCCGGTTTTATTATAAATAATTTCCGGAGCCAGCAAATTTTCCAAATTTTCTTTCACGAAATCTATCAGCTGATAAATAATTTTATAAGTGTTGATAACCACGGAAGAGCCGTGAGACCTGTCCTGCGCGCTGGGGGTTTTTTCCACGTTAAAGCCCACAATAAAAGCATGCGCCGCTTCAGCTTGGTCAATGTCTTTTTCCGTAATGTTGCCCAAGCCCTTACTGACTATATCTATGGCTACTTCTTTGTGCCTTATTTTTTGCAATGAATTGATAATAGCTTCCAATGAGCCGAGGGTATCCGCTTTTATCACTAACCCTAGTTTGTTTACTTTGCCTTTTTGCTGCTCCTCTTTGGCTTGCAGGAAGCCGAAAGTCTGATACTGCTTTTGTTGTTTCTTCAGGGCTTTTTTATCAGTAGTTACTTGTAAAACATCGCCAACCACTGGCGCTCCTTTTAAACCCAAGAAACGCACGGGCATGGCCGGAGGGGCTTCTTTAACCATTTTACCGCGCCAATCTTTTAAAGCTTTTATTTTGCCCACTACTTTTCCCACCATTACCAAGTCCCCCACGCGCAAAGTGCCTGTTTGTACGATAACCGTGGCTACGGGGCCCGCGTCTTTATCTATTTGCGATTCGATAATAGTGCCCACAGCCATACGATCGGGGTTGGCCATGATTTTTTCTTTTTCCATATCCGTAAGCAGAAGAACCATATCTAAAAGTTCATCTATATTTTTATTCTGTTTGGCGGAAATAGGCACGCATACGGTTTTTCCGCCCCAATCTTCCGGAATTAAGTTCAGTTCGCTTAAATCCTTTTTTACTTTATCAATATCCGCTCCTTCTTTGTCTATTTTATTGATGGCCACTACAAAAGGTAAATGGGCTTTTTCCATAATCTCGATAACTTCCAAGGTTTGCGGTTTTACGCCGTCATCGGCCGCCACTACTAAAATGGCAATGTCCGCCACATTGGCGCCTCTCGAGCGCATGGCTGTAAAAGCTTCGTGGCCCGGAGTATCTATGAAGGTGATTAATCTCTCTTTGTGCGCTACTTGATAAGCGCCGATGCTTTGCGTGATGCCCCCGGCTTCTTGGTCTACAATATTGGTTTTTCTTATGGCGTCCAATAATTTTGTTTTTCCGTGGTCCACATGTCCCATAACTACTATTACCGGCGGGCGAGTTTTTAATTTGCTCGTGTTGTCTTCTTTATCTTGTTTTAAAACTTTTCTGATTTTTCCTTCTTGCTCCTGAGAGTATTTTACTTCTTCTTCGCCTTCCACTTTATTTGTTTGGTAGCCCAAATCTTCCGCAATGATAGTGGCGGTTTCAAAATCAAGATTTTCGTTGATCGTGGCCATGATGCCGTTCTTCATTAAAATGGCGATCAGTTCCGTTACATGCTTGCCTAGTTTATCCGCGAATTGTTTTACGGTAATTTTTTCCGGAATATTTATGGTTTTCTTTCCGCTTTCTTCTTCGGGTTTTTTCTCCTCAATTACCTCTTCGGAAAAAAGGCTGGTTTTCAAGCCGCTTTTCCTTTTTTGCTTGATGGCGGAAATTACTTTTAAAGCCACGCGGTCGTCTATCTTTATGGCGCGCTCGCCAATGTCAAAACCCAGTTCCGCGGCCAAAGGAAAAAATTCTTCCTTGTTCATTTTAAGTTGTCGCATCAATTCGGATATATTCATATACCATACCTTACCGATTTTCCTTGATATTGTCAAAGAAAATCGCATTTTATTGATAGATATAAAAAAATCCCGATCAGTTCGGGGTTTTTGTTTTTTATGAAAAAAAATGTAATTATATTTTTCTGTGCCGGCCTACTATTAAATTAATTTTTTTAGGTTTAATAGTAACTTGCACCGGAGTTTTTAATGTTGTTTGCTGGTCCAGAATTACGGATAAAGTTTTTCCTTCAGCGGAAATTTTTATTTTTTTCGCGGGAAAAACACTGATGGCATCTTGCGGGTTATTGGTCTTGAAATATTTAGATAAACCGCTGGGCGCCGGAGGCAAAACATAGACGTTTAAATAATTTTTATTGCTGAAAACTTTCCATTGGTCTTCGTTAGCCACATCTAAAAAATTACCCAAATTATATACGGCTAAGCCGTTATCTTTTTGCTTTAAGCTTACTTTATATTTTTCATCGCATTCCACTTTAATCCCCTCTACTTGCGGTATGGAAATGGAAGCGAAAAAATAATTCTGATTGGCTTTTCCCAGATTGATTTTTTTTACCAATCTTTTTGATAATATATCGCAGGCGTCCAAACAATCTTTAATGCCCAGTATTCTGGCCAATTTGGAATTGGCGCGCAAAGGAATGAAACCAATGGCCACGCTATGATCAGCCACTATATTAATTACTTTCAATAAAGTATTATCATCCCCTACGGCTACGATAGTATGTGCTCCGTTTTTAATTGCTTCTTCTATCAGTTCTTTTCCGTTGCGTAAAATTGTTAATTTTTCTATTCTTCCGTTAATTCCAAGATCAATTAAACGGTTCTCCGTTTTAATTAAATCAGATTCGAACCTCTTTTCATTAATGAAAGTATCGTAGAAATAGAAAAACATATTGTGAAGAGAAAAAATCCCGGTTAATCATGCTTAGGAGATTCTTTTGGTTTGGCCTCGTGCGCGTTCGTGGCGCAATGGCCTTTTAGCACCGCTCCCGTAGCAATGGAAATTAATTTAGTTTCAATGTCGCCTATTATTTTACCTTGTCCGCTGATATCCAAATTCCCATGGCATTTCACATTGCCATTAATTTCCCCGGCAATTTTCATGTTTGCCGCTTCAATATCCGCTGTAATTTTTGAGCCTTCTTTTACATCTAAGTCTTTATCGGTTTTCAAATTGCCATTTACTTCCCCTTCTACTATAATATTGCCTTCACCGTTAAAAGTTCCTTCAATCTTAACAGATTTGCCAATAATTGTTTCCGCGTCATTGGAAACCGTTGGTGTTGAATTTTTACTAAACATGGCAGCCATAAATTATTTTAATATTAATATTAAAAAAGTTGCTAAAAGCAGTATTTAGATTATAATAGTAAGGGTTTTTTGTAAAGTAATTTTTTAAAAGAAAAAAGCTATGAATTTTATTAAAAAAGATGTATTAACAATTTTGGTATTAGTGGTTTTTTTATCTATTGGTTGTATCGGGTTATATATATATGATAATAAAACGCATAGCGTAGATTCCTGGTCAAATAGCCTTTATAATTGGGTGCTGAGTAAATAATATTGTACGACACTATATTTTGGCTAATATTAGCCAAAATTTTAATAGTCCCCGTAGTTCAACGGATAGAACGAGGCACTCCTAACGCCTAAATGGCTGTTCAATTCAGCCCGGGGGCACTAATATGGGCCATTAGCTCAGTTGGTAGAGCGTTGCATTCGCATTGCAAAGGTCGGCGGTTCGACTCCGCCATGGTCCACTGTTCCACGTAGAACATTTACAATAAAATAAATATTTATTAAAATAGGGCAATTAGCTCAGTTGGTTAGAGCGCTGTCCTCACACGACAGAGGTCGCTGGTTCGAGTCCAGCATTGCCCACCAGGGCCCTTAGCTCAGTTGGTAGAGCGCTTCCATGGCATGGAAGAGGTCAGGAGTTCGAGCCTCCTAGGGTCCACAAAATAAACTTCTAAATCTTATTATGAAAAAAGAATTAATAGCTCCATGTGGCATGAACTGTGGCCTATGTTTGCATTATTTGCGACCAAAGAATAAATGCCCCGGGTGCTATACTGGCAGAAAAGTGAATAATGTATGTATAAAATGTGGTATTAGACTATGTAAAAAGAGAAAAGGGGAATATTGTTATAAATGCGATCAATTCCCCTGTGAAAGATTGGAAAGATTGGATAAACGATATCGTGAGCGATATGGAATGAGTGAAATCGAGAATTTAAAGATTATTAAAAAAAGAGGAATTAAATATTTATTAACTAAAGAACAAAAAAAGTGGGTAAATGCGCAAGGCACTTTTTGTGTTCACGATAAAAAACGTTATAAATAAATAATTGTTCCACGTGGAACATTCCCCGCCGGAGCGGGGTTCAATACTCTTCAGCCACTTCCCAGGCCATTTCAAAGAGATCTTTGTATATTTTACAAATATTTTTATGTGTAATAACAATTACATATAAATTTCGTTCGTAAGAAGAGAAAAAAGCTATTTTATTGCCATATATAATATTATCAGCTTCCATTAATTTCATTTTATACGGTAAAAATTGAAAATTCTCCGGAATCAATTTAGTAATATGATATTTATTTCTGATTTTTTTAATTTTATTTACATAATTTATATTTGCTTGAGTGCGATCTAAAATTTCTCGAATATGAACTTTATTATTTTTTAAGAAAGACATCCAGTATTTATAAATGATTTTATGAACTTGACTTTTTTCAGCATTTATTGTCCCGTATATTTGAACATCATTATTTAAAGCTTCATTTAGTACTTCTTCATATACTTTTTTTAAACCCTCTAATCCTTCGTAGATTTCTACATACGGCGCAAATTCTTGCTTGCTCATTACGCGCAATTGCGGAAATATTTCCGCATATCTTTTTTCTTTGAATCTTATAGCATCTAAAACCTTTTTTGGATCGGTAATTTTATATATCGGGCGATTGGGATTCTGCCTATTAACAATAACCATCTTTTTAACGATCAATGATTCAATAGCTAAATAAGCAGTTGGACGTTTAACCGCTGATTTATTAGCTAGCACGGAAATATTAGCCGGACCATGCTTAATTATAGCCAAGTAAACACTCGCTTCATTTTTATTGAGCCCAATATCTCTTAATGACGAAATGATATCTTCTTCTCTCATACTCATATATATACATACAATTTTAGAACTGTCAAGATTTCTGACACTTTTTTTATTTGTGTTTTTATAATATGCTTAGAGCGTCTTATGAAAATAAATTTTGATAAAAAAATTAAAATAATAGCTGTAATAAAAAATCGCAGTCTGCACGATGTCAATAAAATAATATTAAAAAATAATATTAAAATTATTGGCATCAATAAAATTCAGGAATATAAAAAAAATTTTATATCTTTAAGAAATATAGAAAAGCATTTCATCGGACATCTTCAATCAAATAAAATAAATGATTTATTAAAATATTTTGATTGTTTGCAAACACTGGATGATTTTGAATTGGCAAAGCAAATCAATGAGAAAACGAATAAAATTTTTCCAGTGATGATACAAATCAATATTAGCAAGGATCCCAATAAATACGGAATTTTACCCGAAAATGCTGAGCTTTTTTTAAAAAGATTGAGCGTATTAAAAAAAATCAAAGTCATCGGCTTAATGACTATTACGGCGAAACAAAATATTATTGATAGCCGAAGTGATTATAGAAAAATGCGTAATATTTTTAATATTTGCAAAGATAAATATAATTTGCAAGAATTATCTATGGGCATGAGCGATGATTATAAAATTGCCATAGAAGAAGGAGCAACCATGGTGCGTTTGGGAAGAATTTTATTTGAAAAAAATGATTAGACTTTTTCATTTCAGTTTGATAAAATGTTAGCCTCTTAATTAAGCATTAAATATTCATTTATGAGCATGGAATTCACAGACAAGAATTTTGAAAAAGAGGTTTTAAAAGAAAAAAATCCGGTGTTGGTGGATTTTTGGGCGCAATGGTGCGGCCCGTGCCAAATGATGAAGCCATTAATAGATGAATTGGCAGACAAATATAAAGGAAAACCGGTAAAAATAGGAAAAATGGATGTAGACAGCAACACGGAGACAGCGCAAAAATACGAAGTTATGAGCATTCCCACTTTTATTTTTTTCAAAGAGGGAAAAAACGTAAAACAATTAAATGGCGTTCAATCCATAGAAGCCTTAAGCCAGGAATTAGATAAATTATTATAATATGTACGATATCATTGTCGTCGGCGGAGGGCCCGCTGGTTTAACCGCTGGTTTATACACCAGCAGAAGAACTTTAAGTACTTTAATTATTGCGAAAGATTTGGGCGGCCAAATGGCTTCAACCACGGATATAGAAAATTATCCCGGTTTTGAAAATGTCATCAGCGGTTTTGAGTTGGCCAGCAAAAT
Organism: Patescibacteria group bacterium; assembly: GCA_041660885.1. Lineage (GTDB taxonomy): Bacteria > Patescibacteriota > Patescibacteriia > UBA9570 > JAHJKD01 > JBAZVM01. The sequence goes on along the minus strand of JBAZVM010000001.1, from coordinate 48,829 downwards.
GAAAAAGCAAGCGGAGAAATTCGGCGCCAAATTTATATTGGGAGATGTAAGTAAAATAGAAAAGAAAGAAAATGGAAATTTTTTAGTGCATTACAATAATAATAAGGAAGAAGCCCAAGCGATTATTTTAGCTTTTGGTTTAACGCCAAGAAACTTAGATGTCCCGGGCGAACAAGAATTTAAAGGCAAAGGCGTTACTTATTGCGCCAATTGCGACGCACCGTTATACAAGAATAAAATAGTGGCGGTTGTGGGCGGCGGTAATTCCGCTTTAGACGCGGCGGATTATCTTTCTAAAATCGCTTCTAAAGTTTATTTGATACACAGAAGAGATCAATTCAGGGGAGAAGAAGTGGTTGTAAAAGAAATAGTGGGCAATAAAAAAATAGAAATACTTTACGATTCAGCCATCACGGAAATAAAAGGTGATAGACTAGTAAAAGGAATGACAGTAAAGAATTTGAAAACTGAGCAAATAAAAGAAGTGCCGGTAAACGGAGTTTTTATAGAAGTGGGCAGAAAAGCCAGCACGGAATTTTTAGAAGGTGTGGTTGGGCTTAATGAAAAAAAAGAAGTAGTCGTTGACTATAATGGCATTACCAATACGCCGGGAATTTTTGCCTGCGGAGACATTACCAATGTCAGCCATAAGCAAATAGCCATTGCCACGGGCGAAGGAGTTAAAGCCGCACTTTCCGCTTACATGTATTTATTACGGAAGAGAGGTCAGAGCATTCCGGGCATGGATTGGGGAAAAAAAGTATGAGCATAGCTTTATCCCAGCGCGCGCAAAAAATGCCCTCTTCTCCCATTAGAAAGCTGGTAGGAGCGGCTGAAGCGCGCAAAAAGCAAGGAATTAAAGTTTATCATCTTAATATTGGCCAGCCGGATATTAAAACTCCGGAAATTTTTTACGAAAGAGTGCGCGAGTTCAATGAAAACCCCGTAGCATACGCGCCTTCGCAAGGCATAGCCAAATCTATTGTCGCCTGGCAAAAATATTTTCATGATACGGGTATTGAGTTGGGGGAAAAAGAAATTATGATTACGGCCGGCGGCAGCGAAGCTTTGATTTTTGCCATGTGCATCGTGGCCGATCCGGGAGATGAAGTTCTGGCTTTTGAACCTTTTTATACAAATTATAATAGTTTCGGTTCTGTGGGAGGCATTACCGTAAAAGCCGCTACTTTATCTATTGATAATGGTTTTCATTTGCCCAGCGACGAAGAAATTGAAAAAGGAATGACAGGAAAAACCAAAGCTATTATTTTTACCAATCCGTCTAATCCTACGGGCACAGTGTTTAACAAAGCGGAATTGCAAAGAGTGGTGAATTTAGCTATCAAGCATAATTTATTTATTATTGCCGACGAAACTTATAGAGAATTTTCTTTTACCGGAGAGGCGTGCTTTTCTTTAATGAATTTTCCCGAAGTAAAAGACAAAGTAATTCTAGTGGATAGCGCCTCAAAAAGATTCAATTTATGCGGAGCGCGCATTGGCGTAATCGGAAGCCACAATGAAGAAGTAATGGCCGCAGCTTTTAAATTCTGCATGGCCAGATTATCCGTGGTTACCATAGAACAAGAAGCTTTGATTCCCATTCTGGAAAACGCCAAGCAATATATTGATCCGGTGGTGGAAGAATATAGAAAAAGAAGAGATGTAATATATGAGGGGTTAAAAAAGATTCCCGGAGCTGTTTTTTCCAAACCGGAAGGCGCTTTTTATGTGATCTGCGGGTTGCCCGTAAAAAATAGCGAACATTTTGCCAAATGGCTTATAGAAGAATACAAATATAAAGGTGAAACCGTTCTTTTGGCGCCGGCTCCCGGATTTTATGCCACACCGGGCAAAGGGCAGAATGAAGTGCGTTTGGCTTATGTTTTAAATAGCGAAGATTTACAAAAAGCCTTGGATATTGTAAAAAGGGCTTTAGAGGCATATAATGCCAAAAATAATTAATCATTAATCAAGAGAACATGGCGAAAATCAATCCTTACAAAAGCGCGTTAGCGCAGCTAGACAAAGCGGCCAAATTAATGAATTTGGACCCCGAAGTTCACGAACGTTTAAAAAGACCAAAGAGAGAGATACACATCTCCATACCGGTGTGTATGGATAACGGTTCTTTAAAAGTGTTTGAAGGTTATCGCGTGCAGTATGATAATACTCGCGGTCCTTTTAAGGGAGGAATTCGTTTTCATCCGCAAACGGAAATTAACGAAGTAAAAGCGCTATCTTTTTGGATGACATTCAAATGCGCGGCCGTGGGCATTCCCATGGGCGGAAGCAAAGGCGGAGTAACCGTCAATCATAGGGAACTTAGCGAAGGAGAATTGGAAAGATTATCCCGCGGGTTCATTCAAGCTTTGGCCAAGGATATCGGCCCGACGATTGATATTCCGGCGCCGGATGTTTATACCAATCCGAAAATTATGGCTTGGATGATGGACGAGTATTGCAAAATTAAAGGAGAATATCTGCCTGGCGTTATTACCGGTAAACCAGTGGAAATTGGCGGATCCCAAGGCCGTGGCTACGCGACCGCTCAAGGCGGAGCTTACATAGTTTTTGAACTGGCCAAGAAAATGGGTCTAAAGAAAGGCGCGAAAGTGGTCATCCAAGGATTCGGCAATGCCGGCTCATATATGGTTTCCATTTTAGCCAAAGCTGGCTATAATATTATCGCGGTTTCCGATTCCAAGGGTGGAATTTTCAGCGACAAAGGTTTAGACCCGAAAAAAGTTTTAGCTCACAAAAAGAAAACCGGATCCGTTATGGATTTTGAAGGCTCAAAAAATATTACGAATAAGCAAATTTTTAGCATTCCTTGCGATATTTTAATTCCGGCTGCTTTGGAAAACGTACTCACCAAAGAAAACGCGGGTAAAGTAAAAGCCAAAGCCATTGTGGAATTAGCTAACGGCCCCACCACGCCGGAAGCAGATGAAAAATTCAATAAAAAAGGAATTTTATTGGTGCCGGATATTTTATCTAATGCCGGCGGCGTAACTGTTTCCTATTTTGAAGGCGTGCAGAACGCGTATAATTATTATTGGACCGAAGAAGAAGTCTTGGCGAAATTAAAACCGATTATGGTGAATAATTTCAACGAGATTTGGCAAGCTCACGAAAAGTATAATACCGATATCCGCACGGCCGCCTACATAGTAGCCGCGGGCCGCATCGCTGCCGCGCAAAAAGCCAGAAGGTTTTAACAATCGATAACCCACATGTGCAAAACATGGGGTTATCTGCGTACCATGAGATAAAAATAACCCCACATTTTACATGTGTGGGTTATTTTTATATAATACCCATTAGATAATAATTAAAACTAAAAAAACCATGAAAAAACATCTTCTTCTCAGCATGTTTTTTATGGGGGCGATGTGCCTGTGCCTATTGCCGCAAACAACGAACGCGGCAATGGATACCACTTGCACTGTAACATCAAGCGATGCTACCGATATGGTAGTTTCTTTTGATCCTCCATCTAATTCCCCAAACCCATTGGTGGTAGAAGACGTAGTAGGATATGTTTATACGGCTGATACCGCAGTTCCTACTTATACTGTTTCTTGTACCGTAACTTCAGACACCGAATTGCTGGGCGCGCCCATGTTAATGACCGCTGGTTTTGAAATCGATCACGATACTTTTACAGTAACGCAAAACAGCACTACTTCTTACACCTATTCCTATACAGGAACAACCGGAACTTTTTACGTACCGGATGGCGACGCTGAAGCGGATAAAGATTTTGTAATGGTTTTTATAGCCGTTGGCGCCGATCCTTCCATGCAAAACCCAACATCTTCCGGTCCCCCGGCCTCTATGTCCGGCGGATACATTTCCACTACGGTGCAGGAATTCCAAATCACTCCTCCATCTGGTCCGGATGAATTCGGTTTTGGCTTAACTCTAGACGGTCCTTCCGGCGTATCGGGATTCTTTAAGATGTATATGCCGCAAACCATGTTAAATTTAATGGGCACGATGTCCAGCACCACGATCACTGCTGAGGATTTAGCCGTCTTCATAGATGACGCCCAAGCCACGACCAGCGTTACAACCACGGCTGCCGGCGGTGCGTATATAGACATTGGCATTACTTTTAGCACAGGCAACACCACAACAGCTTCAGCTTTGTCTACTGGTACGGTCACAAAAAGCGTGGAAACGAAAGAAAAAGAAGATTTAAGCGCCGCGTTTAAAAAGAAAACCGTGCTAAGAGGCAATTATGCCAAGATGTATGGTTGGAAAAAGACCAGCTTTAAAAATAAAGCGGTAAAAATTTATAGAAAATTAAAAGGTGATGATTCCTATACTTTAGTAGACACCGTCTATACCGATAATACCGGCTATTATTTATATAAATTTAAGCCAAAAGCGAAAAACATGGCCAAAGGTACATATTACTTTAAGGCCAAATGCGCTGGAATAAACAGCACGAAACAAACATTGAAGGTGAACTAGTATTTATCGATAACCCACATGTGTAAAACATGGGGTTATCTGCGTTCTATATAATAAAAAATAACCCCACATTTTACATGTGTGGGTTATTTTTATCTAGAATACCCCGCTCAAGCGGGGTATTTTGTTTTATAATTTTCTTATTCCTCAAACGGCATCCAGGAAAACACTTTCTTGCCAATATGGTTAAGAAGCACTACTACATGCTTATCTTGTATTTCTACTCGGTAGTCTTTGTTTAGGTATTGGTAACTGGTTTGTTTTTCTAAGGTAAAGGTATTTTTGGTAGGATTAAAGCTATATACTCTAAAATAAACTGTTTCTCCTCTTTGGGCCGATATTACTATTTCTTCGGTGTTTGTTTGGTTGTCTAAATTGCCTATGGCGGGTTTTCTCCAATGTAATCTCGGTGATAGCCTTTCCTTCTTTAGAATATCTCCATTGGTATTATACATATGCATAGTAGAACCGGATCTTCTTTTTATGGCTAAAACATAGGTAGCGTTCTTTATTGTAACAAGTCTGGCTATTACTCCTCCTTTGTAAAAAGCTTTCCAATGATTTAGCTTAGCATTGTTAATATCATAAAGGCTAACGACACCTGCTCCTTTCTTGGTTCCTCTTACGTATACCGCGTCTTCATTATACTTCTCATAATCATTAGCTACATATCCTTCAGGAGCCGTGTTTGAACAAAGAGATAAAGTTTTATCAGGATTGCCTCTATTATCATTATCTCCGTCTTTATAGTATGTTTCTTCTTCTGAAATGGTATTATCATCGTCATTACAATCATTTAGTGTGTTTACCCCGTCATTATCATGATCAATATCGTTAATATCCGTATTATTAGTGACATACCCAGTTATTACGGTACAACTTAATAAATCTACTTCATTATTACCTAAACCATCATTATCTAAATCTTGATAATAGTTTACTTTACCTAAAACATTAATATCATCATCATTACAGTCTATATCTGTTTCTATTCCATCATTATCATGATCATTATCATTGGTGTCGGTACCGGTAGAGAGAATAGAAGGACCAAGAAGACCGTCGTGGTCGTTATCCATGTAGAGGTAACCGAGATAGGCGGCACCGGCCCAGTAGCCAGCGTCACCATTACGTATTGTCCCAATTAATATATCATCAAAACCATCATTATTAATATCTCCGGCAGAAGGGGTCCTGCCAGCAATATCTCCTATCGCTTCACCTGTAAATTTTAATTCTGCATAATCATCCAGGATATGTGTACCGGAATATGGGATTTCTTGTCCATAAATAAGATAGGAGGCGCCAGTACCATTATTATCAGTTGAACTAATTAAAATATCATTATAACCATCGTTATTGACATCTCCAGCCGATGAAAAATAATCGCATGCATATTCCCAATCTTCTTCACCGGTAAATTGTGCGTCCGCATCAGTCAGGCTGAAAGTACCAGAAAAAGGTGTGGCTTGGCCGTAGATTAAATAAACTGCGCCGGCAGAAGTATTATAATAAGGTGCACCTATTAAAATATCGTCATAACCATCGTTGTTTACATCTCCGGCGGTCGAAACAGAATAACCGGCACCGTCATCAACAACTTCACCAGTAAATTTCGCATCCGCTGCGGTTAAACTGATAGTGCCAGAATAAGGTGTTCCTTGCCCGCCGTAAAAAAAATAAACCGAGCCAGCACCTTCATTGCCGCTTGCACCAATTAAAATATCATTATAGCCATCATTATTCACATCCGCGGTAGTAGAGGCAGCGTCAGCACCATCACCAGCTACTTCACCGGTAAATTTTACATCTGCGTCGGCTAAACTGATAGTACCGGAATAAGGCGTGGCTTGGCCGTAGATTAAATAAACTGCGCCGGCATTTGATCCGCTTTCATCGTTACCGTAGGTTCCAAAAACAAAATCATCGTAGCCATCGTTATTAACATCTCCGGCAGGATAATAACTATTCGAGACTCTATCGCCCGCGCCTTCACCAAGAAATTCCGCGTCTGCATTAGTTAAACTGATATCACCTGTGTAAGATGCGGCTTGACCGTAAATAAGATAAACCGCGCCGGCATTCGCAGCGCTGTCATCGTGGTATGTTGCACTTATTAAAAAATCATCATAGCCGTCGTTATTAACATCTCCGGCAGAAGATACATTCTCGCCTGTTTGATCTCCGGCAGCTGTACCGAGAAATCGTGCATCTGCTTCAGATAAAGAGACGCCGGCCAACCCATCGGCTTGGCCATAAATCAAGTATGCAGAACCGGCACTAACGCCTGTTTCATCATTATTATTTGCACTTATTATAATATCATTATACCCGTCATTATTAAAATCTCCAGTACAAGAAGATATTCCGGCATAATCACCAACCGCTTCTCCGGTAAACTCTTCAAACAAAGACAAACTGTATTCTTCTTGGGAAAAGGTGGCTAAGGGGAAAGCGAGAAGGAGGAATAATAATATTTTTTTCATGAAATAATAGAATAATCATTATTAATTTATTTATTATAACATAGATAAATACTAATCAATAACTCGCATGTTAAAAAAGGATTTATCTGTATATTGTAAGGATATAAAAGTCTCATATTTTACATGTGCGGGTTATTTTTATATAATATACCCATGCCCTATAATACAGTAATGTTTAATGTGCCGGCCATCTTGAAAAGGCTGGATATCAAGCACGGATACACCGTGGCCGATTTAGGCACCGGCCGAGAAGCCCGCATGGCTTTAGCCGCGGCTAAGTTGGTAGGTGAAGACGGCATAGTTTACGCCGCAGATGTGGTAAAGAGCCTTCTTCCCGCGGTAATGACCAAAGCCGCCATGTACGGGTTTAAAAATGTCCGCCCTGTTTGGACAAATTTGGAAATATACGGCGCGGCCAAAGCCATAGCCGATAACAGTGTGGATGTAGCTTTTATAGTAACCGTACTGTTTCAATCAAAAAAGCAGGCGGAAATTATTAAAGAAGCCATGAGAGTATTAAAACCGGGGGGCCGTTTGGCAATAATAGATTGGAAAAAGAATCAAGATTCTCCTATTGGTCCGGCTATGGATAGGCGTATAAATCCTGAATCTATTAAACAGATAGCGGAAGGGCAATTGGGTATGCGGCTGCAAGATGAGTTTGACGCGGGCAAATGCCATTGGGGTTTGATTTTTGTGAAATAATGTTTTAATATCTGTAGAGGCGCATTGCAATGCGCCTGTAACGGAGATTTATAAAAGGCGAGCGAGCCTTTTTTTATTTGTAAAAAATATATGCAAAAATACAATCAATATTTGGGAAAAGTCGGCGAGAAAATCGCCATTAAATATTTAGAGCAGAAAAATTTTATTATTATTGATAGAAATTTTTATACCCGTTGGGGGGAAATAGATATTATCGCGGAAAAAGATGATCGCCTGCATTTTATAGAAGTAAAAACCCGAACCAATCTAAATAGAGGCCGGCCGGAAGAAGCCATTACATGGGGAAAATATCGCCGAGCCAAAAGAGCGGTGGCTATTTATCTTAGCCAAAATAATTTTAAAGCGGTCTACCAGATAGATGTTTTAGCCATTCTTTACGACACCGTTTTAAACAAAGCGCAGGTGCGTTTTTTTCCTAATATTTTTTTCTAATCTCACTGAATTTATTTTGACAGTAAACAAGTCATAATGTATTATTTATTTAATTAATTTATCTCTTTGATAAGATGAATCATAAAGGTTTGAGCAAATTATTTATCGGCATATTAGTTGGTTTAGCATTTTTTATTTTGGTCGGGGGAATTTTATGCTATCCCTATTTTCGTACTTATATTTTACCTCTTTCAAAATCTGAGCAAGATTTAACCGATGTATCAGGGGAACAGCTATCTATACCTTTGGAATGGAATTATAATGAAGAGGAATATCAACAATGTATTAATGAAATTAGTGAAGCAGGAGATATTAAAGAAGAAATAATTCAGATATCATTTAATGACAGTTATGATAATATTAAAAATTTTTTAGCATCAATAAATTCTCAACAAAAAGTCAATAAAGATTCTTTTTTAGAAAAACTAACATTAAAAGTACCATCAGGAAAAGAGGTAGAGATTGGTTGTAAATTAAAAAGCCTTGATGATTCAATAATTAGAATTACTCAAATTTATTTTTTTCAGAATTCGACATCAGATCTCATCGCCTTTTCTGGTTCTTTATTAAATAACGAAAATAGCAGTAATCTTAATTTAGAAAATAAAAATGAAAATGCCTCTCAAAATAATAATATCTGCTTTTTCTTGGTGGAAACATCTAAAAATTGTGAGTATAAAAGACCATTATATCCTTATTCTGCTGTTGAGGATGCTTCCAGCAATGATAATAAAAATATCGATGTATTAAGTTTAATGTACGAGAGCTTTGCCATGATAGATACTGACAATGATGGTATTTTAAATTATATTGAATTAATAAAGCATACAGATTTAAATTTTGCAGATAACAAAGAAATTTTATTGCAAGATATGTCTTCAGAATATCAATTGCGCGATAAAGATTATGATGGTTTATTAGATTCTGCCGAAACTATGATGGGTTTAGAGAAAGATGTTGATGACACGGATAACGATGGATACAAAGATGGCGAGGAATTAATTAACGGCTTTAACCCGAATGGATTGGGGAACGTTGAATATCAGGCAAGCACTTATCAAGAGTGGGAAAAAATACATTAAATTATAATTGATAAAAAATTTTAACTTATATATTTGACAGACATTATAATTTCCTGTATAGTTTTTTACATAGACAAGTATACACAATATACTAGTTTTTATTTTTCTTAAAAAATAACCTAAATATTTTATGACAGACGTTTCCGAATTAGGCGCCGCCATTAAGCAGATATGCGAAGAAAAGGGCATTCCCTTTGCTTCGGTTATCGAAACCATTGAAAGCGCTTTGGCCGTGGCCTATCGCAAAGAATTTTCTAAAAAAGGGTACGACATCCGCGCCGAGTTCAACCCCAACAACGGCTCTTCCCGCTTGTACGAGGTTTTAACCGTGGTGGCGGACGAACTCTTCGAAGAATATGAAAAAGAAAAGGAATTAAGCCAGGAAGAACGAGATGAGATTCTTGCCAAGGAGCGAGAAGAAGCGAAAAAGAAGCAAGACGCGGGCGAGGAAGTGGAAAAAAAGAAACGCTTCAATCCAAAAACGGATATTACTTTAACTGAAGCGAAAAAGAAAAAGAAAGACGCCAAAGAGGCCGATGAGCTAAAAACCGAATTGAAAACTCCAACCGGCTATGGCCGCATGGCCGCGCAAACCGCCAAGCAAGTAATCATCCAAAAATTGCGCGAAGCGGAAAGAGAAACTTTATACAATTTATATAAAGATCGCTCCGGCGAAGTGGTTAACGGCGTGGTGCAGCGCGTGGAAGGCCGCATGGTGTTTATCGACCTCGGCCAAGCCGTATCCATGTTGCCGCCCCAAGAGCAGATTCCCAGAGAAACTTATTACTCCGGCCAGCGCTTGAAAGTTTTATTACTTTCCGTAGCCAAAACCAATAAAGGCCCGGAAATGCTCGCCTCAAGAGCGCACGCTGATTTGGTAAAAGCTTTGTTTTCAGAAGAAGTGCCGGAAATCGGCAGCGGCGAGATTGAAGTAAAAGGAGTGGCTAGAGAAGCCGGATCCCGCACCAAAATTTCGGTAAAAGCTCTGGAAGACAATATTGATCCTATCGGTTCTTGCGTGGGCCAGCGCGGCACCAGAGTGCAAACCATTATTGCCGAATTGGGCGGAGAGAAAATAGATATTATTGAATATCAAGAAGATCCGGTAAAATATATTATTAGTTCATTATCTCCGGCGAAAATTATTTCCGTTAAACTAAATGAAAAAGATAAAACAGCAGTGGCCGAAGTAAAAGAAGATCAGCTTTCTTTAGCCATTGGCCGCGGCGGACAGAATGTTCGCTTGGCTTCTCGCTTAACCGGCTGGAAAATTGATGTCTTTAAAAGTGCGGACGAACCACAACCCGACGAAGAAGCAAAAGAAGAGGGCGAGGAAGAGAAAAAGGAGGAAAAACCAGTAGAAGAGAAACCGAAAGAAAAGAAAGAATAATAATTAATTTAATTTTTATAAAAGTATGAATCCCTACATCGTATTTGCTCTCGTAAGCGCGGCTCTGGCCATAATCTATGGCTTGGTGCTAAGCAAAATGATTTTTAAAATGGATGCCGGATCGGAAAAAATGCAAGACATTGCCAAAGCTATTCAGCAAGGCGCATCCGCTTATTTAAACCGCCAGTACAGAACAATCGCGGTTATCGCGGTTATTCTTTTTGTAATTTTATGGCTCGCGCTAGACATTAAAACCGCGTTAGGATTTTTAATCGGTGCGGTTTTTTCCGCGCTAACCGGTTATATCGGTATGAATGTTTCCGTACGCGCTAATGTACGCACGGCGCAAGCGGCCAAACAAGGTTTGCAAAGCGCTTTATCCGTGGCAGTACGCGGCGGTTCAGTTACCGGCTTATTAGTAGTTGGTTTGGCATTGTTAGGCGTGGCCGGTTTTTACGCCATTACAGGCGATGTGAAAGCTTTGATCGGTTTGGGTTTTGGCGGCAGCTTGATTTCCGTGTTTGCCAGATTAGGCGGAGGTATTTATACCAAAGCCGCTGATGTGGGCGCGGACTTGGTAGGAAAAGTGGAAGCCGGAATACCGGAAGACGATCCCAGAAACCCGGCCGTGATTGCCGATAACGTAGGAGACAATGTAGGAGATTGCGCTGGCATGGCTGCTGATCTTTTTGAAACATACGCTGTAACTTCCGTTGCTGCCATGTTGTTGGGCGCCTTGGCTTTTAAAGGTTTTGATAATGCTGTACTTTATCCGTTGGTATTGGGCGGCGTAGCTATTATTACATCTATCATAGGCATATTTTTTATACGCTTGGGTAAAACAAAGAATATCATGAACGCTTTGTATAAAGGTTTAGCCGTGGCCGGTTTATTGGCCGCCGCCGCTTTTTACCCGATTACCAATTATTTAATGGCTGGTAATGGAAAATATAGCGTATGGGAATTATATGCTTGCGCTTTAATCGGTTTAGCTGTAACCGCCTTATTAGTGGTTATTACCGAATACTATACTTCTACCAAATATAATCCCGTAAAATCTATTGCCAAGGCTTCGGAATCCGGCCATGGAACGAACGTGATTCAAGGTTTAGCAGTTTCCATGAAAGCCACAGCTCTTCCGGTTTTAGTAATTGCCGCCGGTATTTACGGCACTTATTTTTTCGCTGATTTATATGGTGTGGCTGTCGCGGCTATGGCCATGCTTTCCATGGCTGGCATCATCGTGACTATCGATTCATATGGCCCGATAACTGACAACGCCGGCGGTATCGCGGAAATGGCGAAACTCGATGAATCCGTGCGCAATGTTACTGATCCTTTAGACGCCGTGGGCAATACCACAAAAGCGGTAACCAAAGGTTATGCCATTGGTTCTGCCGGATTAGCCGCGTTGGTGCTTTTTGCCGCCTACACTCAAGAATTTTCCGATCTGGGAAAAACATTATCTTTTTTATTGGAAGATCCAAAAGTTATTATCGGTTTATTCATCGGCGGTTTGCTTCCTTATTACTTCAGCGCTCTGTGCATGGAAGCCGTGGGAAAATCCGCGGGCCAAGTGGTGCATGAAGTGCGCAGACAATTTAAAGAAATCAAAGGCATTATGGAAGGCACTGCCAAACCGGATTACGCCAGCTGCGTGGATATCGTAACTAAAGCCGCCATCAAGCAAATGATTATTCCGGCTTTGATTCCCGTGTTGATTCCCATTATTATCGGTTATACTTTGGGCCCCGTTGCTTTGGGCGGAGTATTGGTAGGCAGCATCGTCACCGGATTATTCGTGGCTATTTCTATGACTTCCGGAGGCGGCGCCTGGGACAATGCCAAGAAATACATTGAAACTGGCCATCATGGCGGTAAAGGTTCAGACGCGCATAAAGCGGCTGTCACCGGTGATACCGTAGGCGATCCGTATAAAGATACGGCTGGTCCAGCTATCAACCCTATGATTAAAATATTGAACATCGTGGCCCTCTTATTAGTCAGCCTATTAATCTAATGAAAATTCAAAAAAAGAATCTTCCTAAAGCCCAGCTGGAGATAACCGTAGAGTTATCGACAGATGAGTTAAAGCCGTTTTTGGAAAAAGCGGCCAAGAAAATTTCCAGCGAAGTAAACATTCCCGGTTTTCGCAAAGGTCATGTGCCTTACGATATTCTAAAAAAGAACGTGGGCGAAGCCAGTATTTACGAAGAAGCTTTTTATGAAGCCGTAAACAAGACTTTGCCTAAAATAGTAATGGACGAAAAGATTGATTTCGTGGCTCAGCCCAAAGTGGATTTGGAAAAAATAGCTCCGGGCAATCCCATGGTATATAAAGCCGTTTTGGCTTTGATGCCGACCATTACTCTTGGCAGTTATAAAGAATTAAAAGCCAAAAGAAAAAAAGTGGAAGCTGATGAAAAAAAAGTTAAAGACACTTTTTCGGAATTACAAAGAATGCGCGCCAAAGAAGTGGTGGTGGAAAGAGCAGCCAAGCAAAAAGATAAAGTGGAAATGGATTTTAACGTGAAGCTGGCCGGAGTGGGCATAGAAGGCGGGCAGGCCACGAATTATTCTTTAATCATCGGAGAGAAAAAATTTATTCCCGGATTTGAAGAAAAATTAGTGGGCATGAAAAAGGGAGAAGCCAAAGATTTTAAGCTAACTTTTCCCAAAGAATATTTCGATAAGAAAATCGCGGGCAAAGAATGCGACTTCCATGTAAAAGTGCAAGCGGTTTATGAAGTGAGTTTGCCCGAGCTGAACGATGAGTTTGCCAAAGGCTATAATTTTAAAACTTGGGCGGAACTGGAAAAACAAATTCGCGACAATATTAAAAAAGAGCTTGAGCAAAAAGAAACAGACCGCCTTCAGCTGGCTATCTTGGAAGAAGTCGTGGGTAAATCCCAATTTTCCGAATTCCCCGATGTCTTGGTGGATTCTGAAAAAGATAAAATGTGGCATGAGCTAGAGCATAACGTGGAAGATTCCGGGGGAAAGATAGAAGATTATTTGAAGCATATTAAAAAGACCAAGGAAGCCATTATCAAAGAATGGCAAGAGCCGGCTTTGAAAAGAATTAAAACCGCTTTGATAGCAAGAGAAGTGTCTAAAGCGGAAAAAATTGAAGTCAGCGATAAAGAAGTGGAAGAAGAAATCAAGAAAAATGAGGGTATGTATCAAGCTTATCCTGATTTGCTCAAACAGATTAAAACCCCGGAATATAAAAGATATATCAGCAACACCATCGCCAACAGAAAAACTTTTGAACGCCTCGCTTCTTTTGTTAAGGATTAATTTATAAATATGCCACGAATAGGCGCGCATGTTTCAGCTGCCGGAGGGGTGGTGAACGCCCCTATTAACGCTTATAAAGAAGGCTGTGAATGCTTCCAGTTTTTTTCGCGTCCTCCGCAAGGCGGGCCCGCTCCGGTAATTAACCCGGCTGATGCTAAAAAATTCATTAACACTTGCAAGAAGCACGATTTAGAAGGGTATATTCATACGCCTTATTATATTAATTTGGCCTCACAAAATAATCGCGTAAAATACGGTTCTATTAAAGTTATCCGCGAAGAACTGGAGCGCGGCTGTTTTTTAAAAGTAAAATACATCATGACTCATTTGGGTACGGCCGCTGGTTATAGCGATAGAAAAAAAGCCATAACCGAAGTAATAAAAAGCTTAAAAAAAACTTTAACCGGTTATAAAGGAGAAACCATGTTTTTGATAGAAAATTCCGCGGGCAGCGGTCAAATAATCGGGCATGATTTTAAAGAAATAAAAAAAATTATTAATGGTTTGAAAGGCTGCAAAGTAGGAGTATGTTTGGACGTGATGCACGCGTTTGCTTCCGGGTATCATCCGGCTAAATTGTTTAACGCGTTTGATAAAGAAATCGGTTTAAAATATTTAAAATTAATTCACGCCAACGACGCCAAGTCAGAACTGGGGTCTCATATAGACAGACATGAACATATCGGTTTGGGCAATATTGGCAAAGAATATTTTAAAAAATGGCTTTCCGACAAGCGTTTAAGTAAGATAAATTTTGTTTTAGAAACTCCGAAAGACGGCCGAGCCAATGATTTGGAAATAATGAAAAAATTGCGTTCATAGCAAAAATTAGATATAATAAAAACATGAAAGAATTCGCTATCGGCTTAGTACTAAGAGCCGGCAACATATTAATGAGAGAGTTTAGAAAACTTGCTCCGGAGCAAATACGCTTCAAGCAGCAAAGAGAGCTCGTAACCAAGCACGATTTAAGCGTGGATAAATTCATGGTGGATAAAATAAGATCAGCTTATCCCGACCATGCGGTTCTTTCCGAAGAAGAGGGTTTTAGAAAACGCTCCAAGAGCGATTACATGTGGGTGGTTGATCCTCTGGACGGAACAACCAATTATATAATGCGCCATACTTTTTTTGCCACCACTTTAGCCATTTTAAAGCGAGGGGAACCGATTTTAGGCATTATTTACGCGCCATATACGCGGGAATTATTCGTGGCGGAAAAAGGAAAAGGCGCTTTTAAAAACGAAGAGAGAATCCATGTTTCCAATGAAAATAATTTAACCAAATCTTTCGTGACCTTCGCCTATTCCCACGAGCCGCAATCCTTGAAACGCGCTATTTCCGCTTACCAGCATTTTGAATTTGAGTCTCGCTCCATGAGGCATTTCGGTTCTTCCTCCTTGGAGCTGGCTTTTGTAGCCGCCGGCCGGGTGGAAGCGCAGATTATAACGCCACCGGTACGCATTTGGGATGTAGCCGCCGGAGTTTTAATGGTAAAAGAAGCCGGAGGCAAAGTTACGGATTTTCATGGCAATAGCAGCCGCATCGCTTATAACGGGTTGGTTGCTTCTAATAGCAAAGTGCATAATAAAATATTGCAGGTCATCAAAAAGAAAAAGATTTGACAAGCTTGAATAAAACAGTAAAATTTAGACATTCGCCGCGGTGGTGGAACTGGTAGACACGTTGGACTTAAAATCCAATGGGCTTAAAACCCGTGAGAGTTCGATTCTCTCCCGCGGCACACTATAAATATTTGGCAAGTTCAAAACAAGTAATTCCGCAAGCAGTCGCTACATTCAGCGACTCTTTTTTTCCATGCATGGGGATTTCTATGATGCTATCGCATCTTTTTAAGATAGATGGCGATAATCCCTTGGTCTCGCTGCCCATAATCACGGCTAATGGAAAGCGAGGCTTAAATTTATAATAAGGCATGCTTTTATTGGATTGTTCCACAGCAATAATTTGTACGCCTTGCTTTTTCAATTTTTCTATTAAACGCCATGTTTGCGCGTATGTTTCATGTGGAACACTGTTTTCCGCACCTAAAGCCACTTTGGAGATCTTTTCATGGGGAGGAGCGGGAGTAATGCCCCCAAGATAGATTTTAGTTACTCCGGCGCCATCGGCCGTACGAAAAACCGAGCCAACGTTATAGCGGGAACGGACATTATGCAGAATGATAAAAAATTTAGTCAATGGAATATAATTAAGAGAAAAATAATTTATCAGCGTTAGCATAGGCTACAAGTTTTTTTGTTTTCGGCGAAAGCTTATTTAGTAGTTTATCGTACCGCTTTATAATCCTCGGTAAATTATTAAAGTCGCCAGTTACATCTGAGCCGATTATAAATTTATATGGAAAATTCTCAATAATTTTTATCCAGTATTTAGATATCGTATGGTGTTTATATATTATTTGTTCAAAAATTACCCAAGATAAATCGATATATAAATTATTGTATTGGCACAACATTGAATGAATTAATTTATAATAGTTGTTATACTTAATATATTCTGTTACTCCGCCATGCGCCCATATTATTTTTAGTTTAGGAAATTTTTTTAAAACATTATTTAATTCTCCGGTATATGCATAAATATTCGACCTTTCGATCGCCGTGCTGTCTTGATGAATAATAATTGGTAAATTACGATCATTACATAATTGATATATCTTTCCCATACTCGGGTGGTCAGCTCGGGCAGTTTCCTCGTTGGTGATATTTGTAAGACTATTATGGCGTAAAAATACCTCCCCCACTCCTCGCCAGATAGGATTGTGTTCTAAAAGATACTCGACATGCTTGATACCATGCATATCTGTTGGATTAAATCCGCAGATTAGTGGGGCAAAACGTTTTTTTTCTTTATCACAAAGCGATGCAAACATATCAGCGATTATTTGGTCGGTATAGGAATAATAATAACATTTACTGTCATTGTCTAAACATCCAATAGGTTCAATTTCATCGTAGCTATCCCATTTTTTCATGATTGGTATTCCCATAAGAACCGATTTTTCGATATTGCTTTTATCCATTTTTTCTAGTAATTTTTTTATCCCCGTGCTCTGCTGTAAGAAATTAACACCATGTAAATGCGAATCGATGTATTTCATAGTTTATTTTTAAAATATTGATTAAGTATATATTATTCCTGCGCCATGTGTGTATTATTGGCATTTTTGACAAAATCGTTATTTTTTGCTATACTTATTATAGAAAATAAAAATAAATAAAACAAATTAACTAATATGGCGGCGCAAACCGTTTGTATATATATTTAGGCTGGAACGAGCCTTTTTTTATTTGAAAAATATGGAAGCCTTGCATTTAAAAATAGTAAAAAATTTTTTAAAAACCTTATCAAAAATATATCGATTTTTTTGTTTGCTTTTTTTGCCTTCGCAAAAGAGTTTTGCGTTGGTTTCCAGACAAAGTGATCATGGTTTATGGCGCGATTCTTATAAACAACATTGCCAAAAAGAACGCAGCCTTCGCTTAAAGAGTTTTATTTTTTCTTTAGTTTTAATGTTTTCTGCTGCTTCATATATTTTTGTGGATCTTTTTGTCCCTGGAATAAACGATGTAGCATATGCTGCTACTTACACTGTTATTAATACCAATGACGCCGGCGCTGGTTCTTTACGCCAGGCTATAATAAACGCTAACGCCAATCCGGGCACGGATACAATTGAAATCAACGCGGGACTGGGAGGAACAATATCATTAGTTAGTTCATTACCTGATATTACAGAAACAGTTATTATAGATTTTTCCAATAGCGGCATTATCACTATTGATGGCACGGCGCCAGGACTAGCTGCCGGGTTGGTTTTTGCCGCGGGATCGGATAATTCCAGTTTATCTGCCGCAGATACCGTGACCAACGGATTAACCATTGAAAATTTTTCTTCCGATTACGGAATTCAAGTAGACACAGCAACGAATGTCAGCATTTCCGGAATAGTTATAAGCGACAATGCTGGCGGTGTTTACGTTACCGCCGGCGGGTCGGCTGATCTTAATAATGTAGATATTTATGATAGCACGGCTAACGGCATATATTTAAATACTACTGCCAATAGCAGCACCATACAAAATAGTTATGTAGCAGGCAATGGTCAGCATGGTATTAATGTGTTTAATGATGGTAATACAATTTCTGGTTGCGAGGTGGGATTAGCAGGCCCTCTTTCCACGCCCAGTGCAAATACCACTCATGGGGTTAGATTGATTGGCGATAATAATACGGTAGAAAATAATACGATAGCATCTAATGGCGGGTCCGGAGTTTGGATTACCGGGACCAATAATACTATTGATGGAAATTATATTGGTACTGATACCACCGGCACCGTGGATTATGGAAATGGGACGCATGGCGTTACCATTGTAAGTGGAACCAATATTATCACTGATAATTTAATTTCCGGTAATGCGGAAAGGGGCATAGATGTTACTAGTAACAGCAATACTATTACTGGTAATACTATTGGCACGGATATAACCGCAACAAGCAAAATAGCCAATGGTGGAGATGGCATCAGATTAGGCAACGCCGTAGCTAATAATATTTCCAATAATGTTATTGCGGGCAACGATTTTAATGGAATTTATTTATTATCTACCACGCAAACAAATACTATTTCTTCAAATTATATTGGTATGAACACCAGCTTAATTAGCGGTTTGGGCAATGGGATAAATGGCATTGATGTGCGCGGACCTTCAAACACTATTAGCGGAAACTATATATATAATAACAGCAACAACGGCATGACTTTAAGCACGGGCGCTGCAGGGAATACTATCGGGACAGGGAATGTCATTTACGGAAGCATAGCGGGTATAGTAGTAGACGATGCCGTGTGCGTGAGCAATCAAATTACGCAGAATTCAATTTTTGGCAATTCAGTAGCAGGTATTACTTTGTCAGACGGTGGAAATGAAAGTTTAACCGCTCCGACAATATCTTTAGTCGGTCCGGGCATGATTAGCGGTACGGCTTCGGAAGCTGGAACCATAGAAATATTTACGGATGACGCCAGTCAAGGCGAACATTATATCGCTTCGGTAACCGTTGGAGCGGATAATACTTGGTCTTACGAAGGTGCTATTAGCGGAGGCGCTTATGCCACGGCTACTTTAACGGATAGCAGCGACAATACCTCTTCCTTTGCCACAGCCGTGGCTATTGATAGCACGGCTCCGGTTTCTAGCGCTTCCCCTGCCGGAGGAACATACACCAGCGCGCAGACTGTTACTTTGTCTGTCGCCGACAATACAGATCCAAGCCCAATAATTTATTACACGATAGATGGCACAACTCCAACCATAGCTTCCAGCGTATACGCTAGCAGCTTGACCATTTCCACAGATACCACTATTAAATTTTTCAGCATAGATAATGTAGATAATCAAGAATCAGTACACACGGAAAGTTATGTTATTAGCATACCCGAGGAAGATGATGATACCCCTCCTGATGAAGAGGAAACCGTCGCGCCACCGCATATAACCTACCCGGTTAGCGGCGCGTATTATTTTACTAGTTTCTTAATCGACAACAGCGATAGCATAGATTTTACCATAGAGCACGATACTTTAACCGCGGGAAAAGTTAGATTATATATTGATGATACGCAGCAAACGAATAAACATGGCAACACGTATTCGGAGATAGATTCCGATGGCAAAGCTACTTTCCGCGTGCCCGTGGATGATAATCCGGTAATGACTAATGATGAGCATGAAGCTAAAGCCAAAGCGGAAAACGAAGTAGGCGGGCAATCCGATTATTCCGAAGCCGTAACATTTACTCTGGGATCCACGCATAGCGCAAACACAATTAATATAGTACCGGATAAAGAAGATAGAGATCCCAGCGCCATTAATGTTACGCAAATAGCGCAACCGACTATTACATCCATAGCGCCTTATCAGGCGGGAGCGACAGTTCAAATGTGGAGCAAGAACGCCAATCAAAGTTCTTATGTTTTTGAAGGCAATGCCACGATCAATTCCAATAATGGTTCTATCATGAATTACTATAGAACTTTCTATGTGCCACAACCCGTTGGTTCTATTAGTATTATATTTAAAGCTATAGCGGTTGGTGGAGAAAAATATTGGGAGTCTGATCCTTTTTCCATTATTTATTACAAGCCATGCCCGGCTGCTTGGCAGGGTGCGGTGGTGAATAGCAATACTACTTATGATAAGCCCTGGCTGACTTTTAATATGTGCGGTAACTGGCAGTATGAAATATTTATTGACGATGGCGCAGTTTATGGCAAAGGCACGGCTGATTCCGGAACTACCGCGGCCGTAGCTTATCAACCGTTTTTATCTTTGGGTGAAGGCGAACACACTTTAAAAATAAGAGTATACGAGTATTGGGGCATGCCTTACGCGGATACGGAAACCACTTTCACCGTTACCAAGCCCGCTCCAATTTATACTCCCACCCCAGTTACCACAACACCAACGGTTACTGAAGAGGAAACAACTCCTCCGGATACAACCGAAGAAGTAGTGGTAGTGCCTCCAACGCAAGACACGGATAGCGATGGCGTAACCGATATTGAGGAAGAAATAATAGGTACTGATCCGAATGATGCGGATACAGATAACGACGGTGTTTCTGACGAGGAAGAAGCTGTTGTTATTAAAGAAGAACAGAGACAAAAAATAGAATTAAAGAAAAAGTTAATTTCAGATTCTGCTTTAGAAAAATATTTAAAAGACGGAAAAAGCGAGCCGCCGATATACCCGCCGATAACAGAAGAAGTAATAGTATTGAATCCGGAAGAAAAGAAAGCATTAATAGAAGAATTAGCTACGCAAACAAAAGAAGATTCCGAATTGGTAGTGACAGTAAACGGAGAAAGAATTCCGTCTGAACCTCTGCCTAATGGCGCTACAAGATATACCATTACTCATGAATACGGTTTAATGGATTTGATCCGTAAATTATTCGGTTTAGCGGAAAAGAAAGCGGAAGAGGAATATTTAGTAATTACCGGGCAAATAAAACCCGGGGATAGATTTGCCGGCTTGCCTATTTTTAGCATAACTACCGTGTATTCTAATCCGATAATCAATATTGCCGAAGCCAGCGCGGACGGACAATGGACCATTACAGTGCCATTAGAATTATTGCCGCCCGGAGAGCATATAGTTTACGCGCAAACGGAAATAAATGGCGTCACTTCCGATCAAATTCAAATATCCAAACCGGTTATCGAGGAAAAAATTAAATTATCAAGAACAGCTTGGTTAGTAATTATCAATACTATAATTATCGTCTTCGTTATAGCCGCGTTCTTCATTATCCGCGGCGTTAAAGCCAGAAAATTGCAGGCTATAAACTAAAAGAGGGCTGCCCGATTGATCATTAACCAGGCAGCCCTTTGGAGAACTAGCCATCTTATGGCTCGTCCTCCGGCGGTGGCGCCACTTCCGTGACGCAGCGCCAATCGACCATCCGATCTTCCGCCCAGCCAGCTTCCAACCGCTTCGTTTCACCGCTAGAGTTCTTCAGGTACAGGTTGTGGCTAGTTCCACCACCAATGTGGTGCACGATTTTGTAGACACCTGGCGCCAAAGTATAATGGCCATGCTGCATCGGTTCGTGCACTTCGATGATGGTTCCAATGGCAGGCCATATAACACCACACTCGGGATCAGGGCACTCTGCTACGACGGTGAAGTGTTCGCGCAGGTGAGTGCATACTTTTTTATAGTCATCGCCCACCCTGTATCCACTGCGAACACAGAAGTTATTGGACACAGTCACCCAGTTAGGAACAACAATCCGTACCATCGGTCTCATTTTTTCTCCCTGTCAGCGATAGCCATCGTTGACTGGGTAGTATAATCAATAAGTAATAATGCGTTAATACTATATCAACAAAATATGTAAAATTGACAAAAATAGCCTAATAATACATACTAATTATGTCGAAATTATTTCCACAACAAACATATAATATGGACCAAAATATATTTAACAAATTAGGGTTTTCTGATAAAGAAACTGTTATATATCTGGAGATTTTAAAATTAGGCCAAGCAAAACCAGGGCAATTGTCTAATAAAACCGGAATAAACCGCACTACTGTTTATGATTTGTTAACAGATCTTATGCAAAAAGGATTAGTTTCCAAATATAAAAAAGGAGGAGCCAGCTATTTTAATACCTTAGAGCCAAATAAATTGCTGAATTATTTAGACCGTGAAAAGGATGAATATTTTAAAAAAATTGAGACGCAAAAAAAGAATATTCAAGATGCTTTGCCGGAACTGTCTTCGTTATTTTCTTTAGAAAGCACCAGGCCAAAAGTAAAATTTTTTGAAGGAGAAAAAGGCATGCGCGAAGCGTATGAAGATACGCTGACAGCCAAGAATGGCATCATCGCCTATGCCAATGTCGCCACTATGCATAAAGGCTTGCCGAATTTTTTTCCCGAGTATTATAAAAGAAGAGCTAAAGCTAAAATATTTATTCGCGCTATTTTGCCGCGCAATAAAGAATCTTTGGCCAGAGCCAAATTAGATCGGCAAGAAATGCGTAGCACAAAATTTCTACCGGACGGAAAAGAGTTTACTCCGGAAGTAAATGTGTATAATAATAAAATGCTAGTGGCTTCCTGGCAAGAAAAAATAGCAGTAATTATTGAATCGAAAGAATTAGCCGATTTGGAGAGAATGAATTTTGAATTGGTATGGGAGACTTTATCTAATAAAGTATCTACATAATTTTCGCATCCAAAGTCGGCTTCATTTGGCGCAGTATGGGCGCTAATTTTTCAATGAAGTATTGCGCCAATTCGTAGAAAGCGTATAAGTCTTGTTTTGTGCTGATAGTTTTTTTAGCGTAAAGATACAAATGATCATTAATTATTTCCATACTAAAGTATTTTGCCTCATCAATAAGTTTAGCCATGACATCCGGGGTAAGTATTTGCAGAACGTCTCTTTCGTAACCTTTAGGCATGCTTAAGCTGAAATAATCATTAAAATTTCCTTCAAGCTGAAGGTAATTATCTGTTGTATGAGTATCAAATAAAGCATGACCGATTTGCTGTTTTTTACTTTCCAATAAAAAGGCCGGGGTGGTTGTGTGAAAATGTAAAGAAAAAATAGTGTAATAATACGTCATGGAATGTTTACCAGATCTAATTGTATATTGGTAATTATAAAGAGAAAAAGGGCAATTTTTATAATTTCCGGATATTAAATTTGTTATATATTTATCTGATCCTAGTTTGAATAAAGATACGTTCGGATCATCAAAATATCCATTGCTGTTATATGTAAAATTATTTTGCGCGGCAAATTGTTTCATGAATTCTTGCTGATGGCGATTTTTGAATTCAGTATAAAATAAACTTACTAAAAAAAGGATGAATAAAATAAGATATAAGGGATAATATGATTTTAGAAAAATAGATAATAATATTATTAGCAACAAGGCACCTGCTGGCAAGATGATATAAAAAGGATGACGTAGTAAATATTGGTTGGAAGTTTGTTCTATGTTTTCAATATTTACATCAGTTAAAGGAAGCTGTTGTGGCGCCTCCTGACTTGGAAAATTGGGTGTAAGATTGTTTTCGTCCATGATAATTAATAATGGAGCGGGTAACGGGAGTCGAACCCGTATCTTATCCTTGGCAAGGATACATAATAGCCGCTATACGATACCCGCATAAAAAATATATTATCGCAATTGACTTAACTGGTCAATCACTTGAGGCGTGGAGCGGATTTGAACCGCTGCATAGAGGTTTTGCAGACCTCTGCCTTACCACTTGGCTACCACGCCATGTCGGAGCGGGTGAGGGGAATCGAACCCCTGGCATCAGCTTGGAAAGCTGAGGTATTACCATTATACGACACCCGCATAAATAATAAATAGATCAATCAAGCAACAGATTATCGCAATTTGATCGGTTTTTTTTCGCGTGGCCCGGAGGTTGAAACTTCTATGTCTTCGTGGAGATTGTTTCTTTCTAAATAGGCAGCATACGATTCATTAAAATCGGCAACAATGTATTCTTGCCCTGTTTCGTCATGAGCTTCATCGGCAAGATGAAAAAAAAGATCTTGTACAGGGATGGCTAGTTCGTAAAAGAATCCGTCGCCCCAAGATTTAAATTGTTCATCTGGGGATATCCCAATTTCTGGAATTCCTCGAGCATCAAAATAATCCTTAAAGTCTTCACCATTGAAGAATAATGGTTCGTCGTAGTTGATTTGAAATTTGTCATGAAATTCTTGCATGCCTTGGGCGTAGGTTATTTCTCCGGCATCAATTCTTTTTTGAATATCAGTTAATATTGTATATGGTTCGAGAAAGTATCTCACGCGATATTCAGTTTGGCCATAAGTATAGTTTATAAAATATGGTAAATCTTTTTTTTCGATTACTGTTTTAATATCGAGATCGTTTTTTTTGGCAGCTTGTGATACTTTTAAACTATGATAGTCTTCCTCATGAGCGGCTTCATGTAATAAAGTGTCATCGTCGATAAGGTCAGCCACTGGGATAATAGCTTCTTCAGTAACTCTGGTTCCATCTAACTTGTATATTGCCGTAAAAGCTGA
Source organism: Patescibacteria group bacterium (assembly GCA_041660885.1). GTDB lineage: Bacteria > Patescibacteriota > Patescibacteriia > UBA9570 > JAHJKD01 > JBAZVM01. The sequence continues at coordinate 24,312 of JBAZVM010000001.1, read as the reverse complement.
ATTAATATAAATGCGATCATGGTCTCCTGCTCGGTCGTATTTAGCGGCATATAAATCAGTTGGATCGTAGGTTAAATAAATGTCTTCGTTCTCAATAATTTCTTGCAGCTTGTCTTCGGCGGCTAATAGTGAGTCGGTATAGGCGTCAATTCCTTCTTTTTTATTGCTACCAAATACTTTATCATCATCCGCTTGATTCATCATTTCCAGGGTTGCGGGAAGAGCATATTGTTCATCATAGTCCCTCATTTCATAAATAGCATCCCATTGTTCTTCATTCAAGGCTTGCGCATCTTTATATGGAGAGCAAGCAGGAGAAACAACAGCAGACAATAATGCAGTATAACCTAGGGCTTGAGCTTTTTGTGATAAAGATTTTCTTTTTTTATTCATATAATTAATTCTTGTGCCCTCAAGAGGAATCGAACCTCTATATTGGGCTCCGGAAGCCCACGTGCTATCCATTATACCATGAGGGCTGATATTCATTTTCAACCAGTCGGGGTGCCGAGACTCGAACTCGGGACTTCCTGCTCCCAAAGCAGGCGCTCTAGCCAACTGAGCCACACCCCGGTTAATTTATTTGTGCCTGGAGGCGGAGTTGAACCACCGACACGACGGTTTTCAGCCGTCTGCTCTACCGCTGAGCTACCCAGGCATCCTGTGGGCATATCTGGATTCGAACCAGAGACCTCAGTCTTATCAGGACTGCGCTCTAACCAACTGAGCTATATGCCCTCTAAAAAAATTGGCAATAACAGAAAATACTTTAACAAAAAAGGCTGGAATAGTCCAGCCCTTTTTATCTTTCCCAGTACCAGACGGTGCTGGGTTTAACAATCAAAAGGTGGCAAGAATTACGCGCCCAGAATGATAAACATTCCGCGACTTGATATCTACTCCTTAGAAAGGAGGTGATCCATCCACAGCTTCCGCTACGGATGCCTTGTTACGACTTAGCCCCTATCATCGGTCCTACCTTAGGTCTTAAAAAGAACTTCGGGTATTACCGACTCTCTTGGCTTGACGGGCGGTGTGTACAAGACCCGAGAACGTATTCACCGTGCCATGGCTGATACACGGTTACTAGCGATTCCGGCTTCATGAGGGCGAATTGCAGACCTCAATCCGAACTGGGGGCAGGTTTGATGGGATTTGCTCCACCTTGCGGTTTGGCCTCCCTTTGTAACTGCCCATTGTAGCACGTGTGTAGCCCAGGGTGTAAGGGCCATGCTGATTTGACGTCATCCCCGCCTTCCTCCCCGTTATCCGAGGCGGTTCTCTATGAATATTTAACATAGAGTAGGGGTTGCGCTCGTTTTCAGACTTAACTGTACATCTCACGACACGAGCTGACGACAACCATGCAGCACCTGTCTTAGCGTTCCTAAAAGGCACTCCCACGTTTCCGCGGGATTCGCTAGATGTCAAACCCTGGTAAGGTTCCTCGCTTATCGTCGAATTAAACCACATGCTCCACCGCTTGTGCGGGTCCCCGTCAATTCCTTTGAGTTTTAGCCTTGCGGCCGTACTCCCCAGGCGGGATACTTAACGCGTTAGCTAGAAGAACGATACTGGAAGGGTCGAGCTTCCAATACCTAGTATCCATAGTTTACAGCGTGGACTACTGGGGTATCTAATCCCATTCGCTCCCCACGCTTTCGTTATTTAGTGTCAGGAACATTCCAGCAAGCTGCCTTCGCTATTGGTGTTCTAACCGATATTAACGCATTTTACTGCTACACCGGCCATTCCGCTTGCCTCTACTGCCCTCGAGCTAAGTAGTTTTGAGCATAGATCTAAAGTTAAGCTTTAGGATTTTATACCCAACTTTCTCAGCCACCTTTTAACGCTTTACGCCCAATAAATCCGGATAACGCTTGAGGCCTTCGTATTACCGCTGCTGCTGGCACGAAGTTAGCAGCCTCTTATTCCTCTGGTACAATCGCTGGTTTTTCCCAAAGAAAAGAACTTTACACCCCGAAGGGCTTCTTCATTCACGCGGCGTCGCTCCCTCACGCTTTCGCGCATTGGGGAAGATTCTCGACTGCAGCCTCCCGTAGGAGTCTGGGCAGTATTTCAGTCCCAGTGAGGCGGGTCGTGCTCTCACACCCGCTACCCGTCATAGCCTTGGTGAGCTATTACCTCACCAACTAGCTGATAGGCCAAAGGCTCCTCTTAAGGCGATAAATCTTTACAAGGGAATGGCATATGCCCCCCCTTGTCCATCTTGTGTTAGTCCCGCTTTCGCGGGGTTATTCAAGACCTTAAGGTAGATTACCACTGTCTTACTCACCCGTTTGCCATGGGTCTAAACCCATTCGACTTGCATGCCTAAGACACGCCGCCAGCGTTCATCCTGAGCTAGGATCAAACTCTCAGTAAAAAATTGAACGATAACATAGAACAGAGTTCTATATTATTTAAAAAACATAATGTTGAAAGAATATGGCGTAATTCTTACCACTTATTGATTGTCAAAGGTCTTTACAGGGCTTTCACCTAATTGGAGTGAAAAATAAAAACCCTGAAATTAAAGGGGAATCATTTTCTTCGCCGAGGCGGAGAGTTAATTCTCAGTTAATTTCAGCGTTTTTTAGGAAAGGAACTTTTAAATTGAGCTTATTGTTTGTTAGATAAATTTAATTTATTTTCGTTTGTTTGTCAAGAGTAAAGAGAAAACACCATATCAACAGCTTGTTCACATGCTATTTGGCGTGTTTTTGGCGCCATTCTTTAATTTTGGCGTGGTTTCCAGAAAGAAGTACTTTAGGCACTTTTTTACCCATGAATTTAGCCGGTTTGGTATATTGAGGGTATTCTATATAATCTAAATCCGGTGAAAAGGTTTCATCATCAGCTGAATGTTGGTGGCCGAGCACGCCGGGTATTAAGCGCGATACCGCTTCCACTACTACCATGGCCGGCAGCTCCCCGCCGGATAGCACATACTGCCCAATGGAAAGTTTTTCGTCGACCAAGCTGTAAACGCGTTCGTCAAAGCCTTCATAGCGTCCGCAGATTAAAATTATTTGGTCTAATTTTTCAGAATAAGTCTTGGCAATTTTTTGGTTGAACATTTTACCGGCCGGATCCAAAATAATTATTTTAGATTTTTTCTTTTTCTTGATCGCTTTCAAACAATCATAAATCGGTTGGACAGTCATCACCATGCCCGGACCGCCGCCGTAAGGGGAGTCGTCGGTTTTTTTATGCTTGTCTTTGGTATAGTCGCGAATATTGTGAATGTTTATTTTTATCTTATTTTTTTTCTGGGCGATTTTAAGAATACTCGCATTGAAGTACGAGCTGAATATTTCCGGGAAGATTGTGAGAATATCGAATTGCATAAACTATATTCTATAGTATTATTATCATTTGTAAATGATATAATACATCTAGCCCTATGACACTAAAAAATAAATATACAATATTTTATATCATTTTCTGGCCTTTTGTTATTATTAGCGCGTTTATTTTGTTAAGTAATCATTACTATTCTCCGGATGAAGGAATAGTTCTAAACGCCGCTTGGCAGTTGTGGCACGGTAAAGAAATGTACACGGATTTTATCGAGTACATTACCCCAGGATCAACTTATTTTGCTTATTGGCTTTGGGTTTTATCTCATAGTACTTCTTACGCGATCGTTAAGATTTTTTCCATATTTTTTTGGCTGATATCAGCCGTCGGTGTTTTTTTAATCAGTAAAAAGATTAACAATAAAAATTATTTGCATGTCTTCGCGGTATTTTTTTGGCTTTTATTAAGCCGTTATTACACCTTGATAAATCATAATTATTACAGCAGTTTTTTGGCTGTGTGGCTGGTTTATTTTTTTCTTGTCAGTCTGGAGAAGCAAAAAAAATATTTATTTTTTATTACCGGTATTATGGCCGGTGGCGTGTTTCTTTTTTTGCAAACCAAAGGTTTAATGTTATTTGCCATAGCCCTCTTAATAATCATTTTTTTCTTGAAAGCAAAAAATAAACTGATGAGCGGCTTCTTTTTAGGGATCGGTTTTTTATCAATCACTTTACCTTTATTGCTATTTTGGCCGGCAAAAACTCTTTGGCATTCGTTATTTCTTTTTCCTTGGCAAACGCAATACATGAATTATTCTGTGTGTTCTCCGATAATAGTGGCTTTGGGAGTATTAATAATTTTACTCATGTTGATTTTAGCCAGGCAGAAAAAGCAAGGAATATTATGGTGGCTGTTATTTTTTCAAGTCGGGCTATATTTAAGCGTGTTTAACAGTTTTGAAAGATCGCATTTAATGATCAATTCTTTTATTTTCTGTATTTTTTTAGGTAGTTTGTTAGAAAATATTTTTAATCATTTGAAGTTTAATCATATTTTACGTTATTATGTTTTAATTCAGCTTTTGTTGGTTGGGTTGGCTGTCAGCTTAGCTTTTATTCCTTTTCATAAAAATAATAATATCTACACCTTGGATTTGTTTCATCTAACACGAAGAAGCGTAATTGATATTGCGGAAATTCAGAAGGCAAAATATATTTATGCCGGACCGTATTTGCCTAATTTCTATTATGAGCTCGGGAAAGAGAATCCTTTTCCCATTTCCGTGGCTTTTTTGTGCGATGAGAATTGCGAAAATAAGGTTATAGAGAAAATAAAAGAAGTGGAGCCGGAATTCGCTTTATTGAATTATCAGTCAGCTGGGCATTTTAAATACAATAATAATAGCCGAATCAATAGTTATTTTACGAATAATTATCGGATTTGTTATAAATATCAAAAGGTAACTATTTACGCGAAAGATCAGTGCCCAAAGCGGGAATAGTTATTTCGTTAAGTAAATGGTATACTTTATGAATATGCATCACATTTTGCGTCAGTTCGGCCGATTTATTTTAGTAGGCTTGTTTATTTTTGAGTTTCTTAATTTAGTTAAAATCCTGCATTTTTCTTTAGATTTTACTTGGCTTGGTTTAATGATCACTTCGGGCATGGCTTTGATTATCATTGAAAGCATTTCTTTCTTCTTAAAAAAGCATACGGGTAAACCCGTTTTGGGCTTGGTTTATTTCATGGCTTCAATTTCGGTGTTGGCTGATGCCGCAGGCGATGTTTTTCACATCTATTCCAGTTATGAACATACCGATCAAATCCTTCATTTTTTAGGTGGAGGGTGCGTGGCCATATGTATATTCTCCGTGGTAAAAGCTTATAATGATGCCAAAATAATAAAATTAAGCAGATTCAGCCAAATATTTTATCCCATTTGCGTTGCCAGTTTTATGGGGACTTTGTACGAAATTGAAGAATATACCGAAGATATTTTTTTTCATACCAATCGCTTGGGCGATGGCTATGATACGGCCAATGATTTGTTATTGAATAATACCGGCGCTTTATTTTTTTGTTTGTTGGTTTATATCATTATTACTCGGTTTAAGAAAGCTGCTGGCTAATATAAGTATAGAAGATCCCCTTGACATATCTTAAGCCAGCGAGTATTATAACCTATTCTTTTTGAAAAAGAGAATTTAGGTATTTAATACAATTTATGCTGAAAACAGACCAGCAAATCGCCGAAATTATCGGCAAGAACAGCAATATTTTAATTTGCTTGCCCGCTTCCCCAACGACAGACGCCATTGCCGCTGGTTTGGCGTTATTTCTATTTTTGGAAAAGAAGGGCAAGAAACCTAAAGTAGTGGTATCTAATTTCGCCTTGCCCGCTACTCACGCATTTTTACCGCGCAGCCAGGAAATTTTTTCCGATATCACGGCTTTGCGTAAGTTTATAATTTCTCTTGATGTAACCAAAGCGCAAGTCTCCGAACTTAATTACGACATCAAAGACGGCAAGATGAATATTTATATTTCTCCGCAAAACGGATATTTTTCTCCGGAGGATGTCACCGCCTCGGCCGGTGAGTTTGCTTATGACGCCATTTTTGTTTTAGATGCGCCGGACTTGGAAGCTTTGGGAGAAGTATACGATAATAATATAGAATTTTTTTATAAAACTCCGATAATCAATATTGATCATCATCCAGCTAATGATAATTTCGGCCAGATCAACATGGTTGATATCAAAGCTACTTCTGTTTCAGAAATTATTTTTGAATTATTAGAAAGAACAGATGAATCTTTCTTAGACGAATATATCGCCACAAATTTATTAACGGGCATTATTTCCAAAACCAAGAGCTTTAAAACCAGCGCAGTCACGCCGCGTTCTTTGGCCATTGCTTCGCACTTGATTTCCTCGGGCGCGCGCAGGGACGATATCGTAAAAAATCTTTACCAAACGAAATCCATTCATGCTTTAAAACTCTGGGGCAAGGCTCTAACCAAATTAAATAAAGATGCCGAGCATCAGATTGTTTGGTCTGTCCTTTCCGTACAAGATTTTATAGAAACCGGAGCTACGGAAGAAGAGATAGAAAAAGTAGTAGACGAATTGATTATTAATACTCCCGAAGCCAAGAATGTTTTCATTCTTTATTATAAACCGGATTTTGGCAGCAAAGTGCTTTTAAGCACACCACATTACATAGACGCCAAAGAATTATTTAAAGAATATTACGTGCAAGGATCTCCTGATTTTACTTATTTGGCTTTTAAAGACATATCGTCTTCGGACGTGGAAAAAATTATTCTTGAACGTTTGAGAAAAGCGATAAAGGGTTAAATTAAAAAACAGCCCCGCCTTGGCGGGGCTGTTTTTTTGTTCATATTTTTGTTATAATAATTTATATGGTGCAAACAATCGATGATTTAATTCGCCAATCCCGCTCAAGTGTTACGGCCAGCAATGCCGGCGCCGCAAACAATAAACCCGCGGCTAAGAAAACAGCGGCTCCGAGCGAGAAGCTCAGTGAAGAAGCGGCCAATGTTTCGCAAGCCTTTTCTGAAAAAATGGTAGATATTGATTTAGACACCAGGGAACGTGAAGCGGAAAAAATCGCAGCCGAGAACGGCATGCCCTACATAAATCTTAAAGGTTTTCCCATTAGTCCGGAAGTTATATCTTTAATAGACGAAAGCGAAGCGCAGGCCAAGCAAGTGCTTTGTTTTTTTCAATTGGAAAATGAAATAAGAATCGCGGCCACGGACCCCAATAACGACGCGGTAATTGAAATAGTGGCTCGTTTGCAAAAGCGTTTCCCCGAAGCGCATATAGTTTTATATCTTACTTCCCAGCACAGTTTTTCTTTGGCTTTCGCCATGTATAAAAACGTAGCTAAAGTTCGTAAGATAATTTCCGATATTATCATTACCGAAGGAGATATCAAACGCGTGCAAGGAGAGCTCACCAGTTTTGGTGTTTTTGAAAAAAGGTTGATGGAAGTTAATCTTACGGAAATGTTCATTGTCGTTATTGCCATGGCTTTGAAAGTGGGATCTTCCGATATCCATATTGAAGCCGAGGAAAAAGACGTGGCCATTCGTTATAGAATAGATGGCCTGCTGCAAGTGGCGGCTCGTATACCCGCAACCATCTGGCCCAGGCTGATAAGCCGCATTAAAACTATGTCCGGCTTGAAAATTAATGTAACGGAAATACCGCAGGATGGTAGAATCACCATTCAATTCACTAACGATAAAATGGATATCCGCGTTTCCACGCTACCAACCGCTTTTGGAGAAAGCGTAGTAATGCGTTTGTTAAAATCTTCTTCCGTGGGCTTGAGCTTCGAGCAATTGGGTTTAAGGCCCTCGGCTTTTAAGCGCTTGGAGCAGGAAATAAAGCGTCCGAACGGCATGGTAGTCACCACCGGCCCCACCGGTTCCGGAAAAACCACCACTTTGTATGCTATTTTGAATAAATTAAACCAGCCGGATGTGAAAATAATTACTCTGGAGAATCCTATTGAGTATCGCTTGCAGGGAGTCGCCCAAAGCCAGATAGAACAAGGCAAAGGATACACTTTTGCCAAAGGTTTGCGCGCCATATTAAGGCAAGACCCGAATGTGGTAATGGTCGGTGAAATCCGCGATTTGGAAACGGCGGAAACCGCTATTCAGGCGGCGCTGACCGGCCATTTGATGCTTTCCACCATTCATACCAATGACGCGGCCGGCGCCATTCCGCGTTTTCTTTCCATGGGCGTAGCTCCATACTTGCTGGCCCCGGCTTTGCGCGCGGTTATTGGCCAGCGCTTGGTGCGCAAAGTTTGTGAACATTGCAAAGCGCCTGTTAATTTAAATTTAGAATTGTTAGAACGCGTGAAAAAAGTATTAGCCTCCATACCGGAAAACTCCGGAGAAAAAGTGCCGGATTTTTCCACCCTGAAATTTTATAAAGGAACCGGTTGCGATAAATGCCATAAATCCGGCTACTCCGGCAGAATCGGCATTTATGAAGTATTTTCCATGAGCAAGGAAATAGAAACCATTACTTTGTCCGGCGCGGTATCGGAATACCAAATGCGCGAGGTAACGCAAAAAGCCGGCATGCTTTCCATGGTGCAAGACGGCGTGTTAAAAGCCGTGGAAGGAATGACCACTCCGGAAGAGGTGTTCAGAGTGGCTACGGAACTCTGATCAAGGCATTTGTGGGGAACGCACATGTGCGTTCCTTACAGACTATCCAAATTATCTTTTAAATCTTTCAATAATTTCTGTTTTTCCGCTAATTTAATTTTTTCTTGTGCTACAATATTTTTTGGCGCTTTTTTTATAAAGTTTGTATTGCTTAATCTTTTTTCTAAGCCGGTTAAATATTTTTTCAAACCGTCAATTTCTTGTTGCAGGCGTTTTTTTTCTTTGGCCGTGTCTATTAAATCACCCAAAACAACGCTGAATTTATAATGGCTGTTGGCCAATTCAGATGTTTTATTTTTACTATCCGGCCATTCCACCTTTATTTCGCATCTTCCTAATTTTTCTATTATCTTTTTTTCATCGTCCGCGTATTTTTTTCTGGAATAAACAGTAATGATTTTTTTTGGTTCAATTTTATATTGGCTGCGCAAATTGCGGATTTGAATTATTATGTCTTTCAGAAAATCGAATTCCTTCTCCGCTTTGTTATCGATTAATTTATTATTGGCTTTGGGCCATTCTTCTATCATTAGTAATTCATCTTGTTTGAACTGCTTCCAGATTTCTTCGGTAACAAAAGGGATGAAAGGATGCAATAATTTCAAAATATTTTCCAGCACGAATAACAGCATTTCTTTGTTGGGCTGGAATTTGGTTATTTCTATGTACCAATCGGCAAAATCGTGCCAAACAAAATCATACAGATCTTCTCCGGCTTGGCCAAAATTAAAATTATTCAGATTATTAGTAGTGGAGCTGATGATGTTCTGCAAGCGAGAGATAATGAACTGGTCCGCTAGAGTATTGATGCTCAATTCTTTAATTTCCAAATTTTCACTGCTCATTAAAATATAGCGGGAAACATTCCATAATTTATTTACGAAATTGCGATAGTTCTCTATTTTTTCATCGTATATTTTTAAATCATTGCCCGCGGAATTGCCCACTACCAAGCTCATGCGTAAAGCGTCGCAGCCGTATTTTTTTATGGCGTCCAATGGATCAATGCAAGTTTCCGGGTGGCTTTTGCTCATCTTTTTTCCGTCTCTGGTACGCACTAATCCATGCAGGTAAACAGTTTTGAATGGAATTTCTTGCAAAGCATATTCAGACATTAAGATCATTCTGGCTACCCAGAAGAAAATAATGTCGTATCCCGTTTCCATCACAGTCGTCGGGTGGAAATTTTTAAAGTCTTCGGTTTTTCCCGGCCAGCCGAGCGTAGAGAAAGTCCATAAACCCGAAGAAAACCAAGTGTCCAACGTATCGCTTTCCTGGAAGTATCCTTTGCCTGGATCCTCAATTTGCACTATAGGATTATTTTTTTCTTTATCATCCTTTTTATACCACACCGGCATGCGGTGGCCGAACCAGATCTGGCGGGAAATGCACCAGTCGTGCAGGTTCTCCATCCATTGGAAATATATTTTATTGAAACGCTCCGGAATAATTTTAATTTTCTTGCTTTTAACCGCGGTAATCGCTTTTTTCTTCAGGCTTTCTACTTTTACAAACCATTGAGAGCTCATTAAAGGCTCAACAGCGGTTCCGCAGCGGTAGCAGATAGCAGTTGCTTGCGTGTAGTCTTCTTCTTTAACTAATAATTCGGCTTTTGATAAATCGCTTAAAAAATTCTTTCTGGCTTCCAATACTTTTTGACCGGCATATTTTCCCGCAGCTTTTGTCATTGTTCCTTTTTCGTTGATAACTTGAATTTTTTCCAAATCATGTTTTTCCGCGAAAGCAAAATCAACAAGAGAATGAGCCGATGTCACGCCAATGGCCCCGGTGCCGAATTCTTGATCTACTTCTTTATCCGCAAAGACTTTAATTTTAATTTTATGCCCGGCCAGATCGATATTAATAATTTGTCCGATATATTTTTTATATCTTTGATCTTTTGGATGTACGGCTACACCCGTATCGCCAAGTTTTGTTTCCGGGCGAGAAGTGGCAACGACGAATGGCCCATATTTTATGTAATATAATTTTGCTGGTTGGTCTTTATGTTCCACTTCATCATCAGCTAAAGTGGATTCGCAATGAGGGCACCAGTTTACAATACGGTAACCCTTGTATATCAAGCCGTCTTTATACATGTTAAGGAAAACAGTTTGCACGGCTTTAGTGAGTCCTTCGTCCATGGTGTATCTCTCGCGAGACCAATCGCAGGAAGAGCCGACTTTGCGGATTTGTTGGCGGATAGTGCCTTGCGATTGTTTAATATATTCTTGTACGCGTGCGATGAATTTTTCCTGGCCTAAATCGTACTTAGTTTTCCCTTCTTCTTTAAGCAACTTTTCTACTTTGGCATTGGTGGCGATAGCCGCGTGGTCGGTTCCTGGCAGCCAAAGGGTTTTCTCGCCCAGCATGCGGTGGTAGCGGATCATTAGGTCTTGCAAGGTTAAAAACATGGCGTGGCCGATATGCAGCTGGCCCGTGGCGTTGGGCGGAGGCATGCTAATGGTGAATGTTTTATCACCTTTCAAATTATCCGGATTAAAAAAGCCGGACTCCTCCCATACCTTATAAATGGAGTCCTCCACATTCTGCGCGTTATAGGCTTTTGGTATGTCTTGTTTCATTACACTATCTTAACATAAAATTATTTTTTTGAAAGAGTAGCCGCTCAAATCTTTAGACGATAATCTTCATATGTTGTATTATATAGAATATATAAGCATAATATTAAAAAATCATATGGAGACTATGACAAAAACAACCACAAAGGTTTCTACCCGCGTTAAGGTGGCTATTGGCGTCGGTGTGTTAGGCCTTGGTTTGGCCGCCGCGGGATTAGTAGGCTATATATCAGAGGAAGATAAATCCGCTGATGCAGATAAATTAAAAGTACCCACTTATTACGTAAATCCGAGTGACCCGGATGCATACCCGCTTCCGACTGGGGTTGTTGCAGCAACAGCCGTCAGTTCCGGCTATGGAACGGTAGATAAACCATTCAGCGGGATCAATTCGGCTATCGCTCAAGTACGCAATTCATCCGGCTATGATTCCACAAAGCAGACACGGATTATCGTCGCGCCTAGCGTATATCATGAAACAATTAATTTAGGCTCCTACGAGAATTTTACTATTATTGCTGATCAGTCGGGAACAATGACACATACTTCTCCTGGCGAAGTCATTATTGATGGCGGCGAACCATTGGATGAAACCAAGTTTATTGCTGTTTCCGGTTACACGAATGTGTATGAATACGCCAATGTATTAAATTCTTCCGACATTAACCACTTCACCACCAATGCGGCTTCCCGATCGATCTGTTTTTCAGAGTCTGAACGCGGGAGCGGACAATCCTGCGCACTGGACGTGGTAGCGGAGTCGAACAGTTCATACAAGCAACTTCCCTATTCGGAAAAAAGCTCCTTGGCAGATGTTGAATCGACACCTGGCAGTTATTACGTGGAAGTGACTGAAAATCATAGTTCGGCTGACGATATTCTTAATTTGTATATCCATACTTATGATAGCACCGCACCAAACGATGCCGTTCATGGTATCGAAACTACGCCTATTTTGCCATCAGGTATGGCTAATTCTGAAGGGTGGATGTTTCACAGACACTGCTTTGATTTGGAAGACGGCGCAAAAAATATCTCCGTAAACGGATTTACTTGTCGTTATACATGGAGCATGGGCATGCATGTTCGAAGCAGCAGTAAGGATACCATACGAGGCAATAAGATTTATGGTATTGGCGATGTTAATATCGCAGTTAACAACGATACAACATATGATGATAGTACCGGCCGAGTAAATATATTAGCAAATACTTTAATTAATCCATTATCAGCAGGAATTAAAGTTTATGGATATAGCAATGTGTTAATCGAAAATAATCTTATTTATAATATCAACCAAACACATAGCTATGGTATTAGTATAGGCGGAATTTCTGAAGCTCATAGTGAGTATGACATACCATTTGTCCCTACAATTTTTATTGCTAATAACACAGTTAACGGAATGTACAAGGGCGTTTCCTCATATACGGGAATTTTTAATTTTGTTTCCGTAAATAATACGGTAAGTAACTCAAGTAGTTATAATTATTTTATCAAACCCGATACAGGAGGAACAGTAGTACTAGACCATAACAATTGGTATGGAAGCACTAATGGATATGGGGCAACCACTTGGACTGAAACAAATTTAAAGAATGTCGACCCCGGCTTTATGGATGCTACTAATTATGACTTCCGATTAACACTAAGTTCGCTCTTGCGCGATCAAGGAACGGCCTACACCTATGGCAGTTATTCAACACCGACTAATGATTTTTCAGGAAAGGCCAGAGACGCTTCTCCAGATATCGGGGCGTATGAACTGCCGCCGGTTAAATAAAGTTATTTATTCTTCTATCTTTAATTTCGCAATCGGTATTTCCGCCCATTCGGAAACGATTTGTTTAACTGTATCCACGTCTACTAGCACGGATTCTTCCGCTGGTTTCTGATTCTGGCGTTTAAGTTTAAGATGATCAAGACGTGCCCGCACGCCGGCCTCATCCAGAATGTCTATGGCTTTATCCGGCAGATAACGCTTGTGTATATATTTTTTTGATAGATCGATTATGGCTTCTAGGGCTTTATCTGAATATTGAACATGATGATATTTGCCGAACACGTCGCGCACTCCCTGAAGCATTTGCAGAGTTTCTTCTCGGGAAGGCTCGTGAATATACACCGGCTGGAAGCGCCTTTCTAGGCTTTCTTCGGGAATGATATATTTTTCATACTCATCCAGAGTGGTAGCGCCAATGACCTGCAGGGTTCCGCGCGCCAGTTCCGGCTTGAGAATGTCCCCGGGGCTTAAGCCGCCTTCGGCGCCCTTGGCTTGGGCCAGTTCTTGCAGCTCATCAATAAAAAGAATAATAGAATTTTGGCGTTCGTGGAATTCTTTACGTAATTCATCAAGGCGTTGCTCCAATTCACCGCGATATTTTGTGCCCGATACCAGAGATGCCATGTCTAGGGCGATGATTTCCTGCCCGGCAATAGAGTCCGGTACTTGTTTGTTTACGATCATTAAAGCTAACCTTTCCACCACCGCGGTTTTTCCTACCCCTGGTTCGCCGAGCAATAAAGCATTATTCTTGGTTTTTCGAGAAAGGACTTGGATGAGATGCTCCACTTCCCGTTGACGGCCAATAACTGGTTCTAACTTTCCTTGGCGCGCCAATTGGGTGTAATTAGTGGAATATTGATCAAGAATGCCGTGGCCCGGATGGTATTCTGATTTGTTCTCGGGTTTATTTTTTCTTCGTTGTTGCAACAAAAGAACGATCATTACAACGAACGCGATGACAGCCAGAGTTAATAATTTTTTCGGGTCAGTAAGTTGTTCAAACATATAAATTTTTATGTAGTATTAATATCACACTATCTTAACATAAAAGCCCTCTCTTTTGGAAGCCAGGTAGTCTTGGTTTTCTTTATGGAAAATCGGATCTAACACAGATAATCTAACTAGTTTATCATTCTGTAATACATAAGGATCAATAACGCGGATTTTGGTTTTAACATGATAATCGAAATTTTCCGTGTTTTCTTTTACTTTTAAATCGGAGATTTGTTCCAACCGCTTTAAAATATTCGGATGTTTAGAATTTTTCAATTTATTATAAACAAAATCATCGGTAGAGAAAAGATCGCGGAAGGTTATGACATTATCAAACAGGGCGATTTTTAAAATTTCCGCGAATAAATGATATAAAGTAGCTTGCATGGGATTGCACCAGAGGCGGTCGTTGCCTTCTCTGAATTTGCGCGCGGCCATTATGGCAATATCTTGATTTTTAAAAGCCAGATAATTTTCAAATCGAACGATATTATCTAAAATCGTTCCGACATCTTTCTTATTAAGATGTTTATCTGTGTACATATCGCGGAAAAAGTAATCCAGACGGTCCATGCATAAATCCGGCAGGTCGCGATCTAGCAATTTGTATCGATGCATCTCGTATAAATGGTGCCAATCTATTTTATGTTCGGCTAAAATTTTTACCGCGTCGGAATCGTGCAAGAAATATTCGTGAAATTGCTCATGAAAGCTGGAGTTCTCGCCGTTGCCAAAGACGAAATCAATCACATGGGAAAAAGCGGTGTGGGGAACATCATGCAACAGGCCAGCGGCTTTTTCTTCCAGCGAGGCGTTAAATTTTTTCAATAAAAAATACACACCCAAGCTATGCTCAAATCTTGTTGTAAGTAAATGGGAGAAGCGGTAAAAGCTGGCGCCGTATTGATTCACTTTTTTTAATCTCTGCAAAGTTTCCGATTGAAATAATTCTTGAATGAGAGGTTCATCTATATTTATCTGGCCGTAAATTTTATCTTGATAATTCATAATTCGGGTCGACTGTTATTTTAAATAGATTATTATTTTTTTTCCGCAGAGCCGTAGCCGCGGCCACCATGGCGGCGTTATCCGTGCATAAGGCAATATCCGGAATCAGCAATTTTTTAAAAGTTTTTTGCGCTTGATTTCTCAAAGTTTTATTAGCGGCTACTCCGCCAGCCAAGAGGACGGTTTTAGTTTGGTATTTTTGCGCGGCTTTGCTTAGTTTGTCTATAAGCACATCAATAATGGCTTGCTGCAAAGAAGCGCAAACATTATTAATATTATATTTGGTGTTATCTCTTTTAAAATATAAAACAGCGGTTTTTAAACCGGAGAAAGAGAAATCAAAATCAGCAGAATTAATCATGGGTCTGGGAAAAGCTATAGTGGCTTTCCCTTTTTCCGCTACCTTGGCAATGGCCGGGCCGCCCGGATAAGGCAGGCCTAATATTTTAGCGCACTTATCAAAGCATTCTCCGGCCGCGTCATCGCGTGTTGCACCGATTAATTGATAAGTGCTCGGTTTTTTCAATAATACGATTTCCGTGTGGCCGCCGGAAACAATTAAGCAGAGTGCGGGATAAATGATTTTTTTATTAAGCAAAAAGTTCGCTGCGATATGCGCCTCAAGATGATTAATGCTGAATATTGGCTTATGCCAGAGATAAGACAAGTTTTTTGCCGTTTCCGAGCCGACCATTAAAGAAGTGATCAATCCCGGTCCGGATACTACGCCGATTCTATCCAGTTCGGTAAATTTTGTTTGGCTGTCCCATAAAGCGGCGTTCACAACCGGAAGAATGTTTTTCACATGTTCGCGCGCAGCCACTTCCGGAACCACGCCCCCGGTTTTTTTATGTATGCTGATCTGAGAAGCAACTATATTGCTTAGAATATCAAAGCGGCCGCGGCTAAAAGACACAACCGAGGCGGATGTTTCATCGCAAGAGGTTTCAATGCCTAAAATTTTCATGCTTATTTTAAAAATCCGGGTAAGGTATTAAGCTCTGTCGTGGCCAGAACTTTTTGGCTGGTAAAGTCCACCAGCTCTATTTGTAATTTTTTTTCGAATTCAATGTTCTCTTTGGCGATCTTTACGATTTGGTAAGGATTCATGATCACGGCGCAATCTTTGCCGTCGCTGGTTTGGCCGCTATCCGTTAAAATTTCTACTATGAGTTTTTTATCGCTTTGCCTGATTTTTTTGATTTCCAAGTTGGCGCTATCGCATGAACCTTTTTTCCCGCGCATGGCCATGATGACTAATTCTTTCTCTCCTTCGAAAGCTAAATTCACCCCGTTGTTTTTTCTCATTTTGGTGTACATGGTATCAAGCAGACTTTGTTCGTCTAAAACCGCGATAATCGGATCGCTTGTTTTATCGGCCACGGATTCCAAAGTAAAGGAATTATTATCCAGCATATCGTAAGAAACATTGGCAATGCCGGATTTATCTTGGCCGCATCCGGCCGTCAATAAAGCGATAATAATGAGCGTTGGTATGTATAAATATTTTTTCATAGATTAATTAGATTATATCATTTTTTACATTTTATTCAAATTTATATACAATATATCTATTATATGAAAAATAAAATATCATTTATCGATAATCTGGCGGAATTTTTTAAAGAAACTAAATATACTTTATTTTTCGTTACCGCTTTCTTTTTGCTGGGTATTCTAGCCGGCCCGATAGTCCCCGTCTCCGTGAAAGTGGGGCTTTTAGAGTCTTTAACCGATAAATTTTTAGGAATTTTAACTGGTGCGGACAGCTGGTGGTTGCTGGCTACGCGTATTTTTATTAACAATCTTGTTGTTACTCTCACTTTATTCATTACCGCGATTATTTTTTTTCTCCCTTTGCTTATTATTTTTTTTAACGGGTTGATTATCGGGGTTTTTTTAGAACTAGCTTATTATACTGATTCTTATCAGCCGGGAAATTTTATTACCACCATTGCCGCTCTAATACCGCACGGCATTTTTGAAATTCCGGGTTTCATCATCGGCGCGGTAATTGGCATAAATTTATTTTTAAAATTATTTTTAGGCAAGCGCATTTTTTCTACGCGCACAAGAAAAGAATCATTGTTGTTTTATCTGCGCCAATTTTTTGCGCTCTGTTTGCCCTTGTTGCTAATTGCCGCTTTAGTGGAAGCCACTGTTTCCAGCTATGTCATGGATTCTTTTACCGCCAAATATGAAGACAAATATTTAGATAAAAAATTAGCCGTAGAAATTGACGAAACATTTTTAAGAAAAAATAACTGCCATGAGATTCCCGGGCAAAGCAGCGGCCAAAGCGGCTATATGGATGCTTCACAGTATTTAGGAGAAAAAATATACGACAAAGAATTAATAAAGACTTTAAGAAAGTCTTCGCACATTGATCATTGGGTTTCTAATTATCAATGTGCCGGATATAGTTTCGCTATTACCACCGCCAACACCGGCAAATACAGTGCTGCTTCATCTAGAGCAGACCAAACATTATCTTTACAAAAGTTAGATTACAAAACAGAAGAACTGCCCAATGGTATATTACTGGCTAGCGGGAACGACAAAGAATATAGTTTTGTTTTTTTAGAAAAAAATCAGCGCACTATCAGCATTATGCTTGATGGCCGGGATGATAATTTTCTATTGACTTTAAGCTCAAGCTTGCTATAATAGCTTTTGTTTTAAAAATATGCCGCTATCGTCTAGTGGTTAGGACACCAGGTTTTCATCCTGGTAACCCGGGTTCGATTCCCGGTAGCGGTGCCAATAATATAGATGCATTATCTATTCTCTATCGATAATTTCCGTACTTGTTTGTTTTATGTTATCCGGATGAGTTTTTTCCATATACAGCCTATAATAAAAAGACATTCCTCCTGCCAGCATGCTCAGCAAGAAAATAGAAACAATAACGGTATAAAAATTGTAAGAAATAATCGGGGTAAATTTGTTGTATTTTTTTAAAATTTTATCTCTTAAGCTCAAACAAGGCGGAAGAGCAAAAATGTAGAAGAGCACCAATAAAATAATTTCGAGCGCAACGTTAAATTTTTCTTGAGGATACCCTTCTTTCAGCTTAATAAGAGCGGTAACGGTTTTAATTAATATATAGATAAACAATCCTGTTTCCAGCAATTGAATAAATCTGGATACCAAGCTAAGTAGTAATTTTAAAGGAAGCGAAGAAAGGGTAGCGACCATGTCTGCAAAAGCGAAACTAATAGCAATAGGAAAACCGCAGACAGCCAGTGATAATAAAATATTTTTCCATGTTGAGCCCATAAAGAATTTTTAATTAAGGTCTATAATACTTATTTAATTGGTTTGCGTAAAATCAACTGCACCAGTAAAGTAGGAATTAAAAGAACGTTGTATAGTAGTCCCGAATTTATCTAAATTAGCCTGGGCCCATTCCTCGGTCGTTTCAAATTGGTATTCAATAAGCCCAGGTCCATCAGGATTAAAACCATTAACTATTTCTTCACCATCATCGAAACCATCACCGTCAGAATCGGCTTTTTTAGAATTTAAACCCAATAAATTTTCTTCGACATCATTAATGCCGTCTAAATCCGAGTCACTGCTTTTATCAGACCCTAAATCGTGCACATTATCTTGATTTTTATCTAAACGGGTCGAAGGTATAGCTGTTTTTTTCTGACAATTTGCTGATGTTTTTACTAAATAAAAACATTCGTTATATATTTTATTGGCATTAACGCTGGAATTAACATTTTCGTTCTTTGGCGGAATATTTGCGTTAATATTTTTGTTGGAATTTATATTTATATTAGAATTTATTTTAATCGTGTTGTTGTTCCCGATATTAGAATTATTCAAAGTATTCGAATCTGCCATGCTATTTGAAAGAAAATATGTAGATACGCCCCACGCGGTTAAAGTAATTATTAAAAGAATAAACGAACCCCCGGCTATTATGCCATATTTTTTCGTCAGACGCAGGGATCTTCGTCCGGTTACATCTGGTTCTCTGTTCGCTTCGACGATAAGAGCAATGATAGTGCCCGGTATGCCAATTAATAGTCCAAGGTTGCTTAGAAAAGCCAAACCGCCAAGTATATAATTTAGAACGACCATATTTTTTTATTAATTACATTTCTATTAGTGCGTTTTTGCGCTTAGTCGATTATCATCAAGCCGCGATCTTTTATTATTGTTGGTTCAATTATTTGTAAAAATGATAAAACAAAAAATACAATAAAAAAAATTGTTAAAATATTGCAGAAACAAAGGGTGGTAATGTAAAATTTTTGAGAAAAAAATGATTTGAACTGACCATTCTGTTTAAGTAGTTTGTCTCTATAATTCAAATAAACGGGCAATGTTATAAAAAGAAAGGGAATAGAGAGTATAATAAACAAAACGGGATGAATTTGTTGTTGTGAAAATTTTTCTTTTATATTATTTGCGTCATATACGGCACTGTATATTAAATATGCATATAAACAAAACCCAGCTATCGATAAAAAAATAAATAATATGGAATAAAAAGGATTAATATAAAAATATTCTGTACTTATGGATTTTGCTGTGCTTAACATAAAAATGTCAATGGTAATAAACAAAAAACAAAAGATTGTTACGCTAAAGGATAATAAAATATTTTTCCATGTTGATCCCATATGTCTTTTTATAGTTAATATCTGGAGTATAACAAAATAATCAATAATCGTAAAAGAGGATTATTGCGCACCTTTCTATTCTTGAAAAAACATAATATAATAATGCCATGTCCGTAAATCTATTAAGAAGAAAGAAAATAATCAAAAAGATAAAGTCTTTTTTCAAAAATATCAGAGAGAATGAAAGGTGGCAGCTGGCGATTTTGTTAGCGACTATTTTTATTATTATATTGTCTTCTGCTGTTATCGTAGCCGTGAAAGGAAAATTATTTCCTTCGCTGATTAATTTTACTCACAGAAATCCGATTATAAATATAAATGAATATAAGGATAAAAAAGAAAAGAAAAAAACAGAAGAGAACGCTACAATAGCGCCGAGAAGATTGGACGGTTTAATTGTTTCTAAAGAAGAGAGTAACAAGCTGCCTATTTGTGTGATGATAGAAAACGCGGCTTTTTCCGGAGTGCGGCCGCAGTCCGGTATATCTTCTGCTTCATTAGTTTACGAAATAATCGTGGAAGGGGGAATTACCCGATTGATGGCCGTGTACGCCGGAGAAAAGGCCGACCCCATCGGCCCGGTGCGTAGCGCGCGGGACACTTATTTGGAGTTCGCCTCGGAGCTGGATTGCATGTACACCCACGCTGGTGGAAGTTATACGGCTTCCAAAGCGCTTTGGGAGCTGCATATGAAAGATCTTGATGGTTTAAGGGAGCCGAAATATTTTTGGCGGGATCCCAATAAAGTTTCTCCGCATAATTATTTCACCAACATCACCAAGCTGGAGCAGGCGGCTATTTTTGGCCATAGCTGGAAAGATGCTCCCACTTATGAAAGCTGGAAATTCAAAGATGACAACCAAAACAGAAAAAAAGCCGGAGAAGCCGGGTATGTTTCTAAAATCAATATAGATTTTGGCGGATCATATAATGTAGAGTATCGTTTTAATTATGAAAACAATAACTACGAAAGAATCAACGGGGGCGTTGAGCATACTGATGCTAACACGGGTAAAGTTTTAACCACGCGTAACATAATAATAGAGAAAGTACCGCCGGGGCAGTACTTGGAAGGCAAGGGGCGCATCAACTTTTCCGTAACCGGCGAAGGCGATGCTTACATTTTCCGCGATGGCGAACTGATTGAAGGACGCTGGAAAAAGGCAGATCGTCTTGCCCGTACCAAATATTATGATAAACAGGGAAATGAAGTGGAATTCAATCGGGGCAACACTTGGGTAGAGATAGTACCCGAGGGTTACGGCTACTCTTGGCAGTAAAATTTATTATTTTTAGGTAAATATGGTATAATTATTCTTGTATATGAAGAAAATTATACTTTTTTTAATCGTATTTTTATCTTTTCCTTTAACCACCTTTTCCCAAGAAGAATATAGTTTATCTTTGCTTGAAAGATTTACCGGTGAAGCTGAAGGTGACGGAGCTGGCTGGCCCACAACGAATGCCGGAGATGTTAATGGCGATGGTTACGATGATTTTCTAGTGGCGGCGTGGGGTGTAAATTCATATACAGGAGCCGTTTATTTGATTTATGGCGAGCAAGAGCCATTAAATGGCGCTTCTTTATCTACGGCCGTAAAATTTACCGGTGAAGCAATTGGTGATATGGCGGGTGAAGCGATTGGCCCTGCCGGAGATGTAAATAATGATGGTTACGATGATATTTTAGTGGGCGCAACGCGTAATCATAATGCCGGAGGAGCAGATGCCGGCGCCGCGTATTTAATTTATGGTAAGAGCGAAAAATACAGCGGTACTGCTAGTTTGGGAGCGCTCGGCAGTGATAGCGCAAAATTTTATGGTGTAGCGGTTAACGATCATGCCAGTAAATACTGTTATTCTGCGGGGGATGTTAATGGTGATGGTTATAATGATTTTTTAATCGGTGTTCCCAACAATGATACCGGTGCATCCAACACCGGAGCCGCGTATTTAATTTACGGTAAGAGCGAAAAATACAGTGGCACTACCAGTTTGGGAGCGCTCGGCAGTGATAGCGCTAAGTTTTATGGCGTTACAGCCGGCGACTCAGTTGGATATTCGCCGGCCACGGCCGGAGATGTTAATAACGACGGTTATGATGATTTTTTTGTTGATACTCAGGATATCGCCGGGTCAAATGCCGGTGCCGTGTATCTGATATACGGCAAGAGCGAAAAATATAGCGGAATCACCGCTTTAACGGCGCTTGGCGGCAATGGTGTTAAATACTTTGGTGAAGCCGTTAACGATAGCGCCGGTTATTCTTCCTCGACCGCTGGAGATGTTAATAACGATGGTTATGCCGATGTCATTATCGGCGCTTTTACAAATGCCGGCGGCGGAGTAGATGCTGGCGCGGCATATCTTATTTACGGTCAATCCGAACATTTGGCTGGAGGGGCATTGGCTACCGCCATAAAATTTACCGGTGAAGCCGCCGGTGATAAATCCGGCTTTAGTGTTTCCTCTGCCGGTGATATCAATGGTGATAATTTTAGTGATATATTAATAGGAGCAGACGGTTGGGATGAAGGATATTACACTGGCGCCGCGTATTTAGGATACCTCTACATCGATTCCGACCTAGATAGCGTTGCCGGCACCGATGGATTGTTTGACGGTACCGATTGCAATGACTCCGACGCCACAGTCTCCGCCAACCAAACCTACTATGAAGATAATGACGATGATGGCTATGGTTCTACTACTTCCGCTTCTCTTTGTTCTGACACGGCACCGGATAATTATGCCAGCAACAACACCGACTGTAGCGACACGGATGAAACAGTAAACACCAACCAAACCTACTACGCAGATCTAGATAATGATAGCCAAGGTGATTCCACTAATTCTACTTCTGTCTGTCAAAGCACTGCTCCAACAGGATATGTCACCAATGATGATGATATTAACGATAATATTTCTAGCACTACCATACCTGATCAATCCTGGAATGAAGATAACACTACTACCATTACTCTTAGTTCTTACTACACGCAAAGATCAGACAATACTCTAACATATAATACCGTTACTTCTTCAGAACACATCACAGTAGATATATCAGGAGGCATCGCCACTTTAACTCCGGAAGAAAATTGGTATGGCACAACCACTATTTCTTTTTCCGCGCAAGACACCGGAGCCGCCATTACTTCCAACACAATTAATTTAACCGTAAACTCGGTAAACGACACCCCCAACAAAGTAACCTCTGGCTTTAGCCCTAACAACGAAGAAGTGGGCGTGTTAAAACCAACATTATCTTGGACCGCTCCAACCGATGCTGATAACACTGCATCAGAACTAACCTATCACGTAAGAGTAAGTACCAATAGCGACCCCATTACCAACAACCAATATAGCTATACTTCCAATATTGGTACTGCCTCTTTAAAAGTAACAGACGCTCTTTCAGAAGAAACCACCTATTATTGGGCAGTAAGGGTATCAGATCCTTTAAGTGCCAAGAGCGATTGGTCTAACATTAAAAGCTTTACCATCAACACGGAACATGTGCCGGAAATAACCCTTTCTAAAACAGTTACCGTAAGCACGGAACCTTTTTCTCTTCTTAATATTCTCATCAAACAAGTTAACGCCGATACCATAGATAATATCTTCTTTCGTAAAACCGTGGATTGGTCCTATTCCATTGTTTTTGTCCTTTCCTTCTTTGTCTTTCTAGTATTATTTTTTATTTCTCTTTATCTACCCAACAAAAAAGAAAAGAAAAGCAAAAGACTCCTTCTTTTAAACAGGCTATCCGCCGTATTAGCCGCGGCTTCTTTAATCGCCTTAATCATTTCTTTACAATTAGGCCCCAACACCATAGCCGCGGATGACAACGGAGAAGCCATAGAGCCTACTGATTACATTCAATATACTATTTCCGCCAGTAACACCGGAGACCTTTCCGCCAGTAACACCATCATTACCGATACCATTCCAACTAACACTACTTTACAATCAAACACCCCAGTCAGCAGCAATGATAATACCGTCATAACAACCAATGGCAATAACATAATCTTTACCACTCCTTCCATAGGCCAAGACAAAACCTTAACTGTTTCTTACGTAGTTAAAGTAAACAATCCTTGCACAGCAGATTCCATATCAAGCACCGCAGCCAGTTTCACTTCAGATGAAGAAGTATCTTCTTCCTCCACAACAACCAGCAACCCCGTAGAATCCTCCACCTTAAGCCTTACTCTTAACAATACCAGAGGCTACCCCATCTCTAATGCCAAAGCCACTCTTTATTACAATAACGAAAAATTATTAGAAGCCACTTCCAATGTTTCCGGACAAATCTCTTTTTCCGGCCTTAGTTCAGGTACTTACAAAGTTGTTTTATCCGGCCCTTCTTACTACGCTTTTGAATATGAAAGCTATTACACTCTATCAAGAAACCTAGCCTCTCAAAGCGCTCTTACTCTTTCTCCGCAAATAGTAAACACGGAACAGCAAGAAGCAGTATCAGAGGAAACAGAAGAAACCACGCAAGAAGAAGAATTCTTTACCGTAAAGATAGGAGACCAAGAATACCTGATACCCAAGAATGTAAAACCACCAACAACAGAAGAAGAAAAACAAGCCATCAAAGACCAAATGGAACTTTTCCTTAAGCTTCTTATGGTTAATGATCAATCCGTGGAAGACATGGAATACTTTGAAGCTATATTATCAACTGTTCCGGGCATAGAAGAATACAAAGACGAAAATGGAAACATTAAAACCCTAATCAAAGTGGCAGACACGGAATTGGTGCTTA